>CAZQCB010000094.1:0-1595 GCA_964592265.1 uncultured Candidatus Peribacteria bacterium | reverse complement strand
CGGGACCGTGAGGTCGGAGGTTCGAGTCCTCTCGTCCCGACCAGAATTGAATACATTTTTTGTTCAATATTCTCCTTCTCTCCTCGTAGAAAGGGCAGGCGGGGCGCGGCGCACAAAGAGGAGAATTACGATGAAAAGAATGCTCAGAGGATTGCATTTTCCTGCGGATTTTCTAGGATGGAAAGAAGACCCGAATGCAGATTCACCTGAAACCAGGGTATACGGGACAGCGGCAGGAAACGATGGAAGGGCAACTTGACGCCCTGAAGAGCCTCATTTGGGCGCGCCGTCCAATCCTCGGGGAGATCATGCAGAAGCATGGGGAGAAAACACTCCATGCGTATAGCCAGGACTTCATGGATGCGAATCCGAGCCCTATTCTGGATGCCCGCAAGCACGAGCTCATCGCGATGGCTCAGGAGCTTCTGACAGCCCGGCTCGGAGTGCATGTCGCGGAGCGTGTCGCACGGCAGCTTCAAAAGCTTCCACTGGTCTCCACAACTGATCACCATGCAGTGATCCAGCACCCCTTCTTTCTCAATGCGAATATTATCTCCGCGGTCCCGTATCTCGACATTGCGGATCCGGATCTTCGCTACCTTGTTGTCCTCTCCTTCGCGAGTGTGTCACTCAATAATGGTTCCGGATACCCGAGAGGACTACTCTTTCATGGGGGACTGAATGGTTCGGGAAATGTCATTCGGCTGCCTCTTTTTCCGGATAGCATGAAGATGAGGACCGTGCACTCTACGCGTGCGTTTACGCAGGAGGACGTCACAAGGATGCTCGGCGAACTTACGAAGAGAGAGCGGGCATCCGAAATTGCTCCCGGGCGGGGGGACAAAATCCGGGATTTCATCGAATCGCACATTGCGACGCCGGAAGTGCTTGCCGCACCCGATCTCAATACGCAGATTACGGAGATCAATTTCCACCTGTGGCCGAAGCTTTTCCACGCGGCTTCTCACGATCACCGGTCCCCCTTAAGTGGCCTCCTCTCACAAAAGGTACCGAATCTGGTCTACCTGGAAATAGAGACTCTGGTCTCGCAACTCCTCCTGAAAGAGCATCTCCATCGAAAGAGCACCCCTCTCTCCCGTCTCCTCTTTGATACAGAATTTCGGAATCTCGCTCTCCGAAACTTCAATGGCATCCCCGGAGCTTTCTCTCTGGAGGAACAAACGGGTACCTACCTCTTCTGGGCACTCGATGCGAAAGGGCATCGCGTGCGTCTCGTGGTGACCGGAGATTCCCTCCGTTCATACGATGGAGCGTATACAGTGGACCTGACTCCGGAAGCCCTCACAAAAGCCTTGGAAGCGAGACAGATTTTCCCGAGCATGCTCCTCTGTTACCTCACGGTATCGCTCTACTATGGGATGAAATGCCTTGGTGGATTCTGCCAGGTGCACGATCTCACGATGGTGAAGCAGGCATGGCGTCATCTCCTCATTGAAGCGAAAGAATCTGCCGAAGCGGATGCGGTCGTTCCTGTACAGACCAAAGAACTTGGCGGAGACGGTCTGGTCCTTGCATACTTCCGAACAGTGCAGGACACCCTCGTTCCCGCAACGGGGATCGATATGGTTCTGGAA
>CAZQCB010000093.1:0-1776 GCA_964592265.1 uncultured Candidatus Peribacteria bacterium | reverse complement strand
TCTTCTCGTCGGTTTCTCCCACTTTGCTCTGCTTGGCTTTCACTTTCTGGAATGCGAGGTACATCTGGGAAAATTGCAGGAAAGCCGTGATAAAGGGCATCGGGAAGCCCAGGGCGAGGATGCGAAATGTCGTCTTTGAAAGTGTCCAGGTGATGCCTTCGAAGGGGATGCGGGCGAGATCCAGGAATCCCAGGAAGGATGTATGGAATGTCCAACCGAGCGACGAGAAAGGGCTGTAGAGGAGATGCCGCGCAAGTTCCAAGTGCCCGCTATCGCGGATGATGAAGAAAAGCCCGAGCAGCACCGGGATCTGAATCACGGTGGGGAGACAGGATTGCAGCGGATTAATCTTCTCAGCGCGCCACAGTTTCATCGTCTCTTCGGTGAGCAACTTTTGATCTCCTGCATGTTTCTTCTTCAACTCGTCGATCTTCGGCTGAATGGATTGCAGTTTCTTCTGACTCTCCAGCGCGTGCTGACTCGGGAAGAAGAGGAGGAATTTGATAAGGAGCGTGAGCAAGATGATGGATCCTCCCAGGCTATGCGCGGGGAGAACGGACGCGATGAGGACGAGGCCATTCAGGAGCGGCTTACTGATGAATGCGCGAAACGTGGACACCAGCACATTCGGATTTTTGATCGTGAGATCGGCGCTGGCACTCCCATCGGGCAGCGAAATCTTGTACTTTCCCAAATCATTGAACGCGGCGTACTTCCACGGGCTCAAGTCGATTTTCGTATTGGCATCGGGAAGGAGTGCCGGGGGCGGAGTGCAGGGTATGACGGGGGTGCCCGTCTCTACAGCGATAAGCTCTTCACTGTTATACTTCTCAATAAGAAGCGGAGGAGCGGGGCAGCGATCGGGGAGGGTGAGTTCCTGATCGGTCGAGTTTCGCAGGAGCATGACGATATTCCGTCCACGCGGAGCGGATGATCGCTCTGCTTTCAACGTGAGGGGAGCTTCTGCCTCGGGTTTTTGTCCCTGAAAGCGCTCCGGAAAGAAGAAGCGGAGTCCCGTTGTGGAGAGCAGATAGATGACAGCGAAGGTCAGGAGAAACCGGAGAATTTGTGGTTGCTTCAGTGGAGTATTAGCCATGATGCAGATGATGGAGAAAGGCCCTGATATCTCCCGTGAGCTCACTAAACGGGCAAGTGAGACTAGAGGATCGGGGGGCAATCAGCAACTGACACGAAGTGTCACCCTGAGGAGCGAAGCTTTGCTGAGCGTCTCGAAGGGTCATTCTCAATGCTTCACGACAACGCCGACGCATGCGGTTTCTTTTCACCGCAGATTTATCGAGATGCGTGGAGGCAAGTGTTCCCACAAAAAGCTGACTTCTGGTCTCTGCCCTCTGATCTCTTGGATCGGTGAGGTATATCACTTTCATATGCTTCCCCTTCCACGTCTGTCCTCTCCGTCGCACACGATCAACAGTTTTACGGCCACTTAAGCGCTTCAGTTGCATGGGGACATTCTATCAATGTTTCCCCCCCTTTTTCTTCTCTTCGGGGAGCAAGTCCCACATCATCTTCCACCAGGTGCGGTAGCTCTCTGCGAGCTGCGGACTCACGATGACGAAAATTGTTACATCGTCTTCCAACGCCCCGAGCTTGAGCCCTGTAAAGGTGACGACGCGGTCACCGTAGATCTCGATCGCAGATTCCGTGCTGTACTTCTTCGGCGCAAACGCATACGGCTTCCCTATGGCTTTCGGCACGTGCGGCAATTTCTCTTTTACCTCCCAGTCAAAGATGTGGTGGAACTTCATGTTTTTC
>CAZQCB010000092.1:0-2057 GCA_964592265.1 uncultured Candidatus Peribacteria bacterium | reverse complement strand
AAGGAAATGTTCTCTTTCAGGGAGTAGATCTGCTCACGATGAAGCCGGACGAGAGAGCGCGGAGTGGTCTCTTCCTGGCATTCCAGTATCCGCGGGAACTTTCGGGAGTGACGCTGCGTTCTTTCCTCTTCGCTGCGTACAACGCTTGTCATGCTTCGTCTGGGCTCAGCATGACACCCGGAGTGTCATCTCGAGCACAGACGAGAGATGCAGGGAAAAAACTCTCTCCCATCAAATTCAAGAAAATCATCGAAGAGCAGATGAAAGAGCTCTCGATGGATCCAACATTCGCCGAGCGCTCGGTGAATCAGGGCTTCAGCGGCGGCGAGAAGAAGAAAGCAGAAATCCTACAACTCAAAGTTCTCGAGCCCGCTCTCGCACTTCTCGATGAGACAGATTCGGGGCTGGACATTGATGCTCTGAAGATCGTCGCTGAGGGGGTGAATGATATGCGTCGCCCTCGCCCCAGCCCTCGCCCTTTTTCAGCCCTCATCGTCACGCACTACGCCCGTATCCTCGAGTACATCACTCCGGACAAAATTCACATCATGGTCGCGGGAAAAATTGTGGAGAGCGGTGGGGCAGAACTCGCCAACCGCTTAGAGAAGGAAGGCTATGAACGCTTTGGAGAGAAGAAAGCGGTGAAACAGGTGAAACTTGATACTGTCCTGTAAACAGTTGGGGAATATTGAGGGGGGAGATGCGAAAGAAGAGGGATTGATGTAGGATAGTTCCACTTATGGATTCTCCATCATCACCAACCGATCACAATCTCTTTCTCCGTCCGCCTCTCTGGTTGCCGCTCGGAGTTGCCGTCCTCCTTGGGGTCTTCTATCTGGGAGGGAAATTCATTGAGTCTCGCGACAGTACTCCGGCAACAATCTCAGTCTCCGGAGAAGGTAAAGTTTCCGCTGTTCCCGATATTGCGGTCTTAAGTTTTGGCGTGCAGACCGGAAGAGTCCCTACTGCACTGGATGCGACCGCACGATTGCAGAAAGCAATGACAGCGATCCTGGAGGCCGTGAAAGCGAAAGGTGTCGAAGAGAAAGATATCAGCACCGAGAGTTTGTACTTGAATCCCGCCTACGACTGGACGGAGGGTGGGCAAATCCCGCGCGGATTTGAAGCAAGTCAGAGCTTGCGAGTGAAAATTCGCGATCTTTCGAAGATCGGCGATGTGCTTTCGGCGGCAGCGAAAGCCGGAGCCAATCAGATTGGTGGTGTGAACTTCACCGTGGATGAACCGGAAACGCTCCGCACAGTGGCACGGGAGAAAGCGATTGCCCAGGCAAAAGAGAAGGCGCAGAAACTGGCATCGGAACTCGGCGTCACCCTGGGAAAACTCAAAGCCTTCAATGAGGGGTACGGCTCAGTGCCCCCGATGTTTGAGAGAAGCATGGTTGCAGATGGCATGGGTGGCGGTGGAGGCGGCCCCTTGCCCGTTCCGACCGGTGAACAGGAGCTCATGACCACAGTCACGCTGACCTACGAGGTGCGATAGGAGGGGTATACTAGAATATCCATGTCTTCCTCTGCTCCCATTTTCGCGGGGCTCAACCGCTCGACGTTTGACGAGGCCAATCCCACGCCGTACCTGAAAGGAACACGGAAAGGGGTCGATGAAGAACTCGTGCAGCAGATGAGCCGAGAAAAAAAGGAACCCTCTTGGATGCTTGCGCATCGCCTGGAATCTCTCCGCATTTTCCAGGAGAAGCCACTCCCCACCTGGGGAGCCGACCTTTCAGCACTCGACCTGAATGACATCATTTACTATGCGAAGCCGGGAACGGTGGAGACCAATAACTGGGCCGAAGTGCCGGAAGAGATTCGCAAAGTCTACGATCGATTGGGTATTCCCGAAGCCGAGCGCAAGATGCTTGCCGGAGCCGGAGCGCAGTACGAGAGCGAAGTGGTCTACCACAATTTAAAGCAGGAGTGGGAAGCACTCGGCGTCATTTTTCTCGATATGGATGATGCATTGGAGCAGCACCCGGACCTCGTGAAACAGTACTTCATGAAGTGCGTCCCGAACACCGATCACAAATTTGCGGCACTCC
>CAZQCB010000091.1:0-2409 GCA_964592265.1 uncultured Candidatus Peribacteria bacterium | reverse complement strand
GCAAAGAGCGCACGAGAAGCGTTTTTACGTGTCGCGTGGGCGCGAAGAGCCTTTACGCGACTTCTGCCAACACAAATGCTCCTCATGGTAAACCACGAACAAAGGGCGCCCCGCTCTTTCCGAGAAAGGGCGGGGCGCCCCTACCTTCTGTACTTTCAATACTTTCTTTACCTTCTTCGCATCCTTCGCACTCCTCCCGCAGCTGACACCGTTAACCCACTTACCGCAGAGACACCCAAGAAGAGGAGATCGAGCGGCACACCGGTCTTCGGGAGGATCTTGATCACCGAGAGCTGCCTTGAAGCGGAGCGCTGGGAGAGGGCGACATCTTCGAGGTCTTCCCCGAGCACGGTGATTGTGGATCCGAGGATGGCACCGTTTTCCAGGTCTGCGCCTGCTCTCACTGCGAAGGATTCCTCCCACTTCTCATTGGGACTGAGGGAGGGGATCGTCCATGTCACCTGGTTTGTGCCTATGGTGCCATTCTGCGTACCTTGCACCGAGAGGCGGGTACCATCGAACCGATAGTCCACGGTGAGGTTACGCAGGATGCGGGTGCCTCTGTTGAAGACGCTCGCAGTGAGGCGCGCAGTCGCACCGGCGGTGATCTCTGCGGTTGCGGAACTTAAGGAGACACGGAGGGGATTCTCCGGTCGCGTGGGCGGAGGTGACGGTGGAGGGGGTGGGGGAGTGGGCGAGGGCGGAGGCGGGGGCACTGGCTCCTCCGGAGGTTCTCCGACAAGCAATGGACACAGGGATTCATGGCTGAAGGTCACGCGCTCACCCCGTTCGAGACTACGGGCGATAGGCGCAACGGGGCGGCACCCTGTGGGTAGCAGGTACGTCACGGAGTAGGTGCCCTCCGGCATGTTGTCTGCGCTGAAAGGGGTGACGACGTTCTGGCTTCCGCGTGGTCCCTTGAGGATCGCCTTGAGGCCCGGGGGGTCACTGATAACAGAAACCATCCCCGTGAGCACGAAGTCGTAGGAGATGACGAATTTCAGTGTGCCCCCGGATCCAAGAATGCCCCCCGCGGTGCGGGAATCAAAGGACTTCGTGAGCGTGTCTTCGTTCAGGACATCGATGTGCACCAGGGCACCTGCCGGAGGGGTGACGGTGAGCGAGTAGTTCCCTGCAGGTTTCTCCTTCGAGGTGAAGAGTCGTGTTGTTCCGGTGATAACCCCCACCGGTGTTGCGAGCCCCCACTCTCCCAAAAATTCCGTATCCCTCTGATCCACGATCACTGTCCCCGCATTCTCTGCCGAAGCGTTGGGAACGCGCCAGAGTGCGGTCATGAGGAGGCTCAGGGTGACGGCTATCGAGAGCGATACTATGCGGATGTGTTGCAAGGACATGGGAAGAATGGGAAGAAGGAGAGGAAGGGGAATGCGACAGGAAAAAGGGGAGCATGAAATCATACTCTCCACGTCTTGTCAATGGCGTTCTCCCTCTTTCCGTGGCTTTCCCAAGCCAAAGGCCGTAGACTGCGGAACCATGAAGCTGCAGAGCATGGGAGAGCTTGGGGATATCCAAGGGAAGCGGATTCTCGTCCGCGTGGATCACAACGTGGAACTCAGCCCCGGGGGGGAACTCAAGGATGATCGGAAGCTTCGCGTGACGCTGCCCACACTTGAAGCCCTTCTCAAAAAAGGGGCGCGACTCATTCTCCTGACTCATGTGGGGAGACCGAAAGGCAAGGTGGATGAGAAGTTGCGGACAGCACCGATCGCGAAGCATTTGAAGACTCTCTCGAAGAAGATCAAGAACATCCGCAGTGTGCAGGATGTTGTAGGGAAATCGGTGCAGAAGGCAGTGGAGGAATTGAAAGATGGGGAGATCCTCTATCTGGAAAATGTCCGCTTCTTCCCGGGGGAAGAGGGGAATGATCCAAAGTTCTGCAAAGAGCTCGCCTCTCTTGCCGATGTGTACGTCAATGAGGCGTTCCCCTCACTACACCTCTACGAGGAGTCGAGCACATGCGGAGTCGCACGATTGCTCCCGGCCTTTGCAGGTCTTCGTCTTGTGAAAGAGGTGCATTCTTTGGGAACCATTCTCGAGGATCCGCGTCGCCCTCTCATTCTCATTATCAGTGGAGCGAAGATGGAAACGAAGATCCCGGTCATCCGGCGCTTCCTGAACCTTGCGGATGAAATTCTCCTCGGTGGGTGCATTGCGAATACGTTCATTGCTGCACGGGGGTTCGATGTGGGGTCCTCGCGGTATGAGGAGAAGGAGATCGATCTGGCGCAGGAACTCATGCTCGAGAGTGAGAAGGAGGGCAAAGCGAAAATCCATGTTCCCCGCGATGTCGTCGTTGCGTCGGAGGCATCGGAAAAGGCGACGAAACTCGATTTGCCTGTTGAGG
The DNA here is from genome assembly GCA_964592265.1 of uncultured Candidatus Peribacteria bacterium. Classification (GTDB taxonomy): domain Bacteria; phylum Patescibacteriota; class Gracilibacteria; order Peribacterales; family Peribacteraceae; genus CAZQCB01. The sequence continues at coordinate 44 of CAZQCB010000091.1, read as the reverse complement.
ACATTACCGGCGACATGAGCATCTTCGATGTGGGGAAGGTGACG
>CAZQCB010000090.1:0-2427 GCA_964592265.1 uncultured Candidatus Peribacteria bacterium | reverse complement strand
TTAAGCTCCTGAAGGCGAGCAAGCGGGGTGGGATAGAGGAGATACTGAAGTGCTGAAATAGGAGGTACACAGACAAGAACCTGCACATTTCGTTGATCTGCTGCCATCTCCTCTTTCAGTTCCTGGGCAATCGCATAGGTGCTCCCCATGAAGCTGTATTTCCCCTCTGTACGCCATTCCACTTGGTGTATGACTGCACGGTGCAGGATGTCCAAGAGGAATCGTGTCTCGTAGAAGAGCAGGAAACAAAGGGTGGGCACACATATACAGAGGAAAGGGTGCCTCCTGTATCGCAGCATGAGCATGAGACCCAAGAGGGGCGGGAGCGAACCGAGGATGGGAACAAGAGGAACCCCTCCTGTCCTATATCCGGCGAGTTCGCTCATGGAGTAGTAGGAAAATTGCTCTGAGGAGAGGGGATGACGCAGGTATGCCATCGTGCGTTGCAAAAATGATGTGTGATTCTCCAGTTGGAGTCGGAGGATATGGGGAGGTTGCTTTGTCAAACTGTATACATTCATAATGACCATGTTCCGCGTTCCATTCCAGGAAGGGGAGGAGAAAAGTGGGAGGAGTGCTTCTCCTTCTGAGGCTGGTGGCAGGACGGCCGTGAGGAGATCCGATGAGTGTGTAGGAAATGTTCCCAGCTCCAAGGGCACGATGCTCTCTGAACTGTACCAGATGCGTAAGTGTGTTCCAGGCTCCAGTCGATCAGCAAGCATTGTTTCTATCACCAGGTCATTTTCGTGTGTTGGTTTGAGGAGTGCTTTGAAGGTGAGCTGCGTTTCCTCCCGCGATCGTGGCTCATAAGTTTGGAGAAGAGTAGGGGAAAGCGCGCCTGTGATCTGCGGGAAGAGCGCTCCTATCAGGAAGAGTAGAAGAAAGAGGGGCAACTCACGTTCGAAGGAAATAGTTGTAGAACCATGCCAGAACGTATCCGCAGACGAAGCCATCCACAAATCCCCAAGCGGCTCCGATGACGATACCCGGGACTGTCGCGTTGTAGCCCAGATACACGCTGCTTGCGATCGAGATGACCGTCTTCCCATAGGCGCCATGGACCATGGCAATGAGTGCAAGGAAAGCGAGGCCGAGAGCCCAGGTGACGCTGCAGGCGAGGGCGAAGGATTTGGGATGCAACTGAGTCATGCTGCTTAAGGGGTAGGTTGCGGCCACAGTAACACAAGATCATTGTTCCATTGCTATATTGTGCTATTGTTCGCAAGCGAACTCGTGCGTTTCAGCAATTGAACAATGGAACAATTGAACAATCTGGAGAGGGTAGAATACGCTGCATATGAGGCATCACTATCCTCTCTTAGTGTACGACGGCGACTGCGGCTTCTGCCGGAAATGGGTGGAGCGCTGGAAGAGGAGAACAGGGGATCGTGTGGACTACGCTCCGTACCAGGAAGCAGCATCACGCTTTCCGCAAATTCCGTACGAGCAGTTTGAGAAAGGAGTGAAGCTCATCGAGATAGATGGCAGTGTGAGTAGCGACGCGGAAGCTGTTTTCCGTGTTCTCGGATACGGAGGGAACACAGTTGCTTTGTGGAGCTACAAAAATATTCCTGGCTTTCAGCGCATCAGCGAGTATGTGTATCGGTACGTTGCGGCTCATCGGGCCAGAACCACGTGTGTAACTCCTCAAAAATAGGAGCGGTGCAGGCAACACACGTGACGCCTTTCCGGGGGTCAGCATGATCTTTCAATGTATAACAGTACTTGCCTCCAGCTTCCGCGACGAGTAAGCATCCTGCGGCAATATCCCAGAGCCCGACAGCATCATAGAAAATGCCGTCATTCTGTCCGAGGAGCACTGCAGCGATTTCTGCCGCGGCACACCCATAGTTATGGAGCGAAGCACAGTAGGGGGTCGCAATCTGGAGAATTCCGCTGCCATCTTCTTTCGCACGGGCGACCATGTTCGTGGAGAGGACGGCATCCACCATGTCGCGCGTTGCGCGAAGCCGAATTTGCTTTCCATTGCAGAATGCGCCCTGACCTTTTGCTCCCGTGAAGATCTGATCGATCAGAGGAAAGAATATGACTCCCACAATGATTTCATCACTCTCCTCAAGTGCAATAATCGTTCCAAACTCCTTTTTTCCGCGTGTGAAATTCATCGTGCCATCGAGGGGGTCTATGATCCACTTGTAGGGGGAGTTTTTGTTCTTTTCGATGGGCACGGCATGCCGTGCCCCTACTACCTCTTCGGTGATGAATCCATGATCCGGGTATGCTTCCAGAATCGTCCCGATGATCGCTTCCTGCGCGAGTCCATCAACCTCCGTAACGAGGTCGCGTGCGGAAGATTTTGTGCGGATCGTGAGGGACGTCTTAAACCGTGACTGCAGAATTTCTCCAGCAGATTTTGCGGCTGTACTGGCAACGGAAAGGGCGGTATCGAGGTCAAGCATTTTGGCT
>CAZQCB010000089.1:0-2482 GCA_964592265.1 uncultured Candidatus Peribacteria bacterium | reverse complement strand
TGAGCTACGCTCGCCATATGCAGCATCGTAGCAAAACTTTGAGAGACCCACGATGCGTCCCGTCCCCCGTAGCCTTCCCTACCTGGAGACCTGTCTTCGGAACGAGGCCTGTCGCTATACTTTCTCCGCAGAAGATGACCCGTTTCATTCTCGTACGGCATACCGTGACACCATGGAACCTCTCGAAAAAGGTTCAGGGGCATACAGATATCGAACTTGCTCCCGAGGGACGAGTGGAAGCGAGGAAGCTCGCAGGCGCCCTCAGCGAGGTCGCATACATTATCTCTTCCGATCTGAAGCGGGCATTGCAAACAGCAACAATCATCAATGAGAAGTTTCGGGTACCGCTGCAAAGTGATCCGCGCCTCCGGGAGTGCAGCTTTGGGGAGATAGAGGGATTGACCCGTGAAGAAGCATTGGAGCGGTTTGGGGAGGCGATCCTGCCACACTGGGAGGACAGGGGCCACTTCTATGACTTTCAACCGTATGGTGGAGAGGGGAGAGATGCAGTGGCATCGCGCATGGTTTCGGCACTGGAGGAGTATGCGAGGACTTTCCGAGGGGAGAATATCTTGATAGTGAGTCACGGAAGAGCACTTGATACCCTGCTCGTAGAATTGGGGCATGAGCCGGGTATAGAGAGAGGGTCATTCAGGGCAATAGAGATCGAACCATGAGTGAACTCATCCTGCCACATCTGCACTGCATTCCGCGAAGCATATCCAGGTGATAGAATCCTTTGCCTATGCCCCCCCTCTTTGTTGTTCGCTCCCCTTTCCCACGGGGGAAGTTGAAAGAATACATCCTCGGTGACAGAGGATTCGTCAAAGCTGTCGTTGACGTACAGAAGAAGATCATGACGATCGGCGGGGACCTGCATGCAGATGGAGAGCAGGTGCTGCTCCAGGAGGGATCCCGGCAGGAAGACCTCTGGGGCATCAATCTCCACCCTGAGGAGAGCGCGGAGCGATGGATCGAATTTGATTCCATGATCAATATCCGCCCACAGCAGGGGAACCGGAGCAGGCACGTAGAAGATCCTGCACTCCAAACGGAGATTCAGAGCATCGTTACCTCTCTCATCCCATGAATGCGACCACTGCTCACCCCGGCCTCGCCTCCGGTCGCTGGCATACGTTTTCCATCTGCGAACAACTCGGGAATATCGGGAGTGAAATTGGCCGGGCGCTCAAGGCTCGGGAACAAAAGAATCAGCAGAGGCTGGATGGCGCACTCGATCGCGCTCTGGAACTTTTTGATTTGACTCTCTCTGATCCAAAACATCGAGGGGCGCGCCTGCGCGAGATTTGCCGCGCACGCGAAGTCGTCTGTGACTTCTTCTTCGGGGAAAATGCATACGGATCCACGCCGGAATCGCTCGATAACTATTTCTTCGCTTTCGCTCTGGCTGCAAGGAAGTAAGAGAAAGAGGAGACACTCGCCCTAGTCTCACACACATGATACAATAGAGGAGCTATGGCAACTGCTCCTCTGTACGTCATCGTTTGGCAAGAAGGAAAACACCATGTTTCTCAATGCCTGAACGTCGATGTTTCAAGTTTCGGGGAAACGAAGGAAGAGGCGCTGCAGAATCTCCAGGAAGCACTTGATCTCTACTTTGAGGATGCAGGCACAATGACACATGAACTCATCGAGAATCCTGAAATAATCTCGATGCCTAATTCTCATGCCTGAATTCCACTCCTCGAAGTACATTCAGAAAGTGCTCGAGGATAAGGGTTTCGTTGTTGTCTCGCAAAAAGGGAGTCACTTGAAATTGCGTAAGGATGGACACCCAACACTCACAGTCATCCTCCCGGCAAACAGGAAGGAAATCCCCAGGGGTACATTCCGGTCGATCCTCCGTCAATCGCAGCTCAGCGCTGAAGATTTTCAGGAGTGAAATAGTATTCGCCTATTCGCGCGAATAGGCGAATATACCCATTCACTAGTGAATGGGTGCGGTCGCTTCCAAAGAAGATACAGAACGCATCAGAGGTAGTTCTTGTACTCCTCCATCTTCCAGAGATGTATTGCCGGTTCTTCGTAGGGATGAGCTTCCTTCGCTGCTTTAAGCACTTGAGGGAGATCCGCTTCCTCGACGACGACTTCAATCCGTTCCTCCGGAACTGCGGTGACCTCTCCCGCGCGCCCAACGTGTGGATCCGCACCCGCAAGTGGCCGGAAGCGACCGGTTCCGGAAGAGGAGAATGAACAGTGATCGTACTTCCCGATCTTCCCTGCTCCGCTCTCTGCAAGAGCACTCCGTAGAGCATCCGCATGAGAGGATGGAACGTACGTCACGAGGTGGAAGAGCGACATGCGACATCTATATTCGCTTATTCGCGCGAATAGTGGAATATTCTCCTCTCACCTCAAAATCCTGAGTGTTCGGTTTCGGGCTTGAATTGAACCATTCCTGGATATTCCCCGTCTTCAACTCTGAAACGCATAATCCTTGATTCCTGAGAGAAACACCTCT
>CAZQCB010000088.1:0-2863 GCA_964592265.1 uncultured Candidatus Peribacteria bacterium | reverse complement strand
CGTTCGCCTGGAGCATGGTCTCGGGACCAGGGACAGTGACCTTCGCCGATGCGTCCCTGGAGGATACAACGGCGAGTTTCTCCAGCGCAGGAGACTATGTGTTGAGGCTGGAGGCAACGGATAGTGCGCTTGCGACGAGTGATGAGGTCACTGTCGTCGTAGAGAGCGCTCCGGACAATCCCCCTCCGTCCCCCGTGTGCGGGGATGGCTCCTGCGATGGTGAAACCTGCGACGGATGTGCCGCAGACTGTGGATGTGCGGCAGGGACTGTCTGTCAGGGAAGTACCGGTCTCTGCGTTGCCGACGCCGGTGGGGGAGGCGGAGGAGGAGGCGGTGGTGGAGGAGGGGGTGGAGGAGGGGGTGGTGGTGGTGGTGGTGGAGGTGTGCCGAAACACAATGCTCCCTCCGAGCAGAGTGGAGACACCTGCCTTCTCCCAATCGGCGAAGAAGAATTCTTACCTGCAGATGACGGGAAGCTCCTCCTCACAATTGAAGATGCTGCGATCGTCTTCCGCGACGTCCCCACGAATCAGTGGTTCGCGCGGTACGTTGCAACGATCATCCAAAGCGGCATTGCCTCCGGCTACAAGGATGCAAGCGGCAATCTCACGGGTCTCTTTGGACCAGAAAATTCTGTGACGTATGCGGAAATCGCGAAGATGGGACTCGAGATGGCAGAGGCCGACATTGCTTCGGTGAGTGACAAGCCACGTAATGCATCTGCTCTCGGGCAGTGGTCAGAAGGGTACATCCGCCTTGCCGAGGACAGGAATTTCTCGGTCTACATTCCCTCTCTCAACGTCAATGCAGCGGCAACACGCGGAGCGGTGATCCAAACGATTCTGGAAGCAATAGGTATTCCGATCGTTCCCCAAGCTGAGAATCCCTACACGGATCTTCCGGGAGATCACCCATACGCTGATGCAATTCTTACGGCGACAACGCATGACATTGTCCACGGTGATACCGACGCAGCAGGGAATCTGCTCCTTCACTTCCGTCCGGATGAGCCCGTGAACAGAGCCGAGACCGCAAAGATCCTCACCGAGGCAGGAAGAATCGAGTGCGCGTTGTAGCCCAAGGAAAGACGAGAAACGTGTAGATGCGTGATCTTCCAAGAGATGGCAATGTATGGTACAATGAAGGGATGTACATAAAAATTCTCCTCGCGAGTGCACTGACAGCACTGCTCGTGTTTCCCGTCACGGTGAGTGCGCAGTACTCCCCTCCCGGAGAACCATTCCTTGGAGGCAGTGAACCCTGTGAGGATCTTCCACCGATCCCCTCTCTTGGGGGTTCCGAAGTGCAGGTGCAACCGTGTGGACAGAGTAGTAGTTCTTCTGCGACTTCCTCTGGAGGGGGAAGTGGTGGAAGTGGTGGCGGTGGTGGAGGAGGAGGGGGGGGAGGAAGGAGACCACCCGCGTACCTCGACCCAGAAGGAGTCATACGATCTCCAGGCGAAGAAGGACCAGTCCTCCCCTACCTTCCGATCGATGTTCCTCCCGTTACTCTTCCCCCAGAGATTCCCCCCGTTTCGCACAGTGCAGCTCCGCTTTCAGACACGGGGCCAGCGACATGGGGGGTGGTTACCTTGAGCATCTGTGGGAGCGGTCTTGGATCTCTTGCACTTTCGCGCAAGCATTTTCGTAAGAACCGCATATGAACCTTTCCAAAAAAACACACAGCGCGCTTCTCCTCCTCGGAATCCTTATCCTCGTAACGTTTGCGAGCATCGTCCTCGTGCGATTGGGAAGTGAGAAAACCGTGTGGCCGGAGACCATCCTCATTCCGACACTCAATCTCCGCGAAGCGGCAGCTATTGATACGACGAATGTAGATCTGCGCGCTCGCCTCGTCGGGACGGATGTGAATGGTCTCGAGATTCACAAATTCACAAAAGGGGAAGGGGCAGCCGGTTTCGATGTGCCTTCTGATCACCACGTTCTCGCGCAGTGCCCCGATGATGGGCGCGTCGGGACGATCGAGGCAGCCATGGGCATCGTCCCAAGCAAGACACACCGATTCTGGCTCTACGTCTACTCCGGAAACGAGGAAGCGAACAAGGCCGCAGGGAAGACCGGACGTGCACTCTTCGATGGGCAGTTCTGGATATCGGAGAAGGAACTTGCACTCACACCCAGCCTCGCTTCCCTCCACGAACACACGGGTTCACTCCGGAACGCGATGGTGTACATCATGACCGATGATCCAGAGTTCGCGGGGTGTTTCGATACCGATAGTGATCGCATCAACGACCAGCACGAAGATGCAAACCGGAACGGCAGGCGGACCTCCGATGAAACCGATCTCCTCGATGCCGATACGGATGAGGATGGCATCATCGACGGTGATGAAGTGGAACGCACAACAAACCCGCTCAATGTCGATACTGATGGAGACCTCCTCCAGGATGGGACGGAGATCGGGATCGTTCAGGGACACCCCGACACAAACACTGCAACATTCATCCCCGATAGTGATCCCACGACGACGACGAATCCTCTCGTTCCCGACGGGGACGGGGACGGCCATCCCGATGGTGCAGAGGATGCGAATACGGACGGGAAGCGCGACATCACAGAGACAGACCCGCGCGATGGAGACACCGATGATGACGGGTTGAGTGACGGATACGAGACGAGCACCGCACAGACGAACCCCCTCAATCGGGATACGGATGCCGACGGCATTCAGGACGGAACGGAGCTCTCGGCGGTTGTGTGCTCATCCCCTCCCGTTGCACTGGAAGAGAAGACCGCTCCGCATTTTGCAGGCCTGCCTGCCGGACAGGCAGGGTCCGTCCTCCTCGCCTCCACCCCCGGAACCGCAACGCTCCGGGTGGAACCCTCATCAGGAACACAGA
>CAZQCB010000087.1:0-2885 GCA_964592265.1 uncultured Candidatus Peribacteria bacterium | reverse complement strand
TCAAGGTCGTGGAGCATCCCGGCAACTTCCCATGTTGGGCCATCGCCCCCAAATTTTTCCGCAAGCGCGCGCATGGTGGCTCCTGTCGCGACGAGGTGAGGCTTGATGCCGGTCGTGTACTTGTCGAGGAGACCTCTTGCACCTTCCAGGAGATGACCGTATGTCGTGTGTTGGGGTTGGAGAGCGAGAGCGACTGCCATGGCGGAAGCGTAGCATGGTCTCCGGCCCATACGTAGGAACGCGCTTTCAAGCACGGGCTAGAAGCCCGTGCTACAACACGGAGGCAAGTCTCTTCAGAACTTCTTCCCTCAGAAACGTCGAGAGGAACCATCCGATCTGTGGACCGCTCTTCCGCCCCAGGAAAATCTCGTAGAGCGGTTGGAAGAGTTTCTGGGGAGAGATCTCAAGTTCCGCTTTCACCGCATGAATGCACTCGTGGATCTTCGGACCTTCCCACGGGAGACTCTTCTCACTGAGCGCTGCATGTACTGTTGTAAGCGCTTTGCTCTGCTCCGCATCCAAAGTGAGGTTTTTTGGAGGAGTCGACAGAATCGTGTACTTGTACTCCGCAGGTGCATATGCTTGGAGCCACTGACGAACGTAGTGGGCACGTTCCTCGAGGGATTTTTTTTCGTTTGGACTAAGTTCAGGGCGCCCCATGCTTCGCCCTTCGACTCCGCTCAGGGTGACAGGCTCAGCATGACGTAGGGCGCCCCTACCATCATTACTTGCGTCCTTCAATTTTGCGGCTTCTTCCAAAAGATTGAGATGCGGCATCTGGAGGACGAAGCTCAAGGTTGTAAAGCGCATCTGCCAGAGATTCTCAGTTTCTGTTGAGGGATCGAGCTGTGTGAGGCGGAACGTCCGTGCGAAGTCTGCATCCGGCTCCGGGTGTCGCTTGAAGAAATGATCCGAGAGGCGATCATACTCATCGAAGAGAGTGGGAATCGTCGTTCCCTCGGGGTCGAAATCAATCGGCTGGTTCGGCATCTTCCGGATCATGAGGAGCTTCAAAAGCATGGGCGGGAGGAGATCCGCAATTTCCTTGGCGGAAACCCCAAGACCCTTGCTCGCACTCATCTTCTTCCCGCCGATATTGAAAAATTCGTACGGAATATTGAAGGGCTCTCTGTAGTGGAAAATTTCTTCACTGATGCGTCGCCCGATGTCCCGTGAGCCACCGGCTGCCCCGTGGTCTTTCCCTGCCCCTTCAATGTGTACCCCAAAGACCTTCCATTTTGCCGGCCACTCCACTTTCCATGGCAACTTCGCACGTCCATCAAAAGGACTGATGGTTCCCTCATGACCGCATCCTTTCGCCCAGGTGACGAGATCGCTCTTGCAGATATACGTCACCTTCTCACGGTCCCACGCAGTCACCTGTGTCGTTCCCACCTTGCCGCACTGCTCGCAGATGACCTGCAAGGGATACCAATCCTCTGGCTTCTTACTCCCACTCACCTCGCGGTAAATCGCACGGATCTCTACTGCATGGTCGAGAGCCTCGCGAATGACCCCATTGAAATCTCCCCGCTTATAGTGGGGTGTAAGCTCGTAGTACTCGATGGGAATGCCTACGGGGGAGACAACGCTCTGGAGTTCGGTGCCAAATACCGTGGGGTAATTCTTCAAACCCTCAACAGGCGACGGCACGGTGTACAGAGGCTGACCCATATACTGTAAAAAATTCTCGCGGTTCCGCAGATTCATCGGAAGCTCATCCATCGGATCAAAATCGTTGAGTTCGAAGCGAAAGCTATTCACAATCCCCTTCTCCGCGAGTACTTGAGCGATGAGCCCGTGAATGACGATTCCACGGAGCGACCCCACGTGCACGCGACCGGACAGCGTCTTCTCATCGCGAATGAGGAGCGGCTGCCTCTGCGCAATTTCTTTCGCGAAACGCTCCTGAATCTGCTCGATAATTCGATCGACCCAAACCATGCGACCAGCTTACGCTGGAAAATCCGAAATTCGAAGCACGAGATCAGAAACAAATCCGAATACAGAATGTTCGAAAACGGTGTTTTGAATTTTGAGATTCGAACTTCGTGCTTGTTTCGTGCTTCGAATTTCGGATTTCGTGCTTTGCTCCGCTATTTCTTCGTCCATTTCTTTTTCTTCAAGGCCTTCTCCGCAGCATCTTGCTCCGCACGCTGCTTGCTCGAGCCTGTACCATGGCTTACCTCCTCTTCGCCGAGGAATGCGGCAATGGTGAAGACCCTATCATGATCCGGACCCACCTCCTTGAGCACGGTGTACGTCGGCGTGACCCCGAGCTTCTCCTGTGCACATTCCTGAAAAACGCTCTTCGGATCACGATCCTTCCCCTGCGCGAGGAGATCGCGCAATTGAATGAGAATGAAGCGATCGATGAATTCCTGCGTCTTCGGGAGCCCCTGATCAAGGTAGAGCGCCCCAATGAGTGCCTCGAGAGCGTTCGCCAGTGTGGAGGATTTCTCTCTCCCCCCACTCGCATCTTCCCCGCGACTGAGGAAGAGGTATTCCCCAAGACGAATCTCCCGCGCGACCTCCGCAAGCTGCTCACCCTGCACAAGAGCAGAACGCCAGTTCGTGAGTTCTCCTTCAGGGCGTGAGCTCATGGAGAAGAGGAATTCCGTCACGGCAAGTTCGAGAACGGCATCCCCAAGGAACTCGAGGCGCTCATTATTCCCCCTCCCCTTCCCCACACGCGTCGCAGAGCGGTGGGTCAGAGCCTGGGCAAGGAGGTTCTTGTTCCGGAACCGAATGCCGATGGCCTTCTCGAGGGGGGCGAGGGAGGTTGGCTGGGACATATCGTAGGGAAGTGTAAAGTGTTTCTCTGTACACTGCACGGGAAAGCGAGCGAGAAACTCGAAGCACGAAGCACGAAATGCGAAACAATT
>CAZQCB010000086.1:0-2931 GCA_964592265.1 uncultured Candidatus Peribacteria bacterium | reverse complement strand
GATGTTCGCTGCCGGATGGATCGAAGAGGTGCGGGACTTGCTTGCGCGGGGGTATGCTGCCTCGGATCCCGGCTTAAAAAGTCATGGGTATCGGGAGATTGTGCAGTACCTCCATGAGCTTGAACGTGCTGTGTCAGATCTCGATCTCGAGGCGATGCAGGATGCCCTCCGGAGGAAGATCGTGACCAAAACATGCCAGTATGCGAAGAGGCAAGTCACTTGGTGGAGAAATGATGAAAGAATTCACTGGGTTTCCTTAGATTCTCCATGGTGCCAATGATAGTTGGGCGCCACAGCGTGGCGCCCCTACAGATCAAGGGCGCGAAGCGACGGGTGCCGAAGGCGGGTCCCGGCGCTGGGGCGCATCTTTTGAAAGGGAAAGGGGGTTCACGGGGGAAAACCGTCTAGGTTTTCCCCCGTGAGTTATTCTCCCCATCCCAGCTTCTTTCTCAATGTTTCAAAGAAGGTATCTTTTTGTGTCTTGAGGAACCGGATGTGTTGGGAATGCATCTTGCATACGACATGATCACCGCGTGTGAGCGAGTGATGAATTTGCCCATCGAAGGTGAGGCTCACTTGCACATCCTCAAACTTGCTCTCACGGGGGAGAATTTCGATATCTACCGTTTTTGCTGCGGGGATGATAAGGGGTTTCTGGCTGAAAGCGTGCGCGTTGATGGGAGTGAGGATGATTGCGGGGATGTCCGGGTGCACAATAGGACCTCCGGCCGAGAGCGAGTATGCAGTGGAACCGGTGGGTGAGGCAATGATGAGCCCGTCTGCGCGGAAGACAGTGAGGGGTTCCCCGCTCACATGCACGTTGAGTTCAATAATGCGCGCAATCGCGCCCTGACTGACAACAACTTCGTTTAAGGCAATACCCTGCAATACCTCTTTGCCATCGCGAAGGACTTTGCAAGAGAGGAGTTGCCGCTCCTCGATCGCTCCTTTTCCCTGAAGGAGGAGGGGGAGCACGGAATCAATTTCTGTGGTGTCGAGGCTTGCGAGAAATCCCACTGTTCCTCTATTAATCGTCAAGAGAGGAATACACGGATCTTTGAGGTCACGGACGGTGCGCAGCGTCGTGCCGTCTCCACCGAGAACAATGATGAGATCGAGATCCGAAAGTGTTTTGAAGCGCTTGCACTCTTTGAGCGCTGGGAAATCGCAGCGCAGAGGGTCAATCTGCACTTCTGCGCCTGCCTCTTCACACATCCTGATGAGCTTCTGTAAGAGCTCTTCTTTATCCGCGAACTCGGAGCGTGCGGTGATGCCGATGCGGGGGAAGGCGGGTGGGGGCATGGGAAGGTTCTGTGAGGAAGAAGATACCACGAGGAGAAGGTGAGGCAGGTACTGCAGGTAAGGCACGTAATGCAAGTATGGATACCTGTCTTACCTACCTTACGTGCCTTACTTGCTTTACCCCTTCAAGCAACAGATCCACCGTTCTCCCCCAACTGAACCTCTCCGCCTGTTTCTTCCCTTTTTCTACGAGCTCTTTTCGGAGTGCTTCATCTGCGAGGAGCCGCTCTAAGCCTTTTGCAATGCTTTCAGTGTCATAGGGGTCAACGAGCAGCGCTCCGTCTCCCGCAACCTCCGGCATGCTACTTCGGTTGGAGGTGAGAGTGGGAATTCCAAGTGTAAGAGCATCGAGGACAGGAAGACCGAAGCCCTCCATGAGGGAGGGATACGCAAAGACTGTTGCATCTTTCAGAAGATGTTCACGTTCTTCTTCTGAAACGTATCCTCGCCACTCTACATTTGGTGATGCAGAAGAGAGTCTCACAATCTCCTCATCCTCCCACCCACGCTTTCCCACGAGTATGAGTTTTGTATTTTTTCTTATGTTCTCGGGCAGCATCTTGAATGCTTGAATCAGACGGAGCTGGTTTTTCCGCGGGCAGAGCGTACCAATACTGAGAACGTAAGGAGAATTAGGAATTAAGAAGTAAGAATTAAGAGATTCCTGATTCCTAATTCTTAATTCTTGATTCTCGATCGTTGGACCCTCATAGACAACGAGGATCTTCTCCCGCTCTATTCTCGGAAACCTATAGAGGAGTTCCCGCTTTGTCGCTTCGCTTACGGTGAAAATCTGCTTTGCGGTTTTGAGAGCTTTGGGGAGCATGATGCGCTCGATGAGCTTTGCCTTGAGGTCATGGGGTTCCTCATGGAAGGCAATGAGATCGTGGATCACGATCGCGCAGGGGAACTTCCGTCCAAGAAGTCTTGGGACAATGGTACTCGTAGGACTGAGGTAGAGATCGATCTCCGGCGCTCTTCGCAGAGATGTTGTCACGGCGAAGTGCCAGCGTATCCCCTTCGGGAAAGAGACGATCTTCGTTGATTCCGCGCAGAGCATGGGAAGTTGTTCCTTGCTCACCCCTTCTTCCAGAAAGAGCGTCAGCGGAATGCCTCGCTTCACGAGCTCTTCGATGACACGGTGCGTCCACATACCCTTTCCGGTTTTCTCATTCCTTGCAGCCTCCCGTGCATCAATACCGATCTTCATAGAGCCAATTGTACCTTCAATACCTCCCTTACCTTCCTTACCTTCAATACCCCTTCATGTGTATGCTATCCTCTCCTCAATGCCGCGCATGGCCTCTTTCCTCCGTGCCCTCCAGTACCTCGATATCGAGGAGAAGATTCTGAACAGCGGCTCTCTGCTTGCGATGTTCGGTGTCTTCATGCCCTGGTTTGGGGGGGAGTGGTTCGGACAGCCGGAGGTCTGGACGGGACTCGGCTTCTACACCTCTTTCGTCGGGCTCCTCATTCTCCTTGCACATCTCTTCACGCTCTCCCTGACAGTCCTCCCGATGCTCGGCTACTCCCTCATCCGTCCTGCCCTCCGCGACATCATCCGCTTCACGATTGGGATCGAAACGGTGTTCCTGGTCATCATGGTGCTCTCGATTCTCACGAATATCT
>CAZQCB010000085.1:0-2953 GCA_964592265.1 uncultured Candidatus Peribacteria bacterium | reverse complement strand
CACCCTCCTATTCCCCTCCCTCACCGCAGCTTGAAATGCTGCACTCGTATCCTGGAGCCTACGCGGGCGCCCCAGTCGCTCTTCGTATTCCTTCCGCAAGCCTGTGACTTTCTCTGCAGTGCGAAATGTGCTCTGACCCTTTTTCGTTGCCACAGAGCGCCGAACGGTTCTCGTGCCGTGACGCACCGCATCGATCACACTCTGCGCTCTCTGATTTAACCGGAGATTCCCCTCCGCAGTCTTCCGTAACGAACGCTGACGCTGGAGGAGAAAGGAACAACGATCTTCGATCTCCTGGATCGCGGTCACAGGACAATTATCATGCACCAAATAACGCTCCAAGCGTACCTCAGTGGCTCGGTCCAAAGGGAGTGAACCTGGAGTGACAGTGCTCGCCGCTTCGCTCTCTGTCAGGGCGACCATCCGTCCTGATCGCACGACGATGATGCGCTGCGCTGAAGCGGTGGACCGCAGGGCAAGGGAGCCAATGGTACGAACAGAGGCCTCTGCAGTTCCTGCGGAGAGCGGCAGCAGTACCACGACGAGGGAAAGCGAGAGGAGAGAGCGCAAGCGCCGCATGAGAAGAGTGTACCACAACTCCTTCACAGAGTAAGCCCCACTGCTTCGCGTACACGTCCCATCGTCTTCATGGCAATCTCCCGCGCCCGCTTCGCGCCCTCTTCCATGACTGCCGCCACATACCCCTCCTTCCGATCACGCTCGGCAAGCGCAGCGCGCTTCGCGCGCATCGGACCGAAGAAGTCCATGTACGCAGCAAAAAGCATCTTCTTGAGTTCCGCATATCCTACTCCGCCCACCTTATATTTTTCTGCAAGAGCCTTCTTTCCTGATGCATCAAGAAGGAGCGCATGAATCAGGTAGAGCACGGACTTCTCCGGATCTTTGGATTCCTTGGGATCTTTCGAATCCGTCACGATGCGCATGATTGCTTTCTCAATCACTTTTTCGTCGCCGAAGAGCGAGAGCGTGTTCCCGTAACTCTTGCTCATCTTCTGTCCATCCGTGCCGGGAACGACAGCGACTTCTTCGCGGATACGAACATCCGGAACGACGAGAGTCCCCTCTCCGTACCGGTGATTGAACTTCTGGGCAATATCCCGGGCCATTTCCACATGTTGTTTCTGATCCTTCCCTACGGGAACAACGTCACTGTCATAGAGGAGAATGTCCGCCGCCATGAGCACCGGGTAGGAGAAAAGCCCGTGCGTCGCCTCCAGGCCCTTCTGCACCTTGTCCTTGTAACTCACGGCACGCTCGAGGAGGCCAACAGGCGTGACACACGAGAGGAACCACGCAAGCTCCGTGTGCTCCAACACATCAGATTGGTAGAAGAGAATCGCCTTCTCAGGATCAAACCCACAGGCAAGGAGATCGAG
This sequence comes from uncultured Candidatus Peribacteria bacterium, assembly GCA_964592265.1. GTDB lineage: Bacteria > Patescibacteriota > Gracilibacteria > Peribacterales > Peribacteraceae > CAZQCB01. Next base: position 1,556 of record CAZQCB010000085.1, on the reverse strand, counting down.
AACAAGCTCGTGCCGTGTCCGGCGGAGCTCCGCGGGATCATGCACCGAGGTGAGGGAGTGAAGGTCGGCGATGAAGTAGATGTTCCCTTCCTCCCCCAGCAAATCGATATTCGGCTTGATGGATCCAAAGTAATTCCCAAGATGAGGATCACCGGAGGGCTGGATGCCTGAGAGGACGCGCATGGGGGGAGCTTAGCACAGAGGAATGGTTGCCGATGATTATGCAAAAGCTCATGGGAAGGCAGGAAAGGCAGAAATGTGAGAAAAGGCAGAGAGGTGGAGAAACCTTTCTGCCCTTCCTGCCTTTTCTGCCCTCACTTGAGCGTCACCTTCGCCCCCGCCGCCTCAATCTTCTTCTTTGCCTCCTCTGCTTCCGCCTTTGGCACACCCTGCTTAATGACCTGCGGAGCAGTATCGACCTTCGCCTTCGCCTCGGAGAGACCGAGACCCGAGATTTCGCGAACTACCTTGATCACGGCGATTTTCTGTCCACCTGTTTCCGTGAGCTCGATATCGTACGTGCTCTTCTCTTCGGCGGGCTCCGCGGCTGCTGCAGCGCCACCGCTAGCAGCAACAGCTGTCGCTACTGGCGCAGCGGAAATACCGTACGTCTGCTCCATGTATTTGACGACAGTATTGAGGGAGACGACGTTCAATTTCTCGAGCGCATCGATGAGGGACTGTTCATCTTTACTGAGCGTCACTGTTGCTGAATCTGACATGGGAAAAATAGTGAAAAAATAAAAGAGAATTGTTCTATTGTTCTACTGCTTCATTGTTACGCAAAGCAAGCACAGAGGCTCTAAGCAATGGAACAATGGAACAATGGAGCAATGGAGACATAAGAGAAGGATTATTTGGCTGGCCTCTCACCCATCTGTTTCACACCATAGGCGAAGGAACGCAGAGGAGAGGAAATAATGAAAGCAAAGTTGGAGAGTGGAGCCCGAAGCAGCCCTACGAATTTCGCGAGGAGCTCCTGATGCGAGAGCATCTTCCCGAGTTCCACGGCTTCCGCCTTACTGAGGATTCTTCCATTGAGGACGCCTCCGACAAGCTTGACCTTGTCGCTCACTTTTGCGAACTCCAATGCTACTTTCGCGCCGCTCATTTCGTCTTCGAAACTGAAGACGAATGCAATCGGACCCGGTGCATGCTCATCGGTCACGTCGGGAAGCCCTGACTCTTTCGCTGCAATGCGGAAGAGTGTCTTCTTCCCCACGCGCATCTCCGCTTTCTTCTCATAGAGCTTCGTACGCAGTTGGGAGATCGCCTCGACTGATGTACCCGCGTACTGCATGAAGACAACAGATTTCGCCTTCTTCAGGGCGTCTTTGAGTCCCTGGAGTTGAACCACTTTCTGGTCCCTAGTCAGTGCCATGGGGAAGGTATCGGAGGAGAAAAATCCTTACAAAACGCTGGCCTCAGGAATGTGTCCGGGAGACCAGCGAGGCACACGGCACGAAACACTCAGGGTAAGCCGCATGGTCGATGCTGTATGCCTCGGGAGGACTTACTTTCAGCCCTGCGGGCCTATCGCCTCCGGTCTTCGGACG
>CAZQCB010000084.1:0-2957 GCA_964592265.1 uncultured Candidatus Peribacteria bacterium | reverse complement strand
CCTTGAAGGGACATGGATGCTTCCAAATGCCGCACCCGTATCATCCCCTTTTGGAAAAAGATGCATGATCTGCTGAGGCTTTGCGGAGGTCGCAATATCAATGTCTGTGGGCAGCTTCTCAAGGAGCATATCGCGAACACACCCACCTACCCACCACGCATCGAAACCGGCATCGGTGAGTTTCTCGACGATCTGGTATGCACCCTCCCCTTCAGGGGTTTTCAGGGTGCGGGCGATGATGTCTTTGGCGATGACCATTGCTCCATTGTTCCATTGTTCCATTGTTCCATCGAGTGAAAAACTCTGTGCTCGCTTTGCGAGCAATAGAACAATATGACAATGTAACAATGTGGCTTTGCGCTTCGCCGTTGCCGGCTCTCCCCTCTCTACTCCCCCTCCTGGAGGCACCTTGGCAGGGCTCAAACGGGCACACACACTTGGCATCAGCGCAATGGAGATGGAGTGGGTGCAGAGCGTACCCATGAATATCCCGCACATGGAGGAAGTGGGGAAACTCGCACGGGAACTCGATATCGCGCTCACCGTTCATGCGCCGTACTACGTCAATCTCAACTCCCCTGATGCGGCAAAGCTCCTTGCGAGTAAGAAGCGGGTTCTCCAAGCCCTCACGATGGCCCAAATTGCAGGCGTACGCTCCGTTTGCGTCCATGCAGCGTTCTACCTGGGGATGGATCCCCCTACAGCATTCGAGAATGTCCGCGGAGCAATCGATGACATCCTGCAGCGAAGGCAGAAATTCTTCCCCTCCGTGAATCTCGCGCTCGAGACCATGGGAAAGCCCACACAGTTCGGAACGCTCGAGGAGGTCCTGAAGATCAGTCAGGAGTTTGATCTCTACCCTTGCCTCGACCCCGCACATCTCCATGCACGGACGAATGGGGCAGTGAATACTTCGGAAGAGTGGGAGGAAATGTTTGATCTCTATGAGGAATACCTCGGAAAGAGGGCGCTCAAGTCGATGCACATGCATTTCTCCGGTATCGCATATGGACTCAAAGGAGAGAAACACCATCTGCCTCTGCAGAAAAGCGATGCGAAATGGAAGGAGTTCTTGACAGTGTTGCAAAGGAGGGAGATCGAAGGAGTACTTGTCTGTGAGTCACCAATCCTCGAGGAAGATACGATCCTCATGCAGAGAACGTATGACCGCTCTCCACTTCCATTTCCAATTCTTTAGGCCTGCCGCTTCTGGATTTGCCCATATGTATTCGATGGTACGTTCAAAACCTTCTTGGTGACGTAGAAGGTGATCAAAATATTCACGCTGCCAGAATATTCCTTGACGATTGAGGCATGTATTTGCTTTTGCGGCCGTGAACCACTTCCATGAGTACACAATCTTCTGTAACTCTTTCGCAAGTGGTTGCACAGCAATATGGACGTGTTTGGCATGATGCACCATGCAAAGAGTTTGTAGGCCTGATCATTGAAGTGCCACAGCGCATTTGCAACAATACCCGCAATATCATCTCTACGAAGGAAACAAGCTCCATGACCGGCATCGAGGTATTTTTCAACCTTCTCTAAATGTAAGAATTCTAGATGTTTCTGTTCTGACTGCGTCAGTGGCCTCCCTTTTTGCATTGCATTCTCAACGAGACTTCTTCGCTCTTCTTCCCAAGCTCGCAGTGTTTGTTGTGGCAGAGAATCCCCGAGGCGGATACGTACATGGTATATTGCGCCTTCTTTGGTCCAATGGGGAAGAAAGGCACCATGGCGAATCTGGATATCCGGATCATACATAGGAGACAGGCTATCACGACGTTTGGTGGCTAGGTGGCGCGGGAGTGTTCCGAAGGAACCGCCCGCGCAAGAATGACCGTGCGAGGGCGGGGGCCCTTGACGGGCCACACCCTCGCCACCAGCGCGCGCCACCTTCGTGACGCTTATTTTGAGCTCTGCTAGAGTCCTCACCACTATGAACCTCGCGATTAACGGCTTCGGCCGCATCGGGCGGCAAGCACTCCGGATCATCCTCGAAAAACACCCTGAGCTGAAGGTGGTCCTCATTAACGACCTCACGGATGGAGAGACACTTGCGCATCTCTTCGAGTTTGACTCGACGTACGGACACTTCGACTGCGGTGATGCGTGTTACCAGGATGGGATGCTTGTGATTAGGCACGGGAAGATCCATATCTCCGCCTCGAAAGACCCCTCCACTCTCCCCTACCGAGAGCACAAGGTGGATGTCGTTCTCGAATGCACCGGTGTCTTCACGAAGCGCGAAGATGCAGCGCTGCACCTGAAAGCCGGAGCGAAAAAAGTCATTATCTCGGCGCCCTGTAAGGACACAGCGGATGGAACGTTCTGCTTGGGCGTGAATGAGGAAACCTACGATCCAAAAACCATGCACGTCATTTCCAATGCGTCCTGTACCACGAACTGTCTCGCGCCCATGGCGAAGGTGCTCCATGAAAGCTTCGGCATCGTCTCCGGACTCATGACGACGATCCATAGCTATACGAATGACCAAAATCTCCTCGATCTCCCACATAAAGACCTTCGGAGGGCACGTGCTGCCGCGGTCAACATGGTGCCAACGAGTACGGGAGCTGCGAAGGCAATTGGGCTCGTCATTCCGGAGCTCAAAGGGAAGCTCCATGGGATTGCCATTCGCGTCCCTACACCCACAGGGAGCATTACCGATCTCACGGTGGTGACTGCGAAGGAGGTGACAACGGAGCAGGTGAATGCGGAATTTGAAAAAGCCGCAAAGGGATTTCTCAAGGGGATCTTGGGGCTTGAGAAGCGGCCGCTTGTGCTTCAGGACTTCGTGAAGGATCCCCGGAGTTGCATCATTGATGCAGGATTAACGCAGGTCATCGGCGGCAACCTCGTAAAGGCCTTCGGGTGGTATGACAATGAGTGGGGGTACAGTAATAGGCTCGTCGAATTAGCGAAGTATGTGGGGGGACGTTTGTAGCACGGGCTTC
>CAZQCB010000083.1:1858-3212 GCA_964592265.1 uncultured Candidatus Peribacteria bacterium | reverse complement strand
GGCTAAACCAAGACACGCGCGTTCTTGCGGGCGCTCCCGATATTTCTGCCAGAGAGATCGTATCGTTCTCTCGCGATCTGAAAGGAGACTATGAACAAAAATTTCGTTTGAGTGCATGTCATGATGAAGAAAACAATATTCTCTCATGTACCCATTGTCTCGGCAGTGTTCTATCTCTTCCAGTAGGGTACGATCGTATTCGAGCTGAAAGAGATCATACGATGTCCTCTGGAGGATTTGTTGGAAAGCACGCCCGAACACATCAGCATCAGTAATCTTCCCAAGGTCCTTCTTGACGTTACCCACTCTCTCACGAATTTTCATTGGCGCAATGAGTGCAAATCGACCAGAGCCAAGTCCGGGATGACCACAACCCCCCTCCCACTCGACGTTCCCAGACCATACTGATGGTCCAATGGGCGAGAGATGCTCACGCCATCCACCAAGCAGTCGTCCTTTCCGAAAGACAGTATCCTCCACTCCAAACTTTTCGATATCGAGAAACGTACTCTTCGGCATGCAGACGTGCTCGTTGAACGCTTCCGTAAGAACTGCAAGTTTCATAACCCTCGGAAGAGGTCGATCAAAATTTGGTTGGAAGTTGGGATTCAAACGATGCACTTTCTCAAGAAAGCTTGGGAGAGCTGCTACCTGCCACCGGTTCTCCCGTCCCACCTCACGACAGATACCTTGCAATTCTCCAATGAGTGGCTCGATGTCTTCTCGGATCTCTACTCCGCGCATTGATGGGGGAAGGAGTTGATCCTCTTTTGCCTCGGGATCTCCGCCTTTCACACTGTTGTGCCCTACCATAATCTGCTCTGCCCCCTGCCGTGCCAGATCCCGATAACGTTCGAGGATTTCACTAACTTGCCGAAGTCGCTCCGCCTCCTTCGACGGCAGTTCCTTCCCTCGCCTCTGTCTCTTCCTCTGGAATGAGAGAAGTTCAAGCTGCTCCTTTTCAAGCTTGTGCATTGCTCGCTCCGATGGAAGCTGCCCCTCACCCATGATTTTACTATAGAATGATTCTAACCTTAGTCAAGTTTCTCCCCGCAGTAACCATGCACTATCCTTGCATGGTAGTGAGCCGCAAGAGCACTCCATCAATGAAGACGAAGAGGAGGATGAGCACAAGAAGTATCTGAAGTGCTCTCTTAAAGATTCTTTGCCGCTGAGAGGGAAGGACACTCATGGAGCAGGGAGAAGGTGATGTTCTTCAAGGAATCGCCTTTCTTCAGAACCTCCGAAGGTATCGGTCGTGATCGCCCCATCGTAGTAGTAGGTATGCGTGGGAACGGAGCGGTATGTGAGGAAGGAGAGGAGGAGCACCAGGGCAAATATGCCTCCCAACATT
>CAZQCB010000083.1:0-1848 GCA_964592265.1 uncultured Candidatus Peribacteria bacterium | reverse complement strand
CATTTTTGTACTCCACTGAAGATGATGGAGCTGCTCGAGTGCGACGATATAGACAAGGGGGAGTAAGGGAACAAAGTAGCGGAACTTGACTACAGGCCACGCCGCGGAGAGGAGGATGTGGAATGTAAGAAGGAGGAGAAGAGGAAACATTTTCCTGAAACGCTCCCCTGAAAAGAGATAGTCAATGAGCGCGAACGAGAAGAAGAGAAAGGCAATCGGCGCGAGGATCATGAGCTTGCGAGCCATGTAGTAGAGATTCCCGGGAAGCCACGTGAAAAAAATGTGCCGGAGAATGAGGAGGCGCTCGGGGAGTCCGATGTCGTACGTGAGGAGGTCGTCCCGGACGACAGGCTGCAGACCCGCCTTGCCGAAGACGTACGTCTGATTCACTGCATAACTAAAGAAGGGATCTCCAAAGAGCAATGCGTCACGGATGAACCAAGGAATCATGACAAGGATGGCAATCACGGAAGCGAGAGCTGCGTGCTGGAATTTTTTCCCGAGCGTCTTATGAGATTCCAGAAGCAGGAGGACTACCGTTACCGGAAGAAGAATGATGCACTGGAAGTTGAGGAGGTACGCGACACCGGTGATGAATCCGAGCGCAAGGGTGCGATGCACGGTGAAAGCACGAAGGGCAAAGAGACTCCATAGCAAAAAGAGTGCAGCGTGAGCCATGTAGAATGATCCATTGCCCGAGTAATCAATCATGAGATAGGAAACTGCGAGAAAGAGGGTGACCCAGAGTGCCTCTGTTTCTCCAAGCAGCTTGCGTGTGAGGAGGAAAGAGAGCAGGAGCGTGAGGAGACCACTCACGAACGAAAGAATTTTGAAGGAGAGGTAGACTTCAGAGATCGACGCCTCTCCACCTCGGAGGAACGTGAGAACTGCACCCAGGAGATGCCAGAGTGGCGGATGATTCGTGAGGTACTGTCCGCCTGTATTCGCTGTGGAATATAACCTTGGCGTGGTGTCAGAAGGATCATGTTCCATGAGCCGAAAATTCCGATGTTCGAGAAATTGCAGAGACGCAGTGGTGTCATCCACGAGATCCCCATGGGGGATGATATTCCAGTGGATCGAAAAGAGACGCAGGAGTACCCCAAGCGTGAGAAGGACAATAACACCTATCTGCACGGGAGAGAGTGTGCGTGTACGCATGGGCGTCACCGGTACAAATCCTCGATGAGACTCTTATTTTCAGATAGCCACTGAAAGAGTTTCTCAAATCCCTCCTCAGTATGTGTCTTCGGTTCCCACCCAAAATCCTTCTTGGCACGCGCATTACAGCTTATGAAAATTGGCTGATCGCCCGGGCGGACTGGGGCAAATGAAGGGGCGAGTGAGAGGCCGAGTTTTTCCTTGAGATGATCGAGGAACGCAAGAAGGGAGAGGGAGTTCTGCGGGCCTCCGCCGATGTTGTAGATCTGCCCGGAAGTACGATCAATGTGCTCGATGACAGAGCTATAGACCTCTACGAGGTCGTCGATGAAGAGCACATCCCGCACCTGCTTCCCGTTTCCATAGATGGTGATGGGCTTCCCGAGGAGCGCCGCGATCATGAACCATGCCACCCACCCCTGGTCCTCGATCCCCATCTGGTGCGATCCATAAATGCAGGATTGGCGAAGAACGACCGTCCGAAGTCCATAGATTCGCGCGTAATCCCGAACATACTGATCCGCACAGCCTTTGCTGCATCCATAGGGAGAGTGGAAATCGAGTTGCTGATCCTCTGACACGCCCTCTAGTCTGTCAGAGAAAACATACCGATTCTCCTGCTCCTCGACTTTCACGTTATCAAGGCCTCCGTAAACTTTGTTCGTTGAAGCATAGAGGAAAATGGAT
>CAZQCB010000082.1:0-3270 GCA_964592265.1 uncultured Candidatus Peribacteria bacterium | reverse complement strand
AGATGGTGTTTGAGAAGGTACGGAAGAAATATGCATTTCACTCTTCAGAGTAGCAGCACTCGCATGCAAAGAGTGCTATACTTTCCGTATGAACGAGCGCCAGAGCAGGCTCCTTGCCGCGATTATTGACCAGTTCATCGATACGGCAATTCCGGTAGGTTCGAAGAGGCTCCTCGAGGCCGCGCATTTCGCAGTCTCCTCCGCCACCATCAGGGCAGAGATGATGACGCTCGAGGACGAAGGATTTCTCGTACAACCGCATGTCTCCGCCGGCCGGATCCCCACAGCCGCGGGCTACCGCATGTACGTGCGGGAATTCATGCAGCCGACAAAAGAAGAGAGAGCAGTGATACGCAAGTTTGAAACGCTCAAGGAACAGTACCTGAGGCACAAGGACCAGGAACGCGTCTACGAAGCGGTTTCCCTCCTCGCCCAGATGACTCCCAATGTTGGCTTTGCGACAGTTCCCCATCGCGAGCAAGTGTTCTACATGGGATTCTCGAACGTGTTGCGACAACCAGAATTCGCGCAGGATGCTCACCTCGCACGCTCTGTTGCCGAAGTTCTGGAAACCAAACTCGCACAGGTGCTCCAGGGCATCGAAGTCGATGAGAAGGTCCGCTACTACATCGGAGAGGAGCACATCTTAAGTCAACTTCAGAGCTGCTCGATGATGGTGACCTCCTACCACCTGCGTGGTACGAGGGGCGCCATCGGCGTTCTCGGCCCCATGCGCATGGACTACTCCTACAACACCGTTGCACTGGAACTCGTCGCGGATCTCCTCCGTTCGTAATGCCTTCCGTCCTTCTCAAAATCCGCGCTTCGAAAGTTCAGGAAGATGATAAGGCTCCGAAACGCGGCCCCCTCCTCATGGAACAAGCTCTCGCTGCGATGCACGCATTGAAGAGGCAGCGAGGGGTAACGGTCTCTCTCGAAATCGGGTTTGCAGACGGAAGAATCAGCTTCTTCGCTCGTACCGATGAGCGGGCAGCAAGTCTCGTCGAAAACCAACTCTACGCACAGTACCCCGACATTGACGTGGAGCGGGTCGATCCGAAGATGCTGGAGCCGCGGGCAGACGAGGAAGTGCACTCCATGGAGTTGAAACTGGGGAACCCCGAAATTTTTCCACTGAAGAGACATCCCCAATTCGATGATCTTCTCAACAGGATCACCATTGATCCTCTCTCCGGGATCACTTCCACGCTCTCGCGGTACGCCCATCCCGCTATGCGCGGTCACATCGCAATCGTCTTCCGTCCCATCGGGAACCGCTTCCGGAAGCGCGCGCTCCGCTTTCTTCCCCTCATCAATAAAGGCCTCTGCAAGAAGTGGGGATGGCTCCGCAACCTCTTCACGCGCGTGCACCTTGCACGTGGGTGGAGGCGATTTGCGCTCTTTCCTCTCGACATGCTGCTTGGAGGATTCCGGAGTTGGTTTCGCATCAGCATGACAGATATCTCCCCCCTTCCTACGACCGAAATCACCATCGAGGAAGCACGGGAGACGGAAGTGAAGCAATCGGGAGTGCGTCATGACCGTGAAGATGAATTGCAGGCGGCAAAGGACAAGATGAATCGTCTCCTCTTCGAGGTGGGAATTCGCTTGAGCGTTCTCGCCCGTCCCGCGCATGAGCAAGAAGCCGAAGCGAAGTTGCAGGAAATCCTCGGAAGCTTCAAACAGTTCGATCTTCCGCAGTCGAATGCCTTACGTGCAGGAAAAATTGGAACGGGAAAACATCTGATGACGGAAATGCAAGGCCAGGGTTTCCTCTTAAGCAACGAGGAGCTCGCCACCCTCTGGCACCTCCCGACGATTCTCGTGAAGACACCGAATATTGATTGGGTGAAGAGTAGGAAACTCGAACCTCCGACCGATCTTCCGCTTGCAGAGAAAGAAGGAGCGCTCACCGTCCTCGGAGAAGCAGCGTTCCGAGGGGTGCGGACGCGTTTTGGCATCCGCCCCGACGATCGCCGTCGCCACGTCTACGTTCTTGGAAAAACGGGGATGGGGAAATCGACCCTCCTCGAGAACATGCTCTTCTCGGATATCCAGGCAGGAAAGGGCGTCGCTATCATCGATCCGCATGGAGATCTCGCAGATGCCGTCCTCAAGATGGTGCCACGAGAACGGACGAACGATGTCGTGCTCTTCGATCCCGCAGACAGGGATTATCCCCTCTCCTTCAATATGCTCGAGTGCAGGACTCCCGAGCAGCGACCCCTCATCGCCTCCGGCCTCATGGCCGTCTTCACGAAGCTCTGGCCGGATGTCTGGAGCGGGCGGATGGAGCACATCCTCCGGAATACCCTCCTCGCCCTCATCGAGTCCTCCGGGAACTCCATGCTCGGGATTATGCGGATGTACGCAGATGAGAGCTTCCGGAAGAAAGTGGTCTCGCATGTCTCGGATCCGCTTGTGAGGAGCTTCTGGGAGGATGAATTCGCAACATGGTCCGAGAAATTCCGAACCGAGGCGGTTGCTGCGATTCAAAATAAAATTGGCCAGCTCCTGAGTACCCCCCTCATCCGCAATATCGTGGGACAGGTCGCAAGTACACTCGATCTCCGCCATGCGATGGATACGGGAAAAATCATCATCGCGAACTTGAGCAAAGGAAAGCTGGGAGAGGACAACTCGAACTTCTTAGGTTCCATGCTTGTGACGAAATTCCAACTCGATGCGATGAGCCGGGCGGATATTCCTGAAGGGGAACGTCGGGATTTTTATCTGTACGTTGATGAGTTCCAGAATTTTGCAACGCATTCCTTCGCAACGATTCTCTCGGAAGCAAGGAAGTACCGGCTCAACCTCACAATGGCGAACCAGTACATCGGGCAGCTCACGCCCGATAAGAGCAACACGATGCTTCGGGATGCGGTCTTCGGGAACGTCGGGACACTCGTGAGTTTCCAAGTGGGATCAGAAGATGCCGAGGAGATTGCAGAGCAGTTCGCCGATGAGAAGCTCAAAGAGGACCTCATTGATCTCCCGAAGTATTCTGCCTACATGCGCCTCATGATTGATGGCGTCACGAGCCGTCCCTTCTCCGTCGCTGCACTCCCCCCACCGCAATTTGCACAGGACGAAGGTCGCATCGACAAAATCCGCAAGCTCTCGCGCGAACGCTACACGGCGAGCCGTTCAGTCGTTGAAGACAATATTCGCAAATGGGCAGCCTCGGCAAAGCTTGGGAAAGAGCAGGGAGTGAAGGAGGAGAAAGCAAAAGAAAAGGAAGAAGAGGAACTGAAGAAAGCGAGGAAGAAA
>CAZQCB010000081.1:0-3303 GCA_964592265.1 uncultured Candidatus Peribacteria bacterium | reverse complement strand
TTCTAGGCACTATCTCTCAATCCCCTTGTGTAAGGTCAATGCTGCAACCTAACATTCCTTGACTAATGTTCTATTTGAAGTCTAAGGTACTTTTAGTATCGAGTACTGTGCTCGATATCTATTCACTGTTCATTCACAGAAAGGAAGGTGCATCATGCGAATTTGGGAACTGGTTCCAGGTATTGCCATGAATGTCCGACAGAAGCATGAAGAGGTCGGCCTTCACGGCCACCACGACTGGGTCCATGCGTTCCGTGTGGGAGAAGTTGCCTACCAAGTGGCTCAGCTTGAGTGGAATGACAGTGAAATTTCCTGCCTTGCTGGAATCGCCGGGCTCTGCCACAACGCCGACCGACTTCTCCAGAAAGAGCTGGGCATTGGTCTCCGAGAGATTCCTCGTGAGTCGGTGGCTGCGCTCGTAACTTCTTGGATGCTGGGTCGGAGTTTCTTCCAGCAGGAGATTTCGATAGTTGTCGACGCCGTTCTAAAACACGATGCCAAGAACTCGCCCGTGGATTCGAGGGTCCTCGTTGCCCTTATGGATGCCGACCGCGTCGTCAATCTTGATGTCGACCTCTTCCCCCGGTCCGGGCAGTACTACCACGGTTTGCCCGTCGTGGATTACCGTCACCTCCTCTCTGATCCGGAGGCCACGTACCGGAACCCGAAGTCCGTCCTGCGGGACATCGCCTACTCGCTTGATTGGGTGGACCCAGCGAGTCCCGTCTGCGTTCGGACGCGACTGGGGAAGAAGATGGCGGAAACCCGTGTGAAAGTCTTCCGCACCTTCTTCGATGCTCTGAAGGTGCAACTCGCGGAAGAGGGCATGCATCCGTACCCTTTCTAGGGTGATGAACACAGCCCCGACCACACTGGTCGGGGCGCTTTTATATCCCCTCACCCCTGCCTACCGGCAGGCAGGCTGCCCTCTCCCGGCGGGAGAGGGGAAAACGCTACACTTCCTCATATGTCGCAGAGAATTGCTGTCATTGCCGGCGCTGGCCCAGCTGGACTCACAGCGGCGTACGAACTCCTCGAGCGGATGGATATTCATCCCGTTGTCTTGGAAGCAACGGATGCGATTGGGGGGATTGCGCAGACCTTCAACTACAAAGGGAACCGGATCGATATCGGTGGGCACCGTTTCTTCAGTAAGAGCGATCGCGTGATGCGGTGGTGGTTCAACATCATGCCACTCCAAGGGCATCCTGCGGCAGACGATTGCGAGAAGGGGCATGAGGTGGAATATGTGATAGGTACCACAGCACCTGATCCTGAGAAGGAAGATATCGTCATGCTCCAGCGGCCAAGGGTGTCCCGCATTTTCTATCGGAAGAACTTCTTCCCCTATCCCATTGGAATCACTTTCCTCGTCGCTCGTCGCTTGGGGATTTGGAACACCATCCTCATTGGTCTCTCGTACATCAAGCGACAATTATTTCCACTGAAGGACGAGACGTTTCTCGATGCGTTCTATCGCAATCGCTTTGGGGATCGTCTCTACAAGACATTCTTCGAGGCATATACCGAGAAAGTATGGGGTGTTCCCTGCAGTCAGATCCGCGCCGACTGGGGGGCGCAGCGTGTGAAGGGGCTTTCCCTCAAGCGTGCCCTGATGCATGCTTTGAAAGACCTTCTCAGTAGCGATTTTCAAAAGGCACAGAAGGAGCGTGAGACGAGCCTCATCACGAGGTTTTACTATCCGAAGTTCGGTCCGGGACAGATGTGGGAGACCGTGACGGAACAGGTGCGAGCATGGGGAGGGGAAGTCGCTCTGAAGAAACGCGTTGTCGGCGTGAGACTGGAAAAATTACACGTGGTTTCTGTAACAGTGGAAGACGGTAAGAGTGGGAAGAGAGAAGAGGTGGCCTGCGATTACTTCTTTTCCACCATGCCGATTAAGCATCTTATCGGGATGATCCATCCCCGTCCGCCCGACCGTGTTACTGAAGTTGCAGAGGGGTTACAATATCGTGATTTCCTCACAGTGGGGTTACTCCTCCGGAAGTTGCATGTAGAGGAAAGCCCGGCTTCGCTTTTCGGTCTACGCCGAGGCAATTATCAGGCCAAGGCGCATGTGCCTGATAATTGGATTTACATTCAAGAAGGAGGAGTGCGGGTGGGTCGTGTGCAAATTTTTAACAACTGGAGTCCCTACATGGTTTCTGATCGGAAGAATACGGTGTGGATTGGGCTTGAGTATTTCGTAAATGAGGGAGGTGACCTCTGGGTGATGCCTGATCAGGAGCTCATTGATCTCGGTATTCGGGAAATGGAGCAGATTGGATTCCTCTGGCGAGAAGACGTTCTCGATGCGTGTGTTCTCCGGATGCCGAAGGCGTACCCTGCGTATTGGGGGAGTTACGATCAGCTGCACGTGATCCGTGAGTACGTCGATCGGATCCCAAATCTTTTCCTCCTCGGGCGTAACGGGATGCATCGCTACAACAACCAGGATCACTCAATGCTCGCAGCGATGATGGCGGTGGATAATATCATCGAAGGGCGAACAGACAAAAGTAATCTTTGGGATATCAATCTGGAAATGAGCTATCACGAGGAGAAGAAGTGACGTACCATTCGACTGCTTTCCGGATTCCTTCTTCGAACGATGTCTTTGGGTCATAATCGAATGCCTTCTTCGCTTTACTGATGTCCGCAATGTAGCGAATGACTTCGCCAGTGCGTGCGTGTCCCATCGTGATTTCTGAAGAACTGTTCAGGAGGCGCCTGATGTCTTCTGCAAGCTGGATGATGGTCGTTCCTTCGCCGTAGGCTAAGTTATAGGTGTTATTCTTCGCTTTCTCGAAGTTTTCGAGAGCGAGTGTAATTCCTGCGATGGTGTCATCGATGTAGGTGAAGTCCAGGCACTTGTCTTTGCCGATGACTGTGAGCGGCTCGTTCTTTCTTGCGCGACGGATGAAGAGGGGGACAACACGTTCGGAGTCATCGTACATCCCATAGACGTTCGAGAAGCGGAAGATGATGTGATTGATCCCGTAGCATCGTGTATAGGCATGGACGAGAGCTTCGCCACCCACTTTGCTCGCGGTGTAGGGGCTTTCACAGTTCTCGACACGCACGAGGTCTTCCCCGTATGTTTCGGCGCGGATGTTGCCGTAGCTTTCACGAGACGAGGCAAAAATGAATTTTTGAATAGTATGCTGGCGAGCCCATTCGAGGGTATTGAAGAGGGTGATGAAATTCTCAAGCGCGCGTGCGGGATCCTGAACAAGTTCGTAGACACGGGCATTCGCGGCAAGGTGGACAACGATATCAATGTCAGTGGGTAGTCCCTGCACT
>CAZQCB010000080.1:0-3370 GCA_964592265.1 uncultured Candidatus Peribacteria bacterium | reverse complement strand
AAGCAAGGAACGAAGAACTCCCTTGTGCGTACGGGGGTTATACACAGGAAGACGCGTCTGCTCCATGAAGCGCTGCACTTCGAGAAGGAGGGTGGAAATTTGCTCATCGTAGAGATGGCATTCCGTAATCGGGAGAATCGTCGCCCACTGATTCGGTTGGTGGAATCCTATGGAAGGAGTTTCCAGCGGAACACGTTTGGCTCCGTTCTCACTCACAAGCGCCGATGGGTCGTCCACCCCAAAAGAGAGCTCCAGTTTGTTTCTGTAGTAGAAGACCTGCGGACTCGGGATGATCGAGAGCACGCGACCGGGAAGATTTTTCCGCACCTTTTCATCTGCAGGGGTGAGGTGCTCCAGGGTCTCCTTCACAATATTCTCCTTGTAGAGAATCTGACGATCGTAGGGAAGATGCTGCCACACGCACCCTCCGCAATCCCAAAAATGCTTGCAGCGCGGTCTGATCTCGCCTGGGGCAGTTTTGATGACCTTGAGAAGGCGGCCCTCCGCGAAATTGTCCTTTCGCTTGGTAATGAGAGTCTTCACGGTTTGGCCGGGAATCGCTCCCAGGATGAATATGGGTAATCCCTCAACCAGAGCCATTCCCTGGCCTCCTGCGGCAATTTTCTCGATGGTGAGCTCCAGGGTCTGCCCTGGGGCTAAAGGGGTACTTGCCATCCAGTAAAAAAAGTGTTATAAATTATCCCTTTACTCCAATGCTCCAAAGTATGCGGAAAACCGGAACTCTCCTCATTGCTGCTCTCGGAATCCTTTGCTCGCTCAATGTAGCAGAGGCAGGACCCGAAGGAAAGAGCTCTCTCTTGCATACTACTCTCCTCATCAGAAGGGCAGCTGCCCCCATCGCCCGCGTGCGCATCGTGAGCGTGCGAGAGAAACCGAAGCCTGTGCTACTTCCCGTCGTGGACCAACCGGACATTCGGGAAGAGGACCGTATCTTCCTCGATAAAGTTTTCCGAGCACTCCCTGCTCTCTGTCGCGATAACTTGGAACAAGTCATCGTCCGCTATGACCCGACCGCAGAGCGAGGACAGGCGACGGCAACGACGATGTTACTACGCGGTCCTCTTGCGACGCTCTCCGCAAAAAAGAAAATGGAAATGATCGGCGTCATCACCCACGAATGCGGACACATCGTGAGCCTCCATGCCCTGGCAGGAATCCCCTCCGATGGGATAAGCGATTATCCTGACGGACACATCCCGACCTATAACGGTCCAGCAGCACGCTTCTATGCGATTTCGTGGAAGAATTCGGAAGAGATGCGTAAAGGGGCGAAGAGTGGAGATTTCGTCTCAGGGTATGCAAAGGAAAATCCCTTTGAGGATATCGCCGAGACCATCGCGTATTACGTACTACAGAGAACTGCCTTTGCGGAGCGCGCGGAAGGAAATCCTCTCCTTGCCCAGAAACTTGCATGGGCAGAAACATACATCGGAGATTCCCGCTTCAGTCTTCCTCAGAGCAAACCGTGGGACGGGAGATTTCCGTGGGACGTGACGAAACTGTCGCACGCGCTCACTTTGTAAGAGAGAAAGGGGTCAGTACTTCTCGTCCAAAGTGGCTTTTTGTGCTATAATGGGGAGATTTCAGTATGATGCCCAAAATCCCCCCTTCAGGAGATCGTTCACTCTGCTCTTCTCTCTCTCCATCCCAGAGGAAGAAGGCAGCATGGCTTCTAGGGGTTATTTTTCTCTTCCTCTTCCCGGGTCACATGGGCGCAAGTTCGTGGAATCCCACGGTTCTTGTCAATACCGAAGCCTTCCACATCGTGGATGAAGGGGACCAAACGAGTGATGTGGAACTTCGGTTCGGGGACTCTCTGAATGAGCGCCTATACTGGGACAGAGCAAATGCGCTCTTCGTGCTCACGGACGACCTGATCATCCAAGGCACGATGTCTGGCGTCTCTCTCACGATCTCCTCTCTCAAAAGCTGTGACACGATTGATACGGACGCTCAAGGGGTCCTCAGTTGTGGGACGGATTCTTCGGGTGGAGGCGGGAGCAGCTTCGGGACCGGAAATGTTCTTACGATCGGCGATGCCCGCTACGTCGATCAGGCAGGGGACACGATGACGGGGAATTTGATCATCGCCTCAACGTCTGGATCTTCAGCCGTAAACCTTGCCGTGCGTGGAATGATGTCGGGATATGGTCTCTGGGTTGGAGCAGGCAATATCACATCCTCCGGGTCCCTGAAAGTAGCGGGGACCATGTCCGGCGGGACGATCGCAGGAGCAAACCTGGTCGATTGTGAGGGGACAGCGAACAAGCTGACGTATGACACAGCAACTCAGAAGTTCCTCTGTGAGGCAGATCAAACAGGCACCGGCGGCGGTGCAAGCTTGACGCGCATCGCCGGCAGCTCTGGCGCAGCCGGGGCGGACATCACGTGGCAAAACCTGACTGCGAACTCCGCCGATTGCACGACAACGGCTCTGTGCTCCGCGGTCATGACGACAACGGGGGTTGGTGCAGGAACGTGGAAATACAAGTACACGCTCATCTACCAATCGGCTGCAACAACAACCGGTATTGGCTTCGGTATCGACCACACGGGCACAGTAGGGCAGATCCAACATATGTGGTACCACCTCACCACCGGGGGCGCGGCGGCAACCGGGATCGGCGACAACGACACTGCGACGGCAGCGGGACAGCTCATGGAAGGGAAACAAGAGAGCGTAGATAACACCCTCATCGGGTCTGCAACGGCGGGCGTTGCCGTTGTCAACACAGATATTATGGCGATTCTCGAAGGCATCATCGTAGTGACAGGGAGTGGCAACCTGGAACTCAAGATCGCATCGGAGGTAGCAAGCAGCGCCGTCCGCGTCATGGCCGATTCGACGTTGGAGTTGATAAAGGTCGAGTGAGAAGGGCATACTCCGCGCTGTGCGTCTTCATCCCCAAGGGATTCTCCTCGTGCTCGCTCTGCTCCTCGGGTTTGGACTTGGGCAATCTTCCATGTTCCAGGGATCTGCCATCGATAGATTCGCTTGCGACGAAGAGTACTCATTGCTCAATCCCTACCTACGCTGCGAGCCTGCCGAAGAATTGAAAAAGAGAGAATACACGATATTCAAGGAACGCCTTGAGTCGGAGATCAAGAATCAAATGCCATCCACTCATATGCAGGTCGTTGCCGTGTACTTCCGTGATCTCGAGAACGGTCCGTGGTTCGGCATTCGGGAGGATGAACTCTTTTCACCTGCCAGCATGCTCAAGCTGCCAGTCCTCATCGCATACTATAAGCTGGCGGAACGCGAGCCCGGCATACTCGAGCGAGAAGTCGGAATTACCAGCACCGCTCCTAACGAAGACGACAGCCATCCAGAGGGATCACTGCAAAT
>CAZQCB010000079.1:1576-3388 GCA_964592265.1 uncultured Candidatus Peribacteria bacterium | reverse complement strand
AACATCGCCATCATTGCCCATGTCGATCACGGGAAGACGACTCTCGTCGATGCGCTCCTCAAGCAAGGAGGAGCGTTTGCTGCGCATGAGCATGAGCAGGTGGAGGAACTTATCATGGACAGCAACGCGCAGGAGAAGGAGCGCGGCATCACGATCTACGCAAAGAATGCCTCCATCCGGTACAAGGATTGCAAGATCAACATCGTCGATACCCCGGGCCACGCGGATTTCGGGTCTGAAGTCGAGCGCATTCTCCGCACCGTGGACTGCGTACTCCTGCTTGTCGATGCGCAGGAAGGACCGATGCCGCAGACCAAATTCGTTCTGAAGAAATCCCTGGAGCTTGGAATCAAACCCATCGTCGTCATCAATAAGATTGATAAAGCGGCTGCGAGGCCACAGGAGGTCGTCGATAGGGTCTTCGATCTCTTCGTCGCACTCGGAGCGAGTCATGAGCAGCTTGATTTCCCCTACATCTTCACGATTGCACGGGAAGGGGTTGCGAAGCGAAAACCGGAGGATCAATCGAAGGACCTCACTCCCCTCTTTGAACTCATCATGGAGAAGGTGCCGAAGGCCTCAGCAAATACAGAGGTCCCCTTCCGCATGCAGCCAAGCAACTTAGGGTACGATAATTATCTGGGCAGACTCGCGATCGGCCGCGTATACGAAGGTCGAGCAGAAGTTGGAGCCAAGGTGTATGTGAAGAAACCGGACGGATCGACGCGGGAAGCGAAAATTTCAAAGTTGCTCACGTACGAGGGCATCGCACAGAAGGAGGCTCAAGAAGTCTCTGCAGGAGACATCGTCTGCCTTGCAGGAATTCCCGACATCGACGTCGGTGAAACAATTTCAACGAATGCAGCAGCCGAAGCACTGCCTGCCCCCCACATCGATCCACCGACGATTACGATGCACTTCCTCGTCAATAATTCGCCGTTCGTTGGACGTGAAGGCAAGCTCCTCACGACCCGCCATATCCGTGAACGGCTCGAGAAGGAGAAGGAGACAAACGTGGGTCTGGAAGTCGAGGAAATCCCGAATAGTGACATGTACAAGGTCTCCGGACGCGGAGAGCTCCACCTCTCGGTCCTCATTGAGCAGATGCGCAGAGAAGGATTTGAGTTGCAGGTATCCCGCCCGGAAGTGATTCTCCGCAGCGGACCCAAGGGGAAGGAGGAACCCGTCGAGCAAGTGATCGTCGATGTGCCAGAGGGGTCGTCTGGTACGGTCATTGATTTGCTCTCTCGTCGTAAGGGAGAACTCGTCGACATGCGGACTACGGAAGGACAGACGCGCATGGAGTTCAAAGTCCCGACGCGCGGACTCCTGGGATTTCGGGGTGATTTCATCATTGAAACCCGCGGGCAGGGCATCCTCACGCATGCGTTCATCGGGTACGAGCCATACAAAGGGGATCTCTCCGGCCGCTCGCGCGGCTCCATGATCTCCATGCTCACGGGTGAAGCAACCGCGTACGACCTCTGGAAAATCCAGGAGCGTGGCATCCTCTTCATCACTCCGAATACGAAGATCTACGAAGGCATGATCATCGGCGAGAGTGCGAAGGATCAGGATATCGTCGTCAATGTCACGAAGGGAAAGAAGCTCACGAACATGCGCGCATCGGGCAAAGACGACGCAATTGCCTTGACGCCCGTGAAGCCGATGACGCTCGAGGAGGCTCTTGAGTACGTCGGCGACGATGAGCTCGTGGAGGTGACACCGCTCAGTATTCGAGATCGGAAGAGCACACGGCTGAACTCCAGTCACCTATACTTATATCTCGTATGCCTTCTTCTGCTTGAAAAA
>CAZQCB010000079.1:0-1566 GCA_964592265.1 uncultured Candidatus Peribacteria bacterium | reverse complement strand
TTCGCCTCCGGAAGAAGCTCCTCAAGGAGCATGAGAGGAAGAGGGCGAGGAAATGAATGAGATCTTTCGGGTACACAAACGCAAGAATAGACGATGTGGTGATATGGGGTTTTCAGAGCACATTGCTTGCGCAAGTTGGATAATGATGTAAGATATTAATATGAGAAAATCTCTGCAGCAAAATGAAGAAGCCATGCAGCATGTTCTGAGCGCCGCACTCAATTCTTCTCTCAATATAGATGAGCTCTCAGAGAATTACGTTACTTGGATGCATGAGCAGGCAGAACAGAGGCGGGAGCGATTGGAGAAGCTCACGGTTTTGTGCGCACCCCTTACGATCATCGACAATGCGCGTCGCATGATGCATGCATGCTTTCTACGTGGTCAAGAGGGCGAAAAACACTTAGCAGAATTAAGGAGTAAAAATGAAAAGGTTGGCCTGCTAAGGCTATTGCATTGGCTCCGCAAAAGAGAAACAGCAAACATTCCTCTGGAGGGTGGGGTAACCCACGAATCAATCGATTGGTTCAAGATTCAGATTGCACAGCTCGCTATTCAAGAAGCCGTAGGAACGGAAATGGATAGGAATCGGGCTTTAGAGAGTTTGAGGACTCGTGATTATCGAGCAATGTTAAATGAGATTCAAAGCAGGATGTACCGGATTTTAGAAAGCGATCCCTTATTGAAGACTTTCTTGAATCGAGAGAAGGAATCCAAAACGCAAGAAAATGCCTAAGATCGCCCCTATTCACGAGGCACGTACAATCGCTTCTCGCTTGGAACTCTGTGCTACTCATCACACCGACATGTGGCATTGGGATCATGTTTCAATCTTGCTAAAAACTGTTCGACAGACTCCGAAATCCTTGTTGGTCTAGCAGCAATGGTTTCCTTGCAAGCAGCAAGTGTCTCGTGAAATACCACTTGCAATTCAGGATGCTGCGACAAGCTCTCTAACCTAACAGGTCGCCGACAGAGCAACTCGAACATTTTCTGCTGACCTTCTGAAGGCTCTTCGTCGGTCACAAGCAAAAGGGCACCTTCTCTCT
Source organism: uncultured Candidatus Peribacteria bacterium (assembly GCA_964592265.1). Taxonomy (GTDB): domain Bacteria; phylum Patescibacteriota; class Gracilibacteria; order Peribacterales; family Peribacteraceae; genus CAZQCB01. The sequence goes on along the minus strand of CAZQCB010000079.1, from coordinate 517 downwards.
CGCCAAGAGAAAGGACTTCATGGGTTGCAACGAATGATGTGGAAAGCCCATTATGACGTAGGTCGTGCATACAAACGAAGTGTACACTGTTTGCACGTTCTTTCACCATTCGCCGCTATCGTCTAGCCCGGTAGGACGCCAGGTTCTCATCCTGGTAACCGGGGTTCAAATCCCCGTAGCGGTACCATTCGACTCGGCCCTTCGGGCCTCGCTCATGGTCCTCGCGCCTTCGGCGCTCGGGCCATCTTCGCCGAGTCGAATGACCCTGAGTGAGATTTTGCGAAGCAAAATCGAATCGAAGGGCCCACTCACGACCCCTGAGGAACGCTTTCCCACTGTGCATGCGAATGGCGCGTGTACCATGGGAACCGCGGCCGCGGCAGCACCTTGAGCATCTCGAAGAAGAAGAGCGCCCCCACACTCCAGAGTACCGGTAATTTCCACTGCACAAGTGTGAGTGGGACAACATGGAAGAGAGAGGCGAGGGGCGTATAGAGGATGAGGAGGAGGAGAGAGA
>CAZQCB010000078.1:445-3674 GCA_964592265.1 uncultured Candidatus Peribacteria bacterium | reverse complement strand
TCCAAAAGGGGATGATACGGGTGCGGCATTTGGAAGCATCCATGTCCCTTCAAGGTCCTCAATTTTCCATGTCACGACGTTTCGGGAAGACGATACGGCTTCCGACGGAAGACATCCGGAAACCGTGATCTTTGGCTCAAGGGAAAAGGATGCCGAGCGGCGGGATTTCACGGTGAATGCTCTCTACTTTCACCCCGTGTCCCGAGAACTCTACGATCCTTTTCAAGGCGAGAAGGATTTGAAGGAGAGGCTCGTGCGTTTCATCGGCAACCCTACCGTACGCATCCAGCATGATGCCCTCCGGATGCTGCGTGCCGTCCGCCTCCGCGCAACCATTGTCGGGCAGTATCACCCGGAAACATACAGCGCACTCAAGGAAAACGCTGCACTCATGGAAGTGCTTTCGGGGTCACGGAAGCTCGAGGAGCTGGAGAAGATGCTCCTCTGCCCGCACCCTGACCGGGCGCTTGAGGATCTCTGGGAACTCGGTCTCCTCCAGCAATTCCTCCCGGAACTCTCGATCTGCAAAGGAATCCCTCAGCCTGCTGATTACCATCATGAGGGAGACGTCTGGGAGCACATTCTCCTCTGCGCACGGTCGTTTCAAGAAGAGCACGGTATCGATGTTCGCCTTGCAGCAATCTTCCACGATTGCGGGAAGGCCCAGACATTCTCTTTTGGAGCGGAACGCATCCGCTTCGATCAGCATGCATCCGTCTCCGGTGATCTTGCGAAGAAGGCACTTGATCGCTTGCAAATCACTTCTAAGCGCAGGGAGAAGATTGTCTGGCTCATCAGGCACCACATGATGATGAATGCCTTCTCGCCTTCGACAAGCTCAGGCCAAGCTCCAATGTCGGAGGAGCGCAAGGCGCACTGGTACTACCACCCCTGGTACACAGAACTTCTGGAACTTTTCTGGTTGGATATTGCGGGAACTTCCCCCGCAGATTATCGCTTTCTCAAGAGCATTCTGAAGGATTACCACTCGTTTTTGGATTCCCATCCCCGCCCTCCAAAAGTGCTTCTCACCGGAGACGAAGTGATGGAGATCCTGGGCTTAAAACCAGGGGAAGAGGTAGGAGCGATTCTCCATTCCCTGTACGAAGAGCAACTTGCTAAACGCATCACGACGAAGAAAGAGGCGAAGGTCTTCGTAGAGGCCAGAGGAAAAGGGAAGAAGACATGAGCAGGAATGCGGCATAGGCAAAGACTTCGAGGACCGAGGGATTCCCGTTGTAGCCGAAGAGACCTTTGAGGAGCGAGCCAAATGTTCCTGCTTCATTGAGAAGATGATTCATGTTCCAGACTTCCCTCGTTAGGAAGGGGAGGAGACCCGCTTCCTGGAATGCATGGATTCCGTGAGCAATGAGTCCCGAAGCGAAGAGGATGAGGAGCACACTCGTCACTTGAAAGAAGAGTTTCAGTCGCATGCGGTGCATGCCAGTGAAGAAGAGAAAACCAAGGAGGAGTGCCAGGAGCACACCGAGCATCCCGCCGAAGAAGCCGCTATTTCCTGCCGATATCGAAGCACCGAGGAAGATGATCGTTTCGATTCCCTCGCGGAGTACACTCACGAAGGCAAGGAAAAAGAGCCCGAAGAGCTCCTCACGGAGATGGTAGTCCTCAACTTTCTGCTCGATTTTCTGGCGAACACCCGCTTGTCTGCTCATCCAGAAGATCATCCACGTGAGAAGAGATGCTGCGAGAAACATGAGAGCTCCCTCGACAACTTCTTCCTGTCCTCTGCTCCATTCCCTCAGAAACGTTTCAAAAAGCCAAGCGAGAAGGATGCTGAGCGTGATACCAGCAAAGACTCCCGCCCATACGCTCCGATGGAACCGCTCATCAGCTCCTTCCTTGCGGAGAAATGCGAGAATAATCCCGACTACCAGAGTGGCTTCGAGTGTTTCGCGGAAGGTGATGAGGAGCGATGCGGCCATGCGTCGTTCAGAGAAGGGGAGTGCGTACCTTCCGGCGTATTCTAGTCAGTCTCCGTCGCATCCGCAACCGCCGTATCCCCACGGATATACTCGGCTCCCTTCACCTTCACCATACCGAGAATCTGCAGATCATTCTGGAAGGTATTGAGCGCCTGCGCCTGGGCAATGCGCATTTTGAGCATTTCTTCGGCAAGGAGGAGCTGCGAGCGCTCGCGCTCAAGCGTCCGGAGCTTGTACCCCTTCGTCGCGTTGTAGTTCTCATTGAAGAGAATGAGGAGCGCCAAAAAAATGATGAGTGCACCTGTTGCGAAGAGGAGCGTCACCGTGCTTGCAGACATCATGCGCCCGAGGCTTTGGCGCCTCTCGGGAAGTCTTGCCGATGGAAGACGAACGACGAGCATAGAGAATGCCACTCCACCTTAGGAAACTCTGAGCATTGCGCGGAAACGGCCGCTGCGCGCTCGAGGGTTGTTCTCGACCTCGGATAGACTCGCGGTGATCGGCTTCAACGTCAAGAGACGGAATGGGGCAGGGGAGAGCGGACTCCCTGTGAGAGGATGTTTTGGGGCGGTCGTGAGTTCCCGGAAACGCTGTTTCACCATGCGATCTTCCAGGGAGTGGTAACTGATGATTCCCATCCTTCCTCCGGGTTTGAGAAGGAGGGGACCGGCTTCGAGTAAAACTTTCAGAGCTCCCAATTCATCATTCACCGCGATGCGGAGTGCCTGGAAGACCTGTGGGAGGAGACTATTCGCCCTCCAGCCGTACACACCCTCGACGACCTTCACGAGATCCTGTGTCGTCGCGATCGGATGCTTCCTGCGCGTATCCAGAATGGCGTCCACCAGCCTCTTCGCCCCTCGCACCTCCCCATACTCGCGGAAGATGCGAAGGAGTTCTTTTTCACTGCTTTGCTTCAGAAGTTCCGCTGCTGTCATGCCTTTCGTTCGGTCGAAACGACAATCGAGCGGCCCCTCCTTGCGGAAACTGAAACCCCGCTTCGGATCATCAAGGTGTGGGGAACTTAAGCCCAGGTCTGCGAAGAGAATATCGCATTGTAGCACGGGCGTCCTCGCCCGTGTCAGGAGAACATCTCGGAAATTTGCATGAATCAATTGAACATTCTTTACCTTCTTTACGTTCAATACCTTCTGCACTTCTCCCAAATTCTCCTCATCCGCATCCATGCCAATCAGCTTCCCCTTGGGCCCAATCCTCTCCAGAAATCCTTTCGCATGCCCTCCGAGCCCCACAGTCACATCGAGGACCACCTCTCCTTTTCTAGG
>CAZQCB010000078.1:0-435 GCA_964592265.1 uncultured Candidatus Peribacteria bacterium | reverse complement strand
GTAAGAGATCGAGGACAGTGGTGTAAAGGACCGAAGTATGTCGCACTCCCCAGAGCCTGCCCTGAGCCAAGGCATAGAGCAAAGGAAAGGACTTGAGGTTCTCCGTAATCATATTGTTGTATACAAAAGTTGTTCAGGTGTGCGCCTCTGTTGGAACAGACTATCCATTAATGCATTAATGGATAGGCAGTTCTCTTCTTCAGAGCAATGAAGCAGTCCCCCTTCGCTCCCTTTTGGGAGCTTCGGGGGACACCCGCCTTCACCTGCGGGCTACGGACGGGCAGGCAGTATCTTCGGCTTCATCCTTCGCGCTTCGCGCTCGGATTCAGCTCGAATTCAACTGTGGCGGAGAGGGAGGGATTCGAACCCTCGAAACGGTTTGACCCGTTTACCACATTAGCAGTGTGGTGCTTTCGGCCGCTCAGCCACCTCTCC
>CAZQCB010000077.1:0-3675 GCA_964592265.1 uncultured Candidatus Peribacteria bacterium | reverse complement strand
GCAAATGGCGCGACCGCGAAATGTGGGCTGATCGCATAAATCAACTCAAGAAAATCATCACGAACGGGGATGCGCTCTCAAAGGAAGAGATGGCAGAGATGGAAGACTTGGAGAAGAAAATTGCAGCGGCGGGAGGACCGACGGTTGCTCCGACGAACCTTAAAACATAAAGACGGCCTTTCGGCGTAGAGACGCCCGAGAGGGCGTCTCGAGCTCATTGCTCTGCATCCTCCCCACGAAGCCACGCTGCAGGATTCTCAAAAACATACTTCTGAATTCTCTCTGAGTCTTTCTCATTTCGAACGATGTGATCATAAAATCGTTCTTGCCATGCGAAATCTTGATAGCCTGTTTCGCGAATCTGTTTTGTGCATGCTGCTTTAAATTGATTCATGATGAGTCCAAGAGTGACGCCGCTCTTTTGCTCTTCTATGAAGACAATTCCATGAACATGATTAGGCATGATTTGCAGTACATCGAGACTCACATTGGGATAATGCTTTGGAATTTCCAGCCAGCACTTTTCGACGATGCGACCAATGGACGAAAGAAGTATCTTCGCTCCGGGATCTTCTGGTATTTCAATGATTTCTCCAAAGACACAAATTTTTTCTTTCGTACACACCGTCACAAAGTAGAATCCGGGAGTGGAGTAGTCCCATTCCCGTAAACGGGCTGAAGCGATACGGTGCGTTCCTTTGAAGAGAAACTCTCCATTAGTCACGCCATGAGGGTACACCACTGTTTTGTTGGCTTTCGAGACGGCCTTTCGGCCGTCTCTACAATCAGGGGAAGGGTTATTGCAATATTATTGTATTATGATATAATATTCATTTGAACATGCTCATCACACAAACCCGCACTATTATCCTCCGCCCCATCGTGGTCTTCGCCCACCGCCACGATGATTTGCCGTGGTTTCGTGTCTGGTTCACCGTCTCGACGGTCGTTGCGAGCATCGTCTTCAATCTCGGGATCTTCTTCGTCTTGGTGCTTGGGCACATGGGACTCGATACGATCAAGTACCGCACACTCTACCGTCTTCCCTGGCGCTGGACGGTTGTCGAAACGCTCCGCGAGAGTCTCGTCGATATCTTCTTCATCGTCCTCGGCCTCTTCCTTGCGCTCGCCTTCCACCACGCCTTTGCGATCGGTGGACTCGGGAGACTTGCGGAGGCAGAGGTGCTCTTCCTCAATCTCATTCTCAGAGTTGGGCCGCGCCTCAAGATCGCGGAGCACATTCTCGAAATCGTGACGTACTGGAAGCACCATTTCACCCGTAAGCTCATCCCGCGCACTCCACTCACGAGAGGGGAAAAGACCGTGTGTGTCGCAACAATCATTGCAGCACTCTGCGTCCTTCTTACCCCTGTCCTCACTTCCCTCACATGGGAAAAGGCGGGGCACATTATGAAACGGGAGCTGACTCCCCGTCTGGAACTCAGTATCACACGAACAATTGAGGAGCTTCAGAAAGAAACTGAAGGTAAAGACTAGCAACAGAAATGCGCCTGTCGCACGACGCAAGCTTGTCCTGAGCAGGGTCGAAGGGCGGCGTGCTGCACGTCACGGAGTGCCGTGCGACCTTACCAAAGATGCGCAGAGAGAATACTCACGGTGATAAAGATAACTACGAGCAAACTCACGAGTGATGCGCTCGCCGCGATATCCTTTGCGATCCTGATCGAAGCAAAGTTCTCTTTCCGGTGCTCGGCTTTCAGGTGATCATCGAATGCGTCCGCAAGGCGTTCGAGCGCCGTATTGAGGAGTTCAGTCACGAAGAAGAACCCGCCTGCAAGAAAGAGCGCGAGCCACTCCCCTATCGCTAAAGGGAGAAGAGATGCATAGAGAAGAAGGAGCAGGTAACCGCCGAGGAAGAGCTGCAAATTTTTCTCCTTTCGGATTGCATGGAGGAGACCACGGAAAGCATTGGCAGCACTCTGAAGAATGTGCATCGGCATCGCGGGCATCATGCCCGTGCTCCCCAATATTTGCCAAAATAACATAAATATGATATAATAAACAATAATACCAAAACCATGGGAAATCCCCTTCTCTCCGCCAATGCACGGGTCATAGCTCTCCAGCGTGAACTCCACGAGAGACTTCTTCAAAGTTCAAGGGAACGCCCGGGAGCATATTCTCCTATTCGCGCGAATAAGCGAATAACAATGAGGGCGGTGTTCATCTGCTTCTTGACATTCTTTTTTTCGAGAAGTGACGGTCAACCAGTTCCTTCACTCATCGAGAAAAACGAACCCACGCTTCATGCAATTACTGAGATGGAATTTCCCGCATTCCATGCGGCAGCACCGGAAGAACCTCCCGCTCCTCCCGTGTCATCCTTCGACTCCGCTCAGGATGACACGCCTCCATCCTCAGAAGATGGGATACCTCAGTATACTAGTATACTGAAACAAAATGACGTCGCTGTTCCCTCATATCCAGATAATCATATCGGTGTCTATCTCACAGCTCTCAAGACAGGAGACGAGGCATTCCTCCGGGAGACAATGAAAAATGTACAAGAGGCAGGGGGTTCCGCGATCATCTTCGACGTGAAAGATGCCTACGTGTTCTTTGAGACGAGCTCACCACTTGCGGCGGAATTCAGACTCCTGCGACGCAAGTATGACATTCACAAGGTGCTGAAGCTCGCCAAGGAGAACGATCTCTACACGATCGCGCGGTTCGTTGCCCTGAAGGATCAGGGGCTTGCACGCAGTGCTCCCGAAACGCAGATCCGACATCCAAAGACGGGGAAAAGTGTAGGGAATGTATGGGTGGATCCCCTGCACCCGACTGTTCTTGCCTATAACAGGGAACTCCTCCGAGATCTTGTCGCGACAAATCTCCTCGACGAAATCAACTTTGACTACATCCGCTATCCCAGTGAATACACTCCGGAACAGGTAGGATTGACCCTCGAAGAGAAAGAAACACACGTGGAAGGGTACCTGCGCATGGCGCGCGAAGTCATTGAGGAAACCGGAGCAAAGACAAAACTCGGCATCAGCACATACGCAATCTTGGGGTGGAATTTTGATCTCAATAACGAACGTATCGCTCAGGATTTCGTCCGCTTTGCTCCATTCGTCGATACCATCTCCCCCATGGCGTACCCCGCGAGTTTCGCAGAAGGTGCGTACTACGATCCGACGATTCACCGTGGCAGCCGCATGTACTCTCTCGTGAAGCGGACTCTGGAAGGGTATAAGACCTTACTCGGGCAGGAACACGCCTGGAAACTTCGACCATGGATTCAGGGATATAGCGCTTCCATAGGAAATATTCAGGATGAGATTGAAGCCGTGTATGACGCAGGCGCATGCGGCTTCACCGTCTGGAGTCCTTCAAACACCTATGCACCGTTCTACAAGGCACTGCCGATGACGGAGGTGCCACTGTCATGCTGAGCAGAGCGATGGCTGAGCGAAAGCGAAGCCGAGCGTAGACGAAGCATGTAGTCAGTTTTTCAACGGCGGTGCCCATCTTGTTGCGTGCTTCGTCTCCGTGCCTCGACTCGGCTCTTCGCGAGCCTCGCTCAGCACTCCGCTCAGCATGACACACTGATGTTAAATAGTAATCCCAGGCACAGGAAACTTGAGACAGAATGCTTTCACCTCTTCGTGGAGTTTTTTGAGTGCAGTCTCATCGGCACGTTTCTCAAGCGCC
>CAZQCB010000076.1:0-3711 GCA_964592265.1 uncultured Candidatus Peribacteria bacterium | reverse complement strand
TATAGACGCGCTCGCGCAGCCACTTATTCGTCATCTGCTTATTGAATGTCGGACAGGCCTGGAGAATATCGATGTACGCAAACCCTTTGTGCTGGAAACCCTCTTTGATAAGAGCAGTCATGTGCGGAATATCATAGGAGACGCAGCGTGCAACGAAGGTTGGCGCAAGAGAGAAGACAAGATCCATCGAATTGAGCGTCGCTTCCGGAATCCCATTCGGAGAAGAATTCATTACCATGCCCTGCGGCGTCACCGCCGAGGCCTGTCCGATCGTAAGTCCATAGTTCCCATTATTGTGCATGACGAAGACCATGGGGTAATTGCTGCGGACGGCATGCACCAGGTGATTGATGCCTTCACTGAAGGTTGCTCCATCCCCACCTGCCGCAAGCACATGCACTTTCGGATTCGCGATCGCGGCACCGGCGGCAAAGGGAATGATCCGGCCGTGGAGACCGTGGATGCGGTAACAGCCTCCGATTTTGTCCGACATATTGCCGTGACAACCAATATCAAACGCGAGGAGTACATCGTGCGGTTGGTATTCGAGCTCGACGCACGCCATGCGGATCGCAGACCAGATGCCGTAGTCCCCGCACCCATCGCACCACGTGCACTCCGTCGGAGTGTAGTAGTCTTTCATCGTGGGTTTGCGAAGTTCGAGATTCATGGCTTTAAGAAGATACAGAAGTACGAACAATGTCTCGATGGGGCAAAAGTGGAGCTGGTGAAAGTAATGCATCCCGAAGTTCTTCGAAGAAGAATGGACGACCGTCGTATTTAAGCAACCTCTCCGCAATATCGATGCCAGTTTTCTCCTTGAGAAATACTCCCAGCTGCCCCTGGTAATTTCCCTCGATGAGCACAGTCCTCTTCGCTCTCTTCGTTAGTTCTTCGAAGCGCTTGGTCTTGAGTGGCCACAAATACGTGTAGTGCAGATAACCAATCTTTAAGGATGAATCGAGAACTTCTAGAACATCTAGAACCACGTTCTTTGTACTCCCCCATCCGACAAGCAGAACATCCAAGTCTTCTGCATTCGTGCTGATCGCTGCCTGCTGCCTGCTGCCCGCTCGGTACAGTTCCGGCTCCGGCATTGCTTTTGCCAGCGTCTCCATCTTCCGCATCCTCTTTGCAAGCATGTTCTTCACGGGGGCACTATCCTCCGTCACGGTCCCATCGGGAGTGTGCTCGTCGGAGTTCGCGTCATATCCTTCCACTCGCGCTCCAGGAATCCAACGAGGAGAAACGCCGTCTTCAGTCAGCCGATACCGATCGGCTGCTTTAAGCTTCTGAAGCTCTGCTTCCTCTGTCACAAGGTTCCCACGATCAATCACGGTCTTACTTGTATCAAATGGGGCAAGGCAGAAGAGACACTCCGCGACTTCCTTATCCGTGAGGAGGATAACCGGAATCTGGTAGCGCTCCGCAAGATTCCACGCGTCCGCGACGAGGTGAAAGGCATCGAGTCCATCACTCACCGACATCACGCATCGCGGGAACTCTCCATGCCCCGCATGCACGGCAAGGAAGAGATCTCCCTGTGCAGTCCACGTGGGAACGCCTGTTGCAGGACCCGGGCGCTGCCCTAAGATAAAGACTTGCGGACTCTCGATCATCCCTACCATCGAGAGTGTTTCCGTCATCAAATCGAATCCCCCACCCGAGGTCCCTGTCATCGCGCGGGTACCCATGAAGGACGCACCCGAGGCCATCTGCGCAGCGGTGATCTCATCCTCCGCTTGCTTCACAATCATTCCTGTCGCATTCTGCGTCTTTGCGACGTAGCCGAGGAGACTGCTCGCGGGCGTCATCGGATAACCCGTGTACATGCGCACCCCCGCATGAATCGCCCCAAGGCCGATCGCCTCATTCCCCGTAATGAGGAGGTGATCCTTCCACTCTGCTTTCGGAGCAGGAAGAGTAATGCGCGGAATTTCCCCATCCGGTCGAAACGTGAATCCTTTTTCTGCAGCCTTCAAGTTGATATCAATGAGCTTCGGCTTTTTCGCAAATTGTTCCCCGACAACTTTCTGGAGGAGTGGGATGTCCTGTCCGAACAGTTCCCAGAGAAATCCCGCGAAGATAACGTTCTGGAGAACGAGAGGCGCATCGAGCTCCTTCAGCATTTGTTCAATTGGAAGGCAGACCACACGAATCTTCTTCTCCGCAATGATCTTCTGGTGTTCCTCCGAAAATTTCCAATTCGCGACTGCGTGAATCAAATATCCTCCGGCCTTCAGATACTGGGCCGCATTTGCGGAAGGGGCGAAGTACCGCGTGAGTCCCTGGTAATTGAGCGCGAGGACCGCATCGAGTTCCACCGCAGAAGACCGAACAACGGAATCACTCACATCGAACTGGTACCCCGCGTGCCCCCCGACGATCAGCGAAGGGTATTCGCGATAGCCAAAGACCGCAAACCCGGAGCGCTTGAGCGCTTTGGAGACGATATCTCCGATCGAGTTAATCCCCTGCCCCGATGCGCCGACGATACGAAAAGAGATGCGATTCATGGGTTTAGAGAAGGCGTCAGAATTTTTGCGAGAAGTTTGTCTGCCCATTTGAGCACCTTGTCATCCTGATCATACGGCTCATTCACAATCGGGAGCGGTGGAACGAGATTCTTCCCATTATGCTCGCGCGCAAACTGCATGAGGAGAGCCGCAGCTTTGCATGTATTGAAGTAGCGATCATCACCCAGTCCGATGACGCATGTGGGTTTAGAGGCGAGATCGATATTCCGCGCTTCACGCACGAACGTCGCAAAGTCCGGAGGAAGGAGACCTTCAGTTGAGTTCCACGTCGACGAAGCGAGAAGGAGAATGTCACAGTCGAGAAGTTCAGCTGGCTTCAGTGTCTCCACATGCTTCATGCGCATTTCCAGTGGTGCCTGCTTCTCCTTGAGATACTTGAGAAGCACATCGAGGACGTACTCTGTGTGACCACTCGTAGAGCTATAGACGATGAGAAGGCGCTGCATCTACAGGGAAGTATAGCAAGTGTGCTAGGATGAAGCCTATTCGGGTCTCGAGCGTTTCCCCTCAAAGTTCATGATCCTCGATCAGGAACCCGACATTTATCCGGATGATCTCCTTCGCGCTCCCACACCACAAGGGACTGACCATTCTGTTCGATGGCGTGTTCTCTATACCCGAGCTAAACAGGAAAAAGCGGTGATGAGAGTCCTCCTAGCACGCGGAATTCCATTCTATGGTGCGGTTGCCCCCCACGAGAGTAATAGGCGGGGGAAACAAAGATCATACTTACCGTTATTCCCAGGGTACATCTTCACTCGTGGAGATGAAGAAGAGAGAAGACAAGCTCTTCAAACAAATCGGCTTTCACGAGTCTGGGAAGTTTCAGACTGTGAACAAGGACAAATGACGCGCGAACTGCAGAGTATCTACCGCATTGTCCAAGCTGGCTACTCTCCCGTTTCGGAGAGAAATCCCATCGTCAGTCATCGTATTCGCGTTCGCACCGGAATCCTGGAGGGCATTGAAGGAAGCATAACCGATCAGCAGGAAGCAACGCGCCTCTTCTTCATGGTGAAATTTCTCAACGCCACGGTATCTATTCCTCTCAACGATACTGGTATTGAATTGATCCCAGAGACTCCCTTAGAACCACTCTACAAATATCACACTTCGACCGTGCTCAGTGTGACACCTGATTACCAAGGGTAACTATTCCCTAAGTGATCCTGAG
>CAZQCB010000075.1:0-3840 GCA_964592265.1 uncultured Candidatus Peribacteria bacterium | reverse complement strand
CCGCGAGGTGCCGGAGGAATACCGTCTAAGATGAAGCGGCCGAGAGATTTATTGTCCTTCGCGAGCTCGCGCTCTCCCTGCACGACGTGCACCTCGACAGAGGGTTGACTGTCTGCTGCAGTCGAGAAGACCTGGCTTTTGGTCGTTGGGATCTTCGTATTTCGCTCAATGAGTTTCGTTGCAACACCTCCCAAGGTCTCAATGCCGAGGCTTAACGGAGTGACATCCACAAGCACCAAGTCTTTATCGAGATCACCCGAGAGGATCCCTGCCTGGATTGCAGCACCGATCGCGACGACTTCATCCGGGTTCACTCCGCGGTGGGGCTCTTTGCCGAAGAGCTGCTTCACTTTCTCGATCACCATGGGCATGCGCGTCATGCCTCCGACGAGCACGACTTCATCGATGTCCTTCTTATTCAAATTCGCGTCTTTCAGCGCCTGCTCGCAAGGCTTCATGGTCTTCTCAACGAGAGCAGCAACGAGCGCCTCAAGTTTTGCGCGGCTCAATTTGATATTGAGGTGCTTCGGCCCCGAAGCATCTGCCGTGATGAAGGGGAGATTGATCTCCGTCTCGGTTGTAGACGAAAGCTCGATCTTCGCCTTCTCCGCAGCTTCTTTCAGGCGCTGGAGAGCGACCGTATCTTTGCTTAAGTCGATGCCCTGATCCTTCTTGAATTCCTGGAGGAGCCAGTCAACGAGAACATTGTCGAAATCATCGCCACCCAAGTGTGTATCTCCATTCGTTGCAACGACTTCGAAGACACCATCTCCAAGCTCGAGCACGGATACGTCAAACGTTCCTCCTCCAAGGTCGTAGACAATGATGGTTTCGTCTTTCTTCTTATCGAGGCCGTAGGCGAGAGCTGCCGCAGTCGGCTCATTGATGATGCGAAGCACTTTTAAGCCCGCGATTTCCCCTGCTTCCTTCGTGGCCTGACGCTGGGAATCATTGAAGTAGGCGGGAACGGTGACGACTGCATCTTTCACTTCCTGTCCGATGAATGCCTCGGCATCCTTTTTGAGCTTCCCAAGAACCATCGCAGAGATCGCCTGGGGCAAGTGCTCTGCTCCGGCGAGCATGATCGTCGCTCTCCCCTCTTTTCCCTCGCGTACCTCAAAGGGCATGCGCTTCGCTTCCTGCGCAACTTCCACGTACGTATGCCCGATGAAGCGCTTCGCGGAGAAGATCGTATTCTTCGGATTCGTGACTGCCTGACGCTTCGCAGTGACGCCGACGAGCCGTTCCTTGCCGCTGATTGCGACAACGGAGGGCGTCGTGCGGTTTCCTTCTGCATTGGGTATCACGGTGGGTTCGCCTCCCTCAATGAAGGCGACGCAGGAGTTTGTGGTGCCCAAATCAATGCCTATAGCTTTTGACATAGAGAGGTGGGAAATAGTACGTCATGCTGAGCTTGTCGAAGCATGAAGCATGTTAGCACTCGGAATTATAGAGTGCTAATAGGACAATGTCAAAGGTTTTAGAGGTCACTTCTCCTGCTTATCCTGAACTTTATTGATCTGATCTTGCAGGAGGGGAAGCTGACCCACAAGGGTCTCAAAATCCCGGCGCATTTCTGCAAGTAAGGCAGGATTAGCTTCTGGAGGGAGTCCGTTTTTCTCAACCCCATATACACTGTTTTCAACAGTAAGCCTCATAGCCCTTACCCCGAGTGCAAGCTGCCGAAGTTGTTCTGTAGGATTAGGTGAAGTTTCCATGGGGGGGGCTCATGCTACAGGAACATGTGCCTTTGTCCAGTGGAATGATGTTAGAATTTCACCGTGTATGCCACTGTCATCACTTCCTCGCGGCAATTGGGTATTGGGAATGGGCTGACGTATCAGGTGTCCAGCCTTCGCCAAGGCGGAGTTCATCCCGAGCACTGTCGAGGGGGCCGGCAGGCAGGTGTCAGGTGTCAGGTGGGACAATTGGTGAAGGTGCCTCTGCGGAAAAAGCTTGTGGAGGGGATCGTTGTCGAAATTTCGGAGGAGAAGCCTGAGGGAGATTACGATATGAGGGAAATTGCTGAGGTGCTGGGAGATGCTCCCCTGCTCTCAGAGGAGCAGATAAACATTGCACGATGGATTGCGGATTATTACCTGTGTTCGCTTCGCCAGGCGCTCTCGCCATTTCTGCCTGGAGCGAAGTGGGGGAAATTAGTGTCGGGAAGTAAGAATCAGGAATTAAGAATTAAGAATGAGAAAGAAAAAAAAGCACCGATTTTGAAATCTCCTAATTCCCAATTCCTCATTCCTAATTCCCAGCCAATACTCACTCCCCGCCAAACCGCAGCCTACACAGTCATAAAGAGCGATCCCCGACCTACTCTTCTCTTCGGTATTACGGGATCAGGCAAGACCGAGATCTATGCGGCGCTCATTCGGGATGCGATTGCAGGAGGGAAGAGCGCAATTCTCCTCCTCCCCGAAATCCTTCTCACGGAGAACTTCATCGAACGCTTTCAAAAACTCGTTTCCCCTGACGCTATTTCCATCATGCATAGCAAGCTCACGCCTGCCGCGCGGCGCAAGGAATGGAAGCGCATCGCCTCAGGAGAAATTCGTCTCGTCATTGGGTCCCGCTCCGCACTGTTCTCGCCCATGCAGAATCTTGGACTTATCATTATCGATGAAGAGCATGAGTGGACATACAAGAATGAGCAGGCGCCGAGGTATCATGCCAAGACTGTAGCCGAAGCGCTCTGTGGGCTTCATGAAAACGCAGCGGAAAATCCCAAATCCCAAGCACCAAATCCCAAACAAATACCAAATACCAAATACCAAATACCAAAGCTGGTTCTTGGCTCCGCGACCCCCTCCCTCGAATCCTGGCATGCAGCGAAGACGGGAAAGTACCAACTGGTAGAGCTTCCGGAGCGGTATGGAGAAGCTGCGCTGCCGACCGTGCGAGTCATTGATCTTGCAGAGGTGCACTTCGGGAAATACTACCCACTGTCCCCCACTCTCCTCGAAGCGATTCGGATTCGACTCGATCGCGGCGAACAGTCCGTCCTCTTTCTCAATCGCCGAGGATTTGCGACGAATTTGCTCTGCAAGGAATGCCGGTATCGTTTTGAGGAACCGGAAACAAAGCTCCCGTATACAATTCATCGAAGAGGAGCACTGCCTCACCTTCTCTCTCATCACACGGGGGAGGAGCTCCCCTTGCCCGAAAAATGCCCAAAATGTGGCTCTCAGAGCTTGCTGGAGCTCGGAGCGGGTACTCAACGTATAGAGCTCTTGCTTGCAGAACTTTTCCCCTCTGCGCGCATTTTGAGGGCCGATAGCGATACGCTCCGCTCTCCAGAAGAAATGCGTACCCTCCTCGGAAAAATGAAAGAAGGGCAGGCAGACATTCTTCTCGGGACACAGTCTGTTGTAAAAGGACTCGATCTCCCGAGTGTCACTCTTGCCGCGGTCCTCCTTGCAGATGTTGGCCTCAGTCTCCCCCACTTCCGCGCAGGCGAACGCGTCTTCCAGCTTCTCACGCAACTTGCGGGAAGATCAGGCAGAAGAGATCCGGGGGAAGTCATCATTCAAACGTTCCGCCCGCAGGCGATGGAAGTCGCGCTCGCCGCGAAGCACGATGTTCGCGCCTACCTCGAACGCGAATTACTCGAGCGCGAAAAGGCACACTATCCGCCGGATACCGATCTTGTCCGATTTGTATTCTCAGGAAGTGACGCAGCAGTAAAAAGTAAAATGTTCCTTGAAGAATGGGAACGAAAAACCAAAAACGAAAAACCAATAACGTGGCGCGCGTCCCGCGCGCCTTCTCTCTTCGGCGGCGGCAAGATCTGGCACGTATTTTTGAGAGGAAAGGGGGTACGGGAATTGCTTA
>CAZQCB010000074.1:0-3850 GCA_964592265.1 uncultured Candidatus Peribacteria bacterium | reverse complement strand
GGATGAACATGAACTCATCGAAGTACATGAGGTTTCTTTGCGTGATGCCGTGAAAGGTGTCTTGGAAAATCGCTATGGTAAGCACACCCCAACCGCGTATGCACTGCTTCGGTATGGGGTGGAGCATGGACTATGACCATGCTACACTGCTTGCCCCATGCCTTCCGACCTCCAAGTTCCACCGCACAGCACCGAGGTGGAGCAGAGCGTTCTAGGTGCTCTGCTCATCGATGGTGAAACCATCATCCGCATTGCGGATTTCCTCGAACCCGCGGATTTCTACGATCCTGCGCACCGCGAGATCTATGAGGCGATGACTGTGCTCTACAGACGACATCAGCCGATTGACCTCCTCACAGTTACATCAGCGCTCTCCGATTCAGAGAAGATTACTGCTGCCGGAGGGAGTGCATACCTTGCAGAACTCACGACCTTGGTACCGACCTCGGCGAACATCGTGCAATATGCACAGATCGTGAAGCAGAAATCGACTCTCCGGAAAATGATCCAGGCTGGGCACGCGATTGCGGCACTTGGCTACGATGAGGAGGCTCCCATCGAGGAACTACTGGAGCAGGCAGAGAAGCAGGTCTTCACGATCACCCAGACATTCTTGAAGGACACGTTCGTGCATATCAAGGATATCCTCAATGCCCGCTACGAGAAGTTCGCGGAGATTCACGAAGCGAAGGAGGAAGAGAAGATGAAGGGGGTACCGACGGGTTTCCAGACGCTCGATGCACGACTCTCGGGATTGCAGCCGAGCGATCTCATCATTATCGCTTCCCGTCCGGGAATGGGAAAAACATGTCTTGCACTGAATATTGCGCAGAATGCCTCCATCAAGTATGGGAAGGTTGTAGGCATTTTCTCGCTCGAGATGAGCAAGGAGCAGCTCGTCGATCGTCTCTTCTCCTCGATGCTTGGGGTCGATAGCTGGAAACTCCAGAAAGGGAAGCTCGAGGACAGCGACTTCCAGCGGATGGGACCCATCATGGATGAACTCAATAAAGCGCGCATCTTCATTGATGATACTGTTTCTTCCTCAATCCACGAGCTCAGAGCGAAGGCCCGGCGCCTCCAGATGGAGCATGGTCTCGATCTTCTGATTGTCGATTACCTTCAGCTCATGAGCACGGGTTCGAAGGCATACGCAGGAAACCGCGTGCAGGAGATTTCAGAGATTTCCCGGTCCCTCAAAGCCTTGGGGCGTGAGTTGCATGTTCCGGTGATTGCCGCCTCGCAGCTTTCCCGCGCCGTGGAGAGTCGGCCGGGCAATATTCCGCAACTCTCCGATCTTCGTGAGTCTGGTTCCATCGAACAGGATGCGGATATCGTGCTCATGATGTACCGGGAGGATATGTACGAGGAAGATAGTGACCACCCCGGCCTTACAGATATCTATATCCGCAAACACCGCAATGGCCCGACGGGCCGGGTGGAACTCATGTTCAAGAAGGAGCAGATGCGGTTCTACGATGTCGATAAGGTGCATACTTCTGTGTAAGCCTCTGGTACGCTCTTCATCGTGCTCCACCCAGACCAGTTCATCCCAGTACGTCCGGAGCTTTTGCTCGCGACCATTCTCGTCTACTCGTTCCTCACGTTCCTCGTCGGAATCGCTGCGACTCCCTGGTTTGTTGGGTTTCTACGGCAGAATCGTGTGGGGAAGCAGCTGCGAGTGGAAGCGATGGATGGGGGAACTGCGACAATCTTTCGCCACTTCCACCAGAAGAAGTCGGGGACGCCCACCATGGGAGGCGTTCTCATCTGGGGGTCCATTCTTTTCACTGTGTTCTTCTCTCGCACACTCTCATACTTCGGACTTGTGGAGAGTTCCCTCTTGCAGCGAGGACAGGTGTACCTCCCGCTCTTCACACTCTTCGCACTCGGTATCCTCGGCGGGATTGATGATTACTGGAACATCTGTGGGATCGGGAAGAAGCGTGGCCTCGATGTGCTCCCGAAAGTGCTCTTCCTCCTCCTGGTGAGCTTTGTGGGAGCTCTCTGGTTCTATGTGCGCTTAGGGTATGACACAGTGCATATCCCATTCTACGGTGACTTCATCTTGGGTGCGTGGTATGTGCCGTTCTTTGTCTTCGTACTCATTGGCACTGCAAATGCCGTGAACTTCACCGATGGTTTGGACGGACTCGCCGGAGGGCTCCTGGTGATTGCCTTCATTTCCTTCGGTGTCCTTGCGTACATCGAGGGGCTCTTCGTTCTAGCGGGATTCTGCGGGATCGTGGTGGCTGCGATTGCAGCCTTTCTTTGGAACAACGTCCCGCCGGCACTCTTCTTCATGGGAGATACGGGTTCCCTTGCGCTTGGGGGGACACTTGCGGTCGTTGCAATGATGATTGACCAGGTTCTCGTTCTCCCGCTCGTTGGAGCGGTCTTTGTTCTCGAAATGCTGAGTGTCATCATTCAGCTCACGAGCAAGCGTTTCCGTGGCGGGAAGAAGGTCTTTCTCTCCGCACCCATTCATCACCATTTCGAGGCTCTGGGGTGGGGGGAGAGCAAGGTGACGATGCGGCTGTGGATTGTCGGAGCGTTTTCGGCATTCTTCGGGGTGATTGTGGGACTCGTGGGATGAAGCCGGAATGACGGTTTTCTGGTTTACTGGTTTGCTGGATCCAGCAAACCAGCACAACCAGCAAACGAGCAAACAATGTTGCAATGTTCTTGGTGTTCCTTATCATGCAGTCATGCTAAGGGTCGCGATTAATGGCTACGGTCGCATTGGCAGAGTCGTGCATCGCCAACTCGTCCAGAGGTTTTCGAAGGAGGTTTCTGTTGTGGCGATCAATGCCTCGTCCGATGCAGCCATGCGTGCGTACCTCCTCAAGTACGATAGTCTCCATGGACGCTTCGAAGGGGACATCGCAGTCGATGGGACTGATCTTCGTGTGAATGGCGCTCCCGTGCGCATTGTGCGAGAGAGAGATCCAGGAAAATGTCCTTGGAAGGAACTCAAAGTGGATCTTATCGTCGAAGCATCCGGAAAATTCCGCAGCCGCGATCTTTCCAAGTCTCACCTCTCTGCAGGTGCAAAGGCGGTTATCGTCACAGCACCTCCGAAAGATGACCTCCCGATGATTGTGCTTGGCGTGAACGATGATGCTCTTGAAAAAGCTCTCCCCATTGTGAGCGCGGCATCGTGCACCACGAATTGCATCGCGCCAGTCATCAAGGTACTCGACGATCTTAAAGGCATCATGAGTGGACTCGTGTGCACGACGCATGCCTACACGACCTCACAAAACCTGCTCGATAACTCCACGGACAGTTCGAAAGTCCGCATTGCCAGGGCTGCGAATCTCAATATCATCCCCTCTACCACCGGTGCTGTGAAATCTTGCGGCAAGATCTTCCCGCACCTCAAAGGGAAGATGGATGGGATGGCCCTTCGCATTCCTGTCCCCGACGTGTCTGCAGCGTACCTTGCGATGAACCTGAAAAAGCCGACGACGGTGGAGGAAATTCACGCTGCTCTCAAAAAAGCATCTGAAGGTCCACTCAAAGGCATCCTTGCAGTGGAGGAAGGGCAGCTCGTCTCTTCTGATTACATCTCCGATGCACACAGTAGCACCGTGGATCTGGATTCGACGGTCGTCGTTGATAGCACACTCGTCCAGATCCTCGCATGGTATGACAACGAGTGGGGATACGGGATGCGGGTGACGGAAATGGTCATGAAGATGGGGAAGCTGCTATAAGTGCTACAATCGGTCTATGCAGAGCCTGGTTTCCCTCAACTCCCATCTACGGAAAAGCGGTGCCCCTGATCCTCTCCGCCATCTCATCACCGATATCGCGGATGCGGGGAAGTACATCGTGCAGGAAGTGT
>CAZQCB010000073.1:0-4029 GCA_964592265.1 uncultured Candidatus Peribacteria bacterium | reverse complement strand
CTTGCAATAGATTTTTTGAAACACTTGAGATTTTGGCACCCGCCAGCCTTGTCGAGGCTTCTTTCCATCTGTAGGATTCGCGGGCTTAGATTTCATTTAAGCCGCTTCTCCCCAGAACTACACGTTGAGTAAGGAAGTCATAGAGCTCGTTGGCAGAGTCGAAGAGTGCTTTCCCAACGCCACGTTTCGCGTCCGCATTCTCTCGGAGCCCGCGAAAGATCATGAACTCCTCTGCCATCTTGCTGGGCGCATGCGGCTCCACCGGGTACGCATCCTCCCTGGCGACCAGGTCAAAGTGGAGATGACTCCCTACGACCTCAAGAAGGGACGCATTGTCTACCGGTTCCGTCCGGGAACCCCTCTGGAAACGGGGAGTGTCACCCCCGCACCTTCGCCTTCTCCTGATCCCACTTCTCCCCCTTTAAGTTCCGCTGCATGAAAGTCCGCCCCTCCGTCCGCCGCATCTGTCAGAAGTGCCGCATCATCCGGCGCAACAGAGTTGTGCGCGTGATTTGTACTATTGCCAAGCATAAGCAGCGGCAGGGATGAATTTCCTTTTCCTTTGATTCCTCTATTTTTATGAGAACTGACGGCATTGCTCCATTGCTCCATTGCTCCATTGCTTCGAATACACTCTGTGTTCGCTTGCGAACAATAGAACAATGGAACAATAGAACAATCTCCTTCCCCAGCGACATATGGTAAGGATTTCCGGAGTGGTTTTGCCTACGAAGAAGCGCATGGAAATTGCGCTCACCTACATCACCGGTATCGGGCGCAGCCGCTCCCGCACCATTCTCGCCGAAGCGAAAATCCCCTTTGATGCGAAAACCGAGGCGATCACCGAGGCTGAGGAAGCGGTGCTGCGCACGATCATCGACCGCTTCGAGACGGAGGGAGAGCTCCGGCGCCGGGTCTCGATGGACATCCGCCGCCTCCAGGACATTGGGTCCTACCGTGGATACCGTCATCGCAAGAAACTCCCTGTGCGGGGACAAACAAGCCGTCGCAATGCCCGCACGCGCCGCGGGAAGAAGAGGACCGGACTCTCCGGTCGCGTTACTCTCACGAAGACGTAAACCATGCCAGAAGAAGTGCTTACACCAGAGGCTGAAGCCGCCCCTGCTCCTCGCAAGAAGGCAAAGCGCTCCGTGCCCCATGCGCGCGTGTGCGTCCACGCGGGCCTCAATAATACGATTGTCACCATCACGGATGATCGAGGAGATACGCTTGCCTGGGCATCTGCCGGATCCTGCGGATTCAAGGGGTCGCGCAAGAGTACTCCCTACGCCGCGAAGGTTGCTGCCGAGAAAGCCGTGGAGAAGGCGCAGTCCTGTGGTATCCAGAAAGTTTCCGTCTTCGTCGAAGGTATCGGTCCGGGGAGAGAGCAGGCTCTCCGAGGGTTGCAGAGTGCCGGCTTCGATTTCGATCGCATTGTCGATACCACTCCCATTCCCCACGGTGGCTGCCGCCCCAAGCGTCGGCGCCGCATCTAACTATGAGATACACCGGTCCAAAGGCAAAGCGCTGTCGTCGGCAGGGGGTGAACCTGTATGGTTCGGACAAGTACGATCGCATCTTGCAGCGGAAACCCTCGGGTCCCGGCAAGGGGCCGCGCGCAAGACGCGGCAAGCGATCGGAGTATGGAACGCAGCTTCTGGAGAAGCAGAAGGTACGGGATACCTTTGGTCTCTCTGAGAGGCAATTCCGCCGCTACTACCGGGAGGCCCTGCGTAGCAAGCAAGCCACGGGGCGGAGAATTCTGGAACTTCTGGAGAAGCGCCTCGACAATGTCCTCTTCCGTGCGGGATTTGCACTCACCCGACTCCAGAGCAGACAACTTGCGTCCCATGGTCTCTTCCTCATCAACGCTCACCGTACGAATATTCCCTCTTACGAGGTGAAACCAGGCGATATCATCGAAGTCCATCCGCGCGCCGCCTCTTCCGCCATGTTCACAGGAGTCCTTGCTGCAACGGAGAAGCTCGTCCCTCCCCCCTGGTTGAAAGTCGATCCGCGTTCCCTACGCATTGAGATCGTCTCTCAACCGAGTGACGAGCACTTCGAGCGGTCGCTCGATATCCAGAAAGTCGTGGAGCTCTACTCACGCTAGTTTCGCACCATCTCTCCTTTCCCCCTTCTCTCCATGCACATCATCCAAGAGGAAATTGGTCCGCCAAAACTCACGGTGCAGTTGGCACCCGGTGCTGCTGCGGGAGACGAGAATCGGCTCCTCTTCACGATCTCCCCTCTGCCACCCGGCTTTGGGATCACCCTGGGGAATGCGCTCCGGCGCGTGCTCTACTCGAGCCTTCCCGGTGCGGCGGTGACGTCTCTGCGCGTAGAGGGAGTGAGTCATGAGTACTCCACCATGAAGGGGGTGCTGGAATCCGTGCTCGATATCGGACTCAATCTCCGGAAGCTTGCACTGCGCAAGCACCACAAAGACCCCGAGGTGATCATGCTGGAGGGAAAGGGGCCCAAGATCCTCACGGCAGCTGATCTCAAAGTGAGCTCAGACATCGAGGTCATCAATCCGTCACTGCCTCTTGTCACCCTGGAGAAGGGTGGAGCACTCCACATGCAGGTGACGGTGGAGAAAGGCGTAGGGTACAGTCCCGCGGCGGAGCGCAATCGCCGTGAGAGTGAGCCGGGTCTCATCTTCGTCGATGCGGTCTTCAGCCCCGTGAAGAGGGTCCGCTTTGAGGTGCAGTCCACCCGTGTCGGTCAGCGGACAAACCTCGACAAGCTCGTCTTGGAACTCGAAACGAATGGATCCCTCTCCGCGAAGAATGCTCTGAAGTTTGCCAGCCAACTCCTCACGAGCTACTTCAACTACTTCAGCCTCTCCGAAGAACAAATTGAGCAGGAGTTCTTCGCCAATTTCAGTCGTGCAGCAAGCACCGTCGCAGCGGACACTGCTCAGCAGGCGGTCAAGGAGAGCTACACGCCGATCGAGATCCTCAATTTCTCCCCGCGGACGCTGAATGCTCTCATCAATGGGGGCATTGGTTCCATTGAACAGCTCACGAAATGCTCCAAGGCGACCCTCACGAATCTCCGTGGCTTCGGGAGCAAGGCACTCGAGGAAGTGGAAGTGGTTCTTGCGGAACGTCACCTCACCCTCGTCCCCGATATTCCGGAAAACGTCGTATGAGTTCCTCCTACCATCCTCTCGGCCGCAAACCCGCACAGAGGCGCATGCTGCTCAGGAACCTCGTGACCTCCCTCATTCTCTACGAGTCCATCCGCACCACGCAGACGCGAGCGAAAGCCATTGTGCCCATCCTTGAGCGGATGCTCACACGTGCGAAGGGGCGGCCACCGCACATTGCCGTACGCTTCCTCAACCGTTTCCTCACGGACAAGAATGCTTCCCGGAAGGTGATGGAGGTGCTCCTGCCGCGTCTGAAGGAACGTCCCTTTGGGCACACCCGCATCTCCCCCCTCGGACGGAGAATGGGGGATGGGGCGGCAATGGTGACTGTCTCTCTGAAGTAGCGTGCCCTCTATGCCGAAAACCTCTCTCCCAAAGGCTGAATCCACGTGGTACATCGTCGATGCGCAGGGCCGCACATTGGGGCGCCTGGCGACGCAAATCTCGCATGTACTCCGCGGGAAGCACACCGTGACTTTTGCCCCATACCTCCCTGGATCCGATCACGTGATTGTGTTGAATGCTGCAGGCATCGTCCTCACAGGAAAGAAGATCGAGCAGAAGGTCTACAGGCGTCACACCGGCTACTTCGGGAATATGCGGGAGATCCCGGTTTCCCGCGTCCTTGCCAAGCGTCCTCAAGAAGTCATTCAGCGTGCAGTGAAAGGGATGCTCCCGCGCAATCGCTTGCGGGCACGCATGATGCTGCATCTCCATGTCTTCCCAGAGGGCACACATCCGCACGAAGCACAGAAGCCAAAAAACCTTGATACACTGTTCCCGAAAAAGAGCTCATGATACGGCTTCGCAACCAAAAAGACAGGCATGTGGTACCTACAAAATCTTTGTATCGGCGAAGCGATGTTGCTACG
>CAZQCB010000072.1:0-4188 GCA_964592265.1 uncultured Candidatus Peribacteria bacterium | reverse complement strand
GCAGGACGTGGAACAAGCTTCGTACTCGTCGAGAGTGGGAAGTCCGGCACAGGTTCGGAGGCAGGTGTACTCAGGCTGTGTGCATTCAGCAGCTTCTGTCTGAAGGAAGATCGGGAAGGGGAGGATCGCAAAAAATACTCCAATGCTCAGGACATTCACTTTTCTCATGGAAAGGGTATATCAGCACCCCTCCTAACACACAAGCAGCTCCTCAACGACGCCGACATACTGCAGTGACAGGATATCGTTTGCTACACAAAGAGTTTTTAAGCTACACTCGCCCCCATTTTCGTATTTTTCCTGAGCCTATTGAAGTATGCCCCGCTCCTATTTCACGATCGGCTTTCTCCTCTCATTCCTCGCGGTCAGTGCGGGACTTCGATTTCTGCAGCTGCCCGCGTATCCAAAAAAGGTGTGGGTTGCTCTGGGAGTTTTTGGAATCGCCGCATTGCTTTGGGAATTAATCACTCAAAGATTTCAGTATACTATTCAATTGAATAGTATAGTGGGAAGGGGAGGGGGCTTCTTTTTTCTCTGCATCATCGTAGGAAGCTCGCTTGCGTTTCTCAGAGTTGCGCAGACGACGCACCCCGCACCAGACGTGGTGCGCCGATGCGGGGCAAGTGTCTCCTGTCCGGATTTTGTGGAAAAGTATGCTGTGGATTGTGGGGGCATGGATTGCAGAGAAGTTGCGCGTGATGCTTCTCCGATAACTCTACGTGGGCGTATCAGCGATGAACCCGACAGGCGCCCCTTGAAGACGCGGTATACGGTAGAGGTCAGTGAGATTGACAGACAAGAGGTTTCAGGAAAGATATTGGTCACAGATTACGCGGCGTGGCCGCGACATTCATACGGTGACGAGGTGCGCGTGAGTGGAGTGTTGGAACGTCCAGGTATGATCGAGGATTTCGCCTACGATCGGTATCTCAGCCGATTTGGCATCTATGCGATCATGCCCCGTGCGCAAGTCGAAACGATCGCCTCTGGGTCCAAGAACTCATTTTTTGCCGTTCTCTACACACTCAAAGAGCGCTTTGAACGCCAGATCAATCGTCTCTATCCCGAGCCGCATGCCGCTTTCCTTGCAGGGCTCCTGACGGGCTCGCGACAAGGCATCCCTGAGCATCTCCTTGAGGACTTCCAGGCAACCGGTCTCACCCACATCATCGCGATCAGCGGCTACAATATTACGATTGTGCTCACGATCATCGGAGGATTCCTCTTCTTTCTCCCCTTGAAATGGCGATTTCTCCCTTCTCTTCTTGCCATTACGTTCTTCACGCTCTTTGTCGGGGGTTCTCCGTCGGTCGTCCGCGCCGCAATCATGGGAGCGCTGGGACTTCTGGCTTTGCAAACGAGTCGTCAAAAACATTCACTCATCGCGATCCTCTTCACGGCAACTCTCATGGTTGCTCTTAACCCGAAACTCCTCTGGTATGACGCAGGGTTTCAGCTCTCCTTCCTCGCGGTGCTCGGCATCACCTACCTCTCACCATTTCTCGAACATGTGTTGAAGTTTGTTCCCGAGGGTTTCCTCGTTCGCGAATCCCTCAAGACGACGCTTGCCGCACAACTTGCAGCAGTTCCCTTGGTTACTCTCCTCTTCGGACAATTTTCGCTTGTCGCTCCCCTCGCAAACGTGGCAGTCGCTCTGCTCATTCCCTTTGCCATGCTTGTCGGCTTCCTGGGAGTCATCATGAGTTTCCTCTCTTTTCCCTTGGGACTCGCTATTTCGTATCTCAGCTTCGGCGCACTGGAACTCATTATCTCCATTGCGGAGACACTTGCAGATTTGCCATACGCGTCACTCCATGTTTCTCCGGGGAACCACCTGTGGGTGCTTGGGTATTATGTTTTGCTTGTGATAGGAGTGAGCATGAGTGCTTTCTTCATTCGCAGGAGGAATACTGGAATACTGGAATAACGGAATACTGGGACGTCCCATTATTCCAGTACTCCAATCCCCAGTATTCCACTACCACTCATAAACAAAGACCCGCGGTCCCTCTTTCCCCCTTGTCCGAAAAGGATGCCACGAGGGAAGCGGGACTCTTTCGACATGCTCTGGAATTTTCTTCGGAAACTCAAATCCATGGGAGATGATTCTCGTGCCGGATTTAAGCTCCCGATTCAGCTTGCTCTCGAGCTTAGCGAAAACCTCGGGGACCAGGTAGAGAAAAATCACTTCTGCATCAGCCAAATTCGCTTTGCGAAAATCCTGCATCTTAATGGTGATGGGGAGACGCGAGAGCGCGACGCGCAGTTTCGCAAGGAGGAAAATTCCAAGTGGGAGTTCATATCCGATTGCCCGGATACCGGGATATCTCTTCTTCGCTTCGATGAGGAGACGTGCATCACCGCAACCTAAATCATAGACAGTCTCATGCCCTTGAATCTTTGCGAGTTCCACCATTCTCCGCATCACTGGCTTTGGAGTCGGCACATACGGCACCCATACCCACAAGCTCCCGAGCATCGTGAGCAGAGCGATGAACGTGATGATGGCAACGGCGATGAGAATGAGGTCGGCCCAGAGCATAGATGATGAATGGTGAGGCTTTTCCTTAGGATGATACCGGAGTCTTCGTGTAGAATAGAGGGCTCGATGGATAGTCTCACCACTGCGATCATCGGCAGCAGCGCCCTCATCGTCATCGTGGAGGGGTTCCTGTGGAAGCTCTTCAGGAAGAGGATTCAGGGGATCTGCTTCCCCCGGGAAATGGATGCTTCCTTCTTCCGTTTCTTCACCCTGGGCAGGCTCCGTGCGATCGCAATCAGTCACACACTGTTCCTCTTGGGAACAGTGAATGCTCTCTACCTCCTCCTCTGGTAATGCCACTCCCAGACAACGTCGGGACGATCACGTTTTCCGGGAAGCACCCGGAGGAGGGGTTCCGGTTCTATTTCCGACAGCACTGGATCCGGTTGGTCTGGCCGTCGCTCCGCGTTCTCCTCTACACGGCAGTCACCATCTTGAGTCTCACTGTGCTCTTCGGCATTGCGGGCATCGATGACCCAGGGATGCGCCACTTCCTCTTTCTCCTGATCATCACGTTCTTCGTTGCTTCTCACATCGTCTTCCTCGCGCGGTTCTACCGGTATTTCCTCTATGTCATTATCCTCACAGACCGGAGGGTTCACCGGATTAAGCGGACATTGCTCGCCTTCGACGACCACCAAAGCATCG
Source organism: uncultured Candidatus Peribacteria bacterium (assembly GCA_964592265.1). GTDB lineage: Bacteria > Patescibacteriota > Gracilibacteria > Peribacterales > Peribacteraceae > CAZQCB01. Next base: position 998 of record CAZQCB010000072.1, on the reverse strand, counting down.
ACCTTGCCGCGATCCAGGACATCCACAAGTTCCAACACGGCGTCATCCAGAACGTGTTTGGGTTTGGAAGCATCATCCTCGAGGCCCAGGAGACGCACCTGCGGATTCACTTCATCCCGAGGATTGCGAGAGTGTACGAGCAAATCCTCCACTTACACCGGGAGGTGCGGACTGATGTTCGAGCCGACGCGCTTATGCTACGGCCTTAACGACATTTTCAGCTTTCAGGCCCTTGTCGCCCTGTTTGATATCGAAGCTCACAGCATCTCCGACATTCAGTTGGTCATAGAGTCCGGGGGCACAAGCACTATTGTGGAAGAAGACATCGTCCGAGCCTTCGACGGAAATAAAACCGAACCCCTTATCGGTCTTCGTTTTGATTGTTCCTGTAGCCATACAAATAGAGATGAAGAAAGTAAAGTAGAGACAACTCATCATACCCTTCTTTCCGCTGTAAAGCCATCAGCCAGTTTCTCCTTCTTAGTCTTGCCCCATGTCTTCACCTCCGCCTCGCGCTTACGGGATTCGTTGAGAGTGGAGAACTCCTCGTGATAGATGATCTTCACGGGTCTGTGCGATCGCGTATATTTTCCACCCTTACCATTATTGTGGAGTTCTTCACGTGCAAGCAGGTCGATGCACGATCCGGAATACAGAGAGCCGTCTCTGCAGCGGGCGAGGTAGAAGAAATAGGGCATCGCGGAGTGCATTGTACGTCTCCAATGCTACAATTCCCTCGCTCTTTCATAGTATGGCCCCATCGTCTGCCCGTCCGTAGCTCCGGGCACTGCGAGGAGCGAAGGCCGGTCTAACACTGCGCGAAGCGCAGAATATCTTTGATACAGTTATCCTGTTCTTTCCCTTCCATGGCCCCATCGTCTAACGGTTAGGACAACGGGTTTTCAATCCGTTAATCGGAGTTCGATTCTCCGTGGGGCTGCCACGAAGTATGCTTCAAAGCCCACCACAGTGGGCTTTTCAGCAACTTCATGGCAAGC
>CAZQCB010000071.1:0-4196 GCA_964592265.1 uncultured Candidatus Peribacteria bacterium | reverse complement strand
CCATGACTCTCTGTCCTAACCATGAGAATAACTGACCCGTGAGAGTGCTCTTTGAGCCTCCTCTACCCGAAAGAAGTCCACGTATTCTGCCTGGCGTGACCGAGAGAAACGTCGATGGGAAATGGTAGGAACTTGGTGCGCGAACAGGATTGTTCGTTCTTCGTTCATTGCTTTGCTGAGGTTGGTTTCCCGGATTCTCAGTTTGAAACACTAACCTTCTCTCACGAAAATGGATACTCGCATCAATCAAATGCCTTAGTGGCAGCAATCTATTGAACACAATTATATTTTACATTATTTCTTCCTTTAATGCAATTCCTCTCAACCCGTCGGTAAGCCAAATGTGTAGGCGTAGGGTATCTTTCTCCCGCATGCGCAGAACTACCATCACTCCAGAAGCCCTCCTCATTCCCCTCTTTGCCCTCCTTGCGACATTGGCGCTCGGGATGACACCTTGGGGTTCGACCTTCGCGACGATTCCGGGATTCAGCAAAGAAGAGAAGTCTGCCGCAGTGCGCCTCTCAGGATTTTTGAAACCCAAAGTGACGATGGGAATTGCGGAGAGTGAGAAGGGAATGTGGATAAGAATGAGAATTGAAAGTGTCGAAGGTGTCGAAGGTGTGGAAGGTGTGAAGGTGGAAGTGCCAGGAAGTTGGGAACTTGAGGAAGTGCGGGGAATACATGTACGAGATTTAGAGACACGAGGCCTAAGTCTTGAGACACGAGAGTTCGTTATCCTCTACTCACTACTCACTACCAACTACTCACTAGAGTTTCTCTTCACGACAGAAGAACCCTTCGACTCTCTCCACTTCTCCCACAACAGTGAATCCCCTGCTCTCCTGAAACTCACGCGCATCCATTTCCCCGAAGGAAAATCGGAGCAAATACTCAAGTTCGTGGAGGACAGTGTGACAGTCCTCCTTTAGGATCTGGACGTGGAATTGATTCCCATCAAGACAAGGAAAATTGTTGTTGGGGATGACGTTGCTTCCGTGCTCGAAGAAAGCACAGAAAGAGATCAGCGATCAGCGATCAGAGATCAGGATATTTTGGTAGTTTCTTCCAAAGCAGTTGCAACTGCGGAGGGAAGAATCATTGATCTCTCGAAACTTACGGTGAGTTCGGAGGCGAAAGAGTGTGCGAAAAAGTGTGGACTCTCCGAAAAGTTCTGCCAGGCAGTACTCGAGGAGACAGCTTTCAGAAGCGGAAAAGTAGTAAGCAGTTGCCCCGGCGCTCTTTTAACTGAGCTCGTTCCCAGAGGATTTCCGAAGGGCTCTATCCTCACTGCGAATGCAGGTCTCGATCAGTCGAACATTGCAGAGGGATTTGCAGTGGGATGGCCAGCAGACCCCGCTCAATCTGTACGGAGATTGAGGACGGAATTAGTCCCTCGATGTGCCGTTATTCTTTCTGACTCCTGCTGTTCGCCAAGAAGACTCGGCGTCACTGCCTTTGCTCTCGCGGTCTCGGGTCTAGATCCCGTGCAAAACCAAAAAGGGAAACTCGATCTCTTCGGGAAACCTCTTCGCATCACGACCGAAGCCATCGCCGATCAGCTCGCAACTGCCGCAAATTTTCTCATGGGGAATGCGGGGCAGGGGGTGCCTGCAGTTGTGATACGTGATCATGGACTTCCTCTCAGTAATTTTGAAGGGTGGGTTGAGGGGATTGCTAAGGAGGAGGACCTCTTTAGGTTTGAAGGTGGAGAAAGTGCGAAGGTGTGAAGGTAGTAACGAAAAAAGGGCTTGTGGATCTAAGATTGAAGGTGTACGATTGTACACATGGATTCTACGAAATATCAGAAAGGATTTCGAGGTTTGTATGCATGGAGAGAGGCGCACAGCCTTACGCTTGCTGTTTACAAAGTAACCGCATCGTTTCCAAGAGAGGAACGTTACGGCATCATTGATCAACTTCGTCGCGCAGCGAGCTCGATTGGCGCACAACTTGCAGAAGGCTCCTGCATGAAAACATCTGTGCATCGCAAATCTTTCTACGACAGAGCACACGGCTCAGCTGCAGAAGTCGATAACTTTCTGGAGCTATCTCACGATCTTCAGTATTTGAAAGATGCGCAGTACGATTTTTTACTGAAGAAGATCAATCACGTATCTTTTCTCGTACAAGCACTCTCTCATTCATGCGCATAATTCTCTCTTGCTTTCACACCTTCCAAACCTTCACACTTTCACACTTCAAAGAGTGATCTCCCCCACTCTGATCATCTGAAGGAGCTTCGGATACCACTCCTTCTCCAATGCTTGGACGCGCTTCTGTAAGCTCTCAGGAGTATCTCCGGGTTCCACAGGACAGCGCTTCTGGAGCAGAATTTTTCCCGTATCAACGCCTGAATCCATGAGATGAAACGTGACCCCCGATTCTTTCTCCCCTGCTTTTAAAACGGCCTCATGAACATGCAACCCATACATTCCCTCTCCTCCAAATTTCGGAAGCAGTGCCGGGTGCACATTGATGATGCGGTTATTGCACCGGGAAAGAAAATCGGGACTGAGGATCCACATCCATCCCATCGCGGCAATAATTTCAGGCCCCGCCCTCGCCCCCGCCCTACTTTTCTCAAAGAGCGTCTGCACTGCCTCGTCCACTCCCCTCTCAAATGCAGACCGATCCCCCTTTGGATCTTCCTTCACGACTTCAAATGGAATTCCCGCGGCCTTCGCTTTCTCTATGCAGCCTCGATCAGCACGGTCGGTCACGAGCCCTGCGCACTCGGCCTGCAGCGTCCCCTCCTTCAAAGCATCAATAATGGCTTGGAAGGTTGTCCCTTTGGAAGAACTGAGGACGACGAAGTGCATGGGAAGGAGTCTACAATAGCCTGGAATGCATCTCTCTCTCCTTACTACTCCAGAGGACCTCGCGGCCTATCAGGAGTACCTAAAAACGGCGCAGGGAGCCTCGCTGTGGCAGTCTCTGGAGTGGCAGGGCTACCAGGGAGCCTTGGGAAGGGAAACGAGGCTCTACGGCTTACGTGCTTCGTCTTCTCCCTTCACTGCTACCGCACTTGTCGTCATCGATAAGACTGCCCTTGGTCTTTCGACCTTCGATATCCCGCGTGGACCACTCGGGAGCGACCAGGGTGCAAAAGAAGAGCTTCTTGAAGCAATTATGGAGGATGCAAAGCGTGAACGGTGTCTATCTCTCTTTTTCTCACCCCCTACTCACTACTCACTACAAACTACTCACTCTTCCAATCGTCACGAACAGCCGGAAGCCTCACTCGTCCTTAACCTCACACTCGGAGAAGATGAACTCCTGAAACAGATGCATCCGAAAGGCCGGTACAACATTGGGGTTGCGAGGAAAAACGGAGTGCAAGTGAAAGAGTCACAGGATATCGATTCCTTCTATGCCTTGCTCAAAGAAACCGGCGGGCGTGATGCCTTTCAGATTCGTCCGAAGAATCAGTATGAGCATTTTTTGAAGGACCTTCCGGGAAGCTTCCTCCTGCTCGCCTACAGTCCTGATATGCCAAAAAAGGCCATTGCTGGCCTTCTGGGGGTGATTTGGGGGGGCAAAGGGTACTACTACTATGGAGCCTCTGCGTATGCCTCCCGCGCCCTCATGGCCCCGTACGCACTGCAGTCGGAAGCGATACGAGTGTGCAGGGAGAAGGGGTGCAGGACGTATGATCTCCTGGGAATTTCTCCACCCGAGGTTGTAGGGGCGCCCCGCTGGGGCGCCCAAACGCATCCGTGGGAAGGCGTAACGCGCTTTAAGAAACAATTCGGCGGCAAAATCGAAACGTATCCACCGGAGCAGGAAATTATACTCCGGCCTGTGGTGAAGAAAATTTTGGAGTGGAAGAGAGCGCTTTGGAAGTGAAGAAGGTGTGAAGGTTTGGAAGGTGTGAAGGTACTTTCACACCTTCACACTTTCTCCACCTTCACACTCACAAAAAAGCCCCACCTCTTTCGAGGCAGGGCCTTTTCTTCTGACTTATTTGTCTTGTCTTACGCGTGATTCACGCGCTTACAGATCGTAGCTCGTCGAGTCCACAGACGTCTGATCGTTTTCGAGCCAACTGAAGACGCTTGCGGAGGTTCCGGCTGAGAACGAATCACTCCATTGGATGTGACTGTCCGTCGATGTCGGGCCGTACAAGTCGCCAAGAGTCCGATCAGAGAAGTTGTTGAGCGAGACCGAGAGCGAGGATCCGGCTGTCGCGGTCACCT
>CAZQCB010000070.1:0-4352 GCA_964592265.1 uncultured Candidatus Peribacteria bacterium | reverse complement strand
GGGCATTGAAGAAGCTCTCGACACTCCTTCCGGCGTCTATGAGAGAAGAGATCCCGTGAAGGCAGAAAGGGCAGAGAAGGCAGGAAAGGCAGCAACCCTTTCTGCCCCTTCTGCCCTCCCTGCCTTTCTTGCCCTCCAAAGAACAAATTTTGGTCTCAAACAAGCCCTTCCCCCTGTAACTCCCCCCTCTCCCCTCCGTTCTACTTACTGCCAGAACTCTCTCCCCTTGCCCCCCCTCGAATATACCCTCTCGCGGCTTGCAAAAAGCATCTCCCCCAAGCGGGAGAAGGAGCAGAGGGAGGCTCTGTTGCGGCGTATCCACCCGCAGCGCCTGACGGCGCTCCGGGAGAGCACTCTGCCTTCCATGCGCCTGCGCTCGGAGGTCATGGCACGCATTGCACACTCTCGCACACGAGAGCATTTCGTGAGAGTGCGACATTCTCTCGAACTCCCGACGCTCTTCATGGAACGCTTACGCAGCGAAGTGCTCGGTCGTCTCGACCTCTTCCAACCTCGCCCTCTTTGGCAAGGCGTGATCAAGTGGGCAGCCGTGACAACAGTGCTGGCTCTGCTTCTACGCATCGCTCCGACGTTCCTCATTGCTTCTTCCATCGAAGCGGTCTCTGCAAATACCCTCATCCCTCTGCAGGGTTCCGTTTCCATCACCGATGGAGCAGAGTGGAGCCTTCTCTCTAGCAGAATAGATCTCCGGGGACCTCTCACCGTCCGGACAGGGACGGACAGTACCGCCACGATCATCCTCGGTGATTCCGCTGTCCTCCGTCTGGGGGAGAATACGGAAGTGAATCTCAGAGCATCTGCTTTCGAGCCACCACAAGCAAGGAAAGAGGCAATTGCACGCGTCACGTACGGGCAGGTCTGGGTGACGAGTCTCCTCCCCGGGACTCTCGATGTCGCAACGAGGCTCGTGCTCCCGCAGGGAGCGCTCGTTCTGAAGCAGGGAAGTGTGAGCCTCCTCGCTGATCCCCAGCAGAGTACGATTCAGGTCTTCCACCGCTTCACGGAAGTGGAAGCGAACTCTGCCCCCCCGATTCGCCTTATTGAAGGAGAGCAACTCACGCTCCTTGCCAGTGGAGAGAGCGAACGCCACCTAGTGACAGCGAACATGCGTGCGGAAGAGTGGGTAAAGGAGAACCTTGCACGTGACGCAGCACACCACACCGAAGTGGAAGAGCACCGGCAGGAACTCGCACAGGCAGTTGCCGGCATCCTCCCGACTTCCGCTTTCTACTCCTTCAAGCGCGCAGCGGAGGAGCTCGATCTCTGGCTCACGTTCAGTAGTGAAACGCGACATGAGAAGAAGCTCCAGCATGCACAAACACGCATCAATGAAGCAGTCACTCTGCTTCAACAAGGGGAAGAAGAGGCAGCAGAGCACTCTCTTGCTGAGTACAAGGAAGCGATTCGTGAGCTCGCAAGTGTCACAGAGGAACAAGCTCTGGAACTCCTCAACTCTTCCCTCATTCTTTCCTCAACGACCGTTGCCTCTGCTCTCCCCCACTCCCCGCTCTACGATGTGAAGAAAACCCTTGTAGAAGTGAGTACGGAGCTCCCCTCGGCCGACCTGCTTCTCGCAGAGGTGGACCTCTACCTCCTGAGTGATGCGTTACTGGAAATCGAGGAACTCATCGCGAATGGCTCCCTTGAGCTAGCTTCCGAAGCCTTCCATGGCATCGAGGGTGCAGTTGCCTCTGTTCTCGAGCGGCAGGAACTTGAGGAGACGGTCGTTGCGAAGGATTCCCTGAAAGCCCTCAAGACGATCCTCCGCTCCATTGCGTTTAGCTTGGAGCAGGCTGAGGAAACGACTCCTGCAGAACTTGCGGCCACGTTCGAGGATCTGCAGAAGCGGATCGCAGGGCAACTCCCTCCTGAAACCCCGCCTATCGCAAGCGTGCCGGTGAAGGAAGAAGTCTGCATGTCTCCCGAGGTGGTCACCCGTCGGACGAACTCTTTCCTCGCTTCGGTCTACACGTACCAAACCCCGCGTGGCCAACGAAACGAAGTCCTCCGCCAAATCGCTCTCCTTCCGGACTGTCTGCAGAGCGGACGGATCCTCTCGAAGGTCATGAACAAGGTGCCGGTGTTCACGCGATCCTTCGTCTGGGAAGCACTTCGGAAGATTGGGGCGGGGACGTAAGAACGGTATTGGGTAAGGAGGTAAGGAAATTGAGGGAGGTGATATGCTGAAAATATGCCCTCCCCAAAGGACATCTATATACACTGCGATGAGCTTGAACATCTGCCTCCGATGTGTAGGAAAAATTGGGAAGAGGAAATTGCTCTTCTTGCGAAAACTCTCAAACAAAGAGCCACCGTTCTTCAAGTAGGCTGCATGGATGGCACACGCATCCTCGCTCTCTTCCAGGCACGACCCGATCTTCAAATATCCGGCCTCGACATTGATCAACCCTTACTTGAAAAGGCTCGAGAGAATTTTCAAAAGGCAAATGTTACGGTCGCTCTCCATCATAGAGACATCACGGATGGCAATCTACAAAAGGCATTGGGCACATTCGATGATATGCTTTGTCTCAACAATACTCTTGGATATATCAGCGATATTTCTGGAGCACTCAAAAATATGAAGCGCTTGGGCAAAAGAGTCATCGTCTCAGTGTATGGCGAGAAATTCACCGATGAGCTTGCTCGAGAGTATTTCTCATCCATCGGTCTTCATCTTGAGGGAGTGAAGAACAATATGTTCTCTCTTAAAGATTTTGTACCCGTGAAGCGTTTTACGCGAGAAGAGGTACAAAAATGGGCACAGGAAATCCGCGAAACGCCACTTGGGTATTTCTGCATTTTATAAATCAATCGGCGAAGCGACGGATCTCGTGCCTGCACGCCGAAGTGCCGCCATGAACATACAAAAAAACGGCGTTACGGCACGCAGGCGTGGGTTCCCAACGGTGAGCCGCACTTCTACCGGAAAGGGGCTCATGGGGAAAACCAGAGGTTTGCCCCATGAACTCTTCACCCCATTGCAGAGTAGAGAAGCCCTTGCCCTGTAGTAGCGCGCTTCGACTGTGCTCAGCACAGGCTCCGCGCTTACTACGGGGTGTCCCAGCCCTTTCCGAGGAAAGAGCGGGGTTGTGAAAGCTTGCGATGGCCAGGATCTGATGCGACCACGGTATCCCCGGTGAAACGGGAAGAGTGGGCGCACCAGACTCTGGCCACCATGCCCTGAAGCGATCCTAAAGGATCTGCTTTGGGGCGTGCCCTGTAGTGCCCTGAAGTCACACGAAGTGTGTACTTTGGGGCTACTACGGGGCGAAGCTCACACAATCAATCTCAATTGTCTCCCTGGTAAGGAGTTGTTCCATCCGCAGGTTCTCCTACGGATACCTTGTTACGACTTAGTCCCAATCAGCAGTATCACCGTGGTTCCGCCCCGTGAGGGTAACGGATCTTCGGGTGCTCCTGCCTTTCATGACTTGACGGGCGGATGGTGATGCATCTTCCTGATGCTCACGTTCCCACTGGACGGGCGGATTTCCCGCATCCAGCGAGCTCTGATTCAATGCATTGTCAGTTTGATGGCAGACAATGCTTTCAATCCCTCTTCTGAGAAATGTTTTCCGGCAAGGACAATATCCATTGCCTCACAGAATGCGCTGAAGTCACGCTGTTTCGACGGTGACTTGAGCGGAAATTTCTTGAAAAAGGGAATGATCTTCTCCCGAAGATCACTTCTGCTGCCGACTTCAAATCGGTAACAGAGCGAGTGACGAGGTCGTTGATCCCGTTGGATATACACCGTCCCGCATCCGAAGAATTGCTGAAGCGCATCGAGGATCGATTTGTCTTCCGCACGGAGCTTGAGGTAGAACCTTGGCTCCATGCGATTTCTTCGAAGAGGATTCGTGTTGATGCGAAAGGTAAAGCTCCCTTCGCCATCCACAAGACCAACAATGTAATCGGGAGAGAGTTGCACCAGAGAGGATCCTTCCTGTGCCATGCCTTTGAAAGGATAGCACAGTACTACGATTCCAGCTGACTTCTCACGGCACTCCAGTACATGGATTCTCGCACCATGAGATCTCCCCGGGTCACCGAAACGACTGTTTCTCGCATCCTGTGCCGAACCAATGGGTGAATGATCTTCCCTCTATCTCACCGCTACTCTAGAGGTCGATCTGGTTCATACATGGCACGGGCTGCGATGTGCTTATCGGACCCTTCACCCGACACCTTCGCAGGTATCGGGCTGTCCTTGAGCTACGCTCCCACGACGGTAAGTGGGAGGCGTGGATTTTCACCACGTAGTCGAAACGGCTGCCAGGCGCGTTTCATTTTGAGTACAAGACCCAGGAACATATTCACCGTGACGT
>CAZQCB010000069.1:0-4420 GCA_964592265.1 uncultured Candidatus Peribacteria bacterium | reverse complement strand
ACTTCGTCGTGTTCCGCCCGCCGGACGACATTCGGAAGTACTACGTGAAACGGATTATCGGTCTTCCCGGCGATGATATCGTCATTCGCGAAGGGAAGGTCTACCTCGTCAAGGAAGGAGAGGAAACCGTTCTTGCGGAAGGCTACCTCGATGAGAGAAACCGTGATCACACCTTCCGCGCTCCGGTCGGAGCCGGAGACAAGACCAAGGAGAGCTATACGGTTCCTGCGGAACACTACTTCCTGCTCGGGGACAATAGGCAGGGAAGCCTCGATTCCCGGAGTTTCCACAATGTGCAGGGAGAGATGACTCCGTACGTGCATGGATCGAAGATCGCCGGTCGCGTGTGGTTTGTCGCGCTCCCCATTACGAAGAGCCATGCATTGGAGTCACCGGATTACGGAGATTGAATTAATAGCCATTTTGTTGTATAATAGATGAAAGATGAGACAATGGCCCATTTTCTCGCTGGCCGTCCTTTTCCTTCTCGCCTCCTGCCAAAGGGGCGAGGAAATAGATCTTTCTCGTAGTAGAGCTGCACAGAGCGGACTCCGCGTGAGTAGCATCTTGAGTGGAGAAGGAGAACCCGGAAGAACTCCCATCGCCGCATCTCTCGCGGGAATTCAGGCGGGAGTTTTTTTGAGTCAGATCGCAGGTTCAGAAATACCGCCCCCACTGGAAGAGGACATCGTGGGAAGACCAGACGCTCTTGCCGATATCGAACTCCTCGAGCGTTTCATCGCGCTCTTACGCATCGATGTTCGCGAGATGCTCAATCGCGAAGCGAACCGCGAGGCGGCATACGATCGGTACGTCACCTCTCTGCAATCGCATGCTTCGAAAGCAGAAAGTCGCCTCCGCTCTCTGCAGAATCGGGAAGAGGAATTGCAGGATGATGAACAGAGATTGAAGAGAAATGTTCGAGAACTAGAGAATGACCTGGAGACTGCTATTCAGGCAGGCGAAGGGAGAAGCACCTCTGCGCTCATGACGGATGTCTTGAATCAGCAAACGCGCCTGGCGCAGGTGTCCACGGAACTCGCAGTGGTCGCACTTCTCGTAAATTCCTATGAGGATGTGATCGATCCATTGAACGAGAGGCTCAGCGCCGTCACGGCAAATGAAGATGCGCTCATCAAAGGAGTGCAAGTCGTCGATATTCCCGGAGTCGAAGGTCTCGGCATCATCCAGGTGGAAGATGGTATCCGGAACCTGCGTCAGAGAAGCAGGAGTAGCGGCTTTGGGGGGCAGACCTTTTGAACAAGTAAGGTATAATCTTCGCATGTGCGGAATCTTCGGATACGTGGGGAAGCGCGTGGATGCGGGCAGAATCGTTGTGCGTGGCCTGAAAAATCTCGAGTACCGCGGGTACGATTCATGGGGCGTTGCGCGCATGATCGATGGCGATATCGCTGTGCAGAAGAAAGTGGGAAAGATCGGCAGCGTGAATCCCGAATCTTTCGCGGAACTCTCCAATATTGCCATCAGTCACTCACGCTGGGCGACTCATGGCGGAGTGACAGAAGAGAATGCGCACCCGCACCTTTCCTGTGATGGGACCATTGCCATCGTCCATAACGGCATTATCGAGAACTATCAGATTCTCAGAACTCTGCTGAAAAAAAAGGGGCATACTTTCCAATCGGAGACCGACACCGAAGTTATCGTGCATCTCATTGAAGAGTATGCGAAGAGAGAAGTTTTCGCAGATGCCGTCCGTCACGCCTGCCGCGACTTTCAGGGCCGCTATGCTTTCCTTGCGATGCACGCGGGCACCAATGAGCTTGTGGCAGCCCGCACCGGTTCACCCCTCATTATCGGAGTGGGAGAAGGGGAGTACTTCATCGCCTCGGATATCCCCGCGTTTCTCGAACACACGAAAACCGTGAACTATCTGGATGATGGGGAGATGGTCGTGACGAACGGGAAAGAGATTCACTTTAGTTCCATCGAGGGCGAGCCGCGCAGGAAGAGGAATGTGAAGATCACCTGGAATATCGAACAATCTGAGAAAGGCGAGTACGACCATTTCATGCTGAAGGAAATCATGGATCAGAAGCTGTCCATTGCCAGGGCCGTGAACCAGGACGAAGAACAAATAGAAATTCTTGCGCAGGCCATTCGCGATGCGAAGGGAACATTCCTCTCCGGATGCGGAACAGCAGGTAAAGTCTGCATGGCTGCGGAATATTTCTTCTCTGTGGTTGCTGAGCACCATGTGAACTTCGCTCCCTCAAGTGAGTTTCCCCTCTATCATCACTTCCTGGTTCCGGAGAGCCTGCTCATTGTGGTTTCCCAGAGCGGAGAAACGGCGGATGTCCTAGAAGCGATGAAAGTCGCAAAGAGTAAGGGCGCGAAAGTGCTCAGCATCGTGAACGTCGAGGGCTCGTCCATTGCCCGCGCATCGGATTACTCGCTCCTCATCAATGCGGGTCCTGAGCGCGCCGTTGCATCGACGAAGGCGGCAACCGGTCAGATGGCGGTGCTTCTGCTCATTGCGCACGCGTTGAAAGGGAAACTGAATCGTGGTCGGTCGCTTCTTTTGGAAGCAACGGCGCAAATTAACGATATGTTAAACCCCCGTTACCTGAAACACGTTGAGACACTGGCACAGAAGATCAAGCACCATGAGAATCTCTACATCATCGGAAAGGGCTGGAATTACCCGATGGCACTGGAAAGCGCCATCAAAATTCAAGAAGTGAGCTATGTCCATGCGGAGGGATTCGCGGGGGGGGAACTGAAGCATGGTCCAATTGCGCTCATCCAGAAAGGAACCCCCTGCATCGCGCTTCTTGGGAATGACGAAGTGAAGACGGATACCTTGAGTAATTGCATGGAGCTCCGGGCCCGTGGCGCATATGTCATCGGTGTCTCTCCCGAGAACGATGAAGCTTTCGATTACTGGATCAGAGTGCCAGATGCGGGTGTCGCCCAGGCAATCGTCAATATCATCCCTGTCCAAATCCTCGCCTATCACCTCGCGGTCCTTCGTGGAAAAAACCCCGACATGCCTCGCAACCTTGCAAAATCTGTAACCGTCAAATGAGCGCGTCTTCTTGGATAGGTTTTCCTCCCATGAATTATTCCTCGTCTGGTGGTACGCCGTAATATTCATAGATGAGGGCCGCGATGTCTTTGAATACCGGAGCCGCGGACCGCTCTCCGAATTCAACAGTTCTCGGCCGGTCAAATTTCACAATCATCGCAAACCTTGGGTGGTCGACAGGACCGTACCCGCCGAAGGAGGTGATCGTCGTTCCGCTTCCAGACTTCTCATAGCGACCGCCCGGTCCCGCAATCTGACTTGTTCCTGTTTTTCCTGCCATACGGTAGCCGGGGACCTTTCCCCGCTTCGCATACCCTTCATTGGATCCTCGAACGAGCATTGCGGTGACCGTCGCAGCGGCTTCTTCCGTGAGCACCTGATCGAGAATCTGCGGATGCACTTCGCGCACCGTGCCATCAGATTCAATCCAACTATCAATGATCGTCGGTTTCACAAGTTTTCCGCCATTGGCGAGCGCTGCGTACGCAGCAGCCATCTGGAGAGGAGTGGCGGAAATTCCCTGTCCGTAACTTGCCGTTGCAAGCAGCGCATCACTCCACCGTCGCCAATCCAAAACCTGACCGGGTTGCTCATCGTCGAGCTGCACACCGGTGATGCGACTGAAGCCAAAACGTTCGATGTAGTTACTGAAAAGCTTCTTCCCGAGCTTTAAGGAGACGCTGGTCATACAGGTGTTGATCGAGAAACTGAGACAGTCGGTCATCGAGACTTTCCCAAAGTGACGATTGAGAGCATTTTCGATCGTGTACTCCTCGATACGTACCGGCCCTTCATCGTTATAGATCTCTTCGGGAATCACCTCTCCCTGATCCAGGGCAATAGACATGGTGATCGGCTTGAAGACTGATCCCGGTTCATAGATTTCCTGCACTACGCGGTTCACGTACGCTCCAACGCCGATTTCGTTCTTGTATTTGAGCCACCTGCGCGCTCCCGTCACGGAATCTACCACCGGAAAGAGCTCTCTGCGACTATTCTCTCCCAGATAAAAATAGTACCGCGTGAGATCCTGCAGATCGTAGAGTGATTCCAGTTCCGCGAGTTTCGTCCGGAGCTCCTCACTTAAAACATTTCTCCCCTCCATCGTGAGATCCTGGAGGTACGCCCTGACCACAAGGTCATTGGTCTGTGGATCAAAAACTTCGACGACAATAGAGGACTCCGCTCCCGACGGAATTTCAAAAGCGATTTTCTCGTACACGGAACTGTAGTTATTGCTATCGAGGAGCGGCGCATTGGCCATGACCAGAATTTTCCCCGTGAGGGGATCCAGAATCACCACTTGTCCGCTGTCGGCGTTATATTCCTGGACAGCCCGGGCCAGGATATCTTCCACCTGCTTCTGGAGGT
>CAZQCB010000068.1:3483-4601 GCA_964592265.1 uncultured Candidatus Peribacteria bacterium | reverse complement strand
CAGTCTTGTTGGGAAGGCGTTCGATCAAATTGCTGCGCTGTATATTATCTATGGTCCTCGCACGATGCTCATCTACTCGCTCGGGAAAGGGAAAGGGGTACATGAGTTTGTGCTCAATGCAGTCGGGGAATTTGTCCTCTCCCGCGAGTTTCTGGGGGTAGGGGATGAGGCGAAGACGTATGCTCCAGGCAATATCTCGGCTGCTTCCGAAGTCGGAGGCTATAGCTACAAGAAGCTCCTCGATCTCTGGATCAGCGAGAGGAAGACGCTGCGTTACTCCGGAGGAATGGTTCCGGATGTGCACCACATCTTAAGCAAAGGAGAGGGGATTTTCTGTAACTTGGGCGGCGCGAAGTATCCCGAAGGAAAACTTCGTCTCGCATTCGAGTGCGGCCCCTTCGCGTTCCTCATCGAGGAAGCGGGGGGAGCTTCCTCCAATGGTTCGAAGAGCATTCTCGATATCCCCCTCGAACGTATTGATCAACGCACTCCCTTCATTGTCGGATCGAAGAATGAAGTGGAGCGTGCAGTGAAAATTCTTGGGATGAAAAAATAACTCTCTTTGCTGTCAAGCATTCATGAGGTTCTTCTGCTGCGAGCGTATCATGGTAGTATAGCAGATCTGCCCTCAAAAATCAAGAGATCACGCCTCCTCCAACGACCTCTTCTCCCCGATAGAGCACGATAGATTGCCCGGGGGCTACCCCGAGCACAGGGTTTTCGAAGTGGAAGCGCATGGTTTTTCCGTCGTGCGTGAGAGCACCTCTGTGTCGCATTCCCAGAGAGTGCACACGTGCGTCGAGCTGATGCTCTTCTCCTTTCGCAGGAGTATGGGCGATCCAGCGAAGCGAGTGTGCTTCAAGCACTGTACGCTCTGCTTCCTCTTTTCTTCCGACGATTAATCGATTGCTCGCGATATCTTTTGCGACAACATGCAGAGGGATCTTGAGTCCCCCAATCTTGAGGCCACGGCGCTGGCCTTCTGTGTAGTGCGGGAGACCGTGGTGTGCTCCTCGTGTCTTTCCCTCCGTATCTACGATCTCTCCCGGAGTGGAGTCAAGGTAACGATCGAGGAACGCATGAGGGGTTTTTTCCGGAAAGAAGCAGAGATCCTGACT
>CAZQCB010000068.1:0-3383 GCA_964592265.1 uncultured Candidatus Peribacteria bacterium | reverse complement strand
GAAAGGGCGGGGCTCGGTCGAGGAAAGCGCCGTCACCTCCTTCGCTACCCGTGCATAATGCCCCGTTGCCAATTTCTCCACCCCAAGTTCTTCTGCAAGTGCGAGAAGTTTGCCAAACTTAATCCTCCGATTACATCCGATGCAGGGATTCGGCGTCAGACCTTTGGAGGAATCCTCGAGAAAAGGATCGACGACTTCCCGTTTGAATTCTTCGGAGAGATCGATGTGATGGAGGGGAATGTTGAGATCTGCTGCGACTTTCTTCGCTCTGCCCAGAGTTTCTGCATTACAGCACTTGCTAGGGAGGATCTGCTCAATGGCGGGCGCGAGGGGATCGGTCCAGAGTGCAAACTGCACCCCCAGAAGCTCATGGCCCTCCCTTTTCAGAAGGTGCGCAACAACACTCGAATCGACCCCCCCAGACATCGCTACGAGGATTCTCATTTCGCCGTCTGCACGACGGTGAATGTCCCACGGACCACTTCCTCATAGGGGAGATCGGGGTGTTCGTCGTTTGGCGGTTCCCACGTCACCATGGTTTCCATAATCTTCGGGGATGCCAGATCTTCCTTCTCCGGAATACTCCCCTCGAAGCGGAGGAAGTACGCACTGTCGTTATTTCCCTTCTCAAGTTTTCCAGTTCTCAAGGGAGTGCCTCCTCCTGGAATGATCCATGCCTGGTAGTGCCCACGTCCTGTGGAAACCAGATTCACACGCATCGTGTGTACGCATCGATCATGCCAACATTGCAGCTCCGAGAAGCCGTTCCCGATCTGCCCTTCCTTTGGCCGGAGCGTTGCAACGGCTTTGAGTTCCGGTGTTTCTGTTTTCTGCTCTTCAGTTCCACCCGGTGCTGCTTCATGGGAGGGTTTGCCTCCGATGCAACTTTGGAGGAGGAGGGCAAGAGCGAGGAGGAAGAGGGCGTTCCTGAGAAACAACATCGTTTGCACTTTATTCCCATTCCTTGTCTCTGTCACCCTTCGACAGCGTCCCGTCATTCACCAGAGCCATCCCGGCTCTCTTGCCTTCCATCGCTCCCGTTCCTCCAAAGCCTCCCTCTCGATGCTCTCCATGGTCGCGCGATACTCTCGTGCCCTTTCGGGGGAAAGGACGGAGAGCGTGATGAGAATATTCGCCGCTTCCTCTGGATTGGGAGAGAGTGCGGCGAAGTGGAGGTTCTGTTCGATGGCCCGAGCAAAGGCGAGGACGCGCGTCTCGATTGCAGGAACATAGGTTTCAAGGTCGGGGTGGAGGGGAAGATGCGTACTGTCCGCTGCGGCATCAGATGTCGGTTGCATGTAGGTTTCTGCAAGGAGGGCCTGGAGGAGGCCATGACTGATACTCAAGTCGTTCCACCCTCCATACGCGAATGCTTTTTCGTATGCCTCGATCGCTTCGGGCCAACTTTCCAAAGTCGCGAGCAGAGTTCCGAGGAGCTTCCATCCTCTTGCGTCCTGTGCATTCTTCTGAAGGTACGTTCTGAGCAGAGCTTCTGCCTCCTCGAAGTTCCCTACCTCCAGGTACAAGTTCGCGCTGCTTAAGTCGAGATCTCGCGTGAACCATTCGTTCTGCGATTTCTCATACCATTCGAGCGCCATTGCACCGTCTCCCCGAGCTTCAGCATGCCGTCCTATGGAGGAGGTGAGGAGATAGATTCCCTCTCGGAAGGCGACAAGGAGAAGCAGAGCGGCTATGAGGGCAGTAAGGGGTAAGGAGTAAGAGGGTTTTTTCTCCTCTGTTCGAAGAAGCATGCCCAGCATGAGCCAGAATGGCAGTGCAATGCCGACGAACTGGAGATTGAAGTCGATCAGGTTGTGTGCGAGTACCCCTGCAAGCGCGATGAGGAGGAGAGGAGACCCCAGGCGCAGAGAATCAGCAGAGATGCTCAAGCGCTTGCCGCGGAGCACGGTATGGATTCCTTCTGTGAAGATGAGGAACAGAAGGAAGGCGAAGAGGGTTGCTGCGACGATACCTCGCTCTGTGCTCAGTTTCAGGAAGATATTGTGCGGGTGATCAGAAGTTGCAAGAACGCTTTCCTGCAGATGAGGTTGTACGAAACGAAAACTTCCTGGTCCCCATCCGAAGACCGGTCTCTCTGCCGTGAGACGAAGTGCCTGCTTCCAGAAGGAGGCCCGTTCACTCACGGAGGAGGAACCTTCCGCTGCGGTGAAGGTGATTTTCCGCTGTACTGATTCTACCGGATAGAGAGGAGAACGAAGGGCATTGATACCGGAGAAAACAAGGAAACCGATGAGGAGCGAAGCAGCGATTCTGGAAAGATGTAATCGGAGTTTATGCTCGGTCCCTTTTCTTTGCAGGAGGAGGATTGTGAGGAGTGCAATTTGACCGATGAAGGCGGTGATCGCTCCCCGCGAGAAGGTGAGAAAGAGACATCCCAGGACAAATCCCGTTGGGAGGAGCGGGAGTATGTGCTTGAGAGGAGCCGAGAGGAGACGCGCGCGCGGAAGCCTTATGCGGAGGGTTTCTCCGGTGAGGAGCACGATCGGCCAGGTGAGGAGGAGAAACTCCGCCGCAGCATTTGGCCAGTAATCCGTATGGAAGCGCCAATCAAAAAAGGTGCCGACAAACCGACTCACTGGCTGGAAGAGGTAGAGGAAGATGCCGACGATGCAACTTATGAGCGTGATGCGAGAGAGCAATCGGAAGAATTGCTCTTCGAACGTCTGTTCTCCTCTAGAGACTTCTTCACCGCGATGGAGATACCAGAGGAAGAGGAGTCCCAGAGCCCCCTCTCGCAGCACTTCATCGAGGCCGTAGTTCAGGGTTTCAGAGAAGGCGTAACTGAGTGCTGTCCAGACAATGAAGAGGAGGACGAGAATTCCTATTCTCTGATCTCTGATCTCTGATCTCTGCCTGCCGGCCGTAGCCTTGGCGAAGGCTGGACTTCTCGCAAAATACTGCACCAACGTGCAGATCCCTGCAACGCCGGCGAGGAGCCACGTGGATTCGAGTGTCTTCCCTCCCTTCCAGAGCATGGTGAAGGCGAGGAGGGAGAGAACAGCGGTTTCAGAAAGGCGGTGTAGGAAATGTATTCGCACCGCTCTATGATTGCATGAATGCTCTGGAGACTGAAGGTCAGTCCTCCTTTGGTGCCGTGGAGAGGACTTCCCTCGATATGCCCTCGCTAAAGCTCGGGCTACTCGGGATAAACTTCTCGTCCTCTCCAGTCGCGAAGAAGCCCGGCTCCGCTACGCTTCGCCGAGGCATCCGGCTCACCTGTTGATGGTACAACTAACCATCTCGGCGTAGTTCCCGAAGGGAACGAAGCCGGATGGTGCCGTGGAGAGGACTCGAACCTCCACATCCTTGCGGATACACGCTCCTGAAGCGTGCGCGTCTACCAATTCCGCCATCTGGGCAAA
>CAZQCB010000067.1:0-4633 GCA_964592265.1 uncultured Candidatus Peribacteria bacterium | reverse complement strand
CATGACGACTCGGGGGATGAAAGAGGCGGATACCGAGCAACTTGTTACCTTCATGCTCCAGGCAATTACGAAACGTGCCGATGAGACTGCACTCAAGCGTCTCCACGAAGAAGTGAAAGCGTTCTGTCTCAAGTTTCCGGTGCCGGGGATTTCGAACTAATTGTGTCACCCCGAGTGCTGTCGCAAGCTCTAGCTTGCGACAGTGTATCGAGGGGGACGTCGGCGTAGCCGACGAAAAACGGCGCCTCCGGCGCCGTGTGTCTCGATACGGCCCTTCGGGCCTACTCGACATGACGTACAAAACTTCACTAGCGGCACCCTTTCGGTCTCTCTATCTGCGGGAGAGCCTTGTACAGCGGAGCGTACGTATTCGATGGGCTCCACACGGTAAAGCCGCACAAACCTGCGTCGTAGACTGCCTGGATCTCATCCTGGATATCGCTACTTGAAGCGCTGTATCCCTGAATCCACGGGCGCAGTTTCCAGGCATGCTCTTCCCCGAGGAGAGTCTTGTATCCCTCGAGTGTTCGTTTCACGAGTGAGTACATGCGGCTGTTTCGATGGACTGTGGGGTCGTAGTAGGCGATTCCTTCCGCAAAACTCGCAGGGTAAGCCATCGGGGAAATGATATCCACGAGTGGTGCAAATCGTATGAAATCCTGGGCAACCAGTTTGATATTGAGGTCAAAGTCCCAGCCTAAAATTGCGTACGTGCTGATGCCGAGCTTTGTTTTCGACCCGGTTTCCTGAATAACCTCTCGCGCCATGCGGAGAAATGCTTCGAGATGTTCTTTCTTTTCTTCGAGTGTGAGTCCCACCTGTTCTTCCGTGTATTCCGTCGGATAGCGGATGTAATCGAAATTGATTTCATCGAGGAGGTTTGAAGAGACCAGGCCACGGAGAATCTCTCGGTTGTACGCAAGCACTGTTTTATTGCCCGGATCTACCCATGTGCTTCCTACACTCTTCCCGGTCTTCGGATGTGTGATCCTTGTCTCTGGCGCTGCATAGGCAAGCCCCGGATCCTTCACGGCGACAAATCTGGCGATGGTGTAGAGGTTATTCTCTTTCGCAAGCTTGAGAACCGTCTGCAGATCGTATTTGGGTCTGAACAGTCGAAATTCTGCAGCAAGCACAGAATTCGTCTGGAAGAAGACATAAGTATCTTTCACATCGAAGATGATCGCGGATCCTCCTGCTGCTTTTACCGCATCAATCGTGTCCCGAAGGAATTTTTCATCTCCGGTCCGGAGGGCGGTGAGGTAGACACCGATGTAGGGCGAGGGTAAGGGCTGGGGCGATGGTGAGGTCGGGGATGAGGGGAGCGCGTCATCCTGAACTGAAACTTCATCTGGTGCTGCCGCATGGAATGCGGGAAATTCCATCTCCGTAATTGCGTGAAGTATAGATTCGTTTTTCTCGATGAGTGAAGGAACTGGAGGGCCGCCACTCGTTGTGAGAGAGAGTGCCAAGAATCCAAAAAACATCATCAACCCGTACGATGCCCGCATCTCCCCTCGTCGGTCTCTCGTACTTCGAAGCAGTCTCTCGTGGAACTCATGCTGGCATGCTGTGACCCGTGCGTCGGCGGCGATAGAGGGATTTCCCATGGGTATTGGTGTTATTGGTTATTATATAATATTTATGGTATTTTGGCAAATGCTTGAAAGCAGGGGCACAATGCCCGGGATGCCAGAGCAAATTCTTCAAAGTGCACATCATGCTTTCCGGGGTCTTCTCGACGCTTTTCGGAAAGAGAGAAATCTGCAGCTCTTTTCTGTGTGTTACCTCCTCCTGCTTCTCTACGCATCACTTTTCCCTTTAACGCAAAGCGACTGGCTGACCCTTAGCTTTGCTGGTGGCATTTTTGTTATCACCGAACTCCTCAATACTGCGCTCGAGCGCCTTGCGGATGCATTCGATGATCACCTGAAAGCTGAACACCGGAAAGAGAGTTTTGCGGCGATTAGGATGGCGAAAGATATCGCAGCGAGTGCGTCACTCGTGAGTCTTCTCCTCGTTGTTGCTGTCTCCTTAGTGATTTTCGTTTCCCATCTCCTGTAGTTCATCAATAGTCCGAGTAATGCTGAGTTCGAGTCGCGGAGTGAGTTCTCTCTTCATAATCTTCCCTGCGTTTTCCCAGGTGAGGGAAGTGAGCATCGGAGTGAGGAGGACACACAGTGCGGTCATGATCGTCGCGATGCACACGGTCTTTTCCCCTTTCGTGAGCGGAGTGCGCGGGATGAGCTTGTGGGTGAAATGATGCTTCCAGTAGGTGACGATTTCGAGAATGTGCTCTGCAATTTTGAGTCGCGGCCCGACCCTCAAAATGAGATTCAGGAAGAGTACTTCTGCTTCTGCGAGTCTCCCAAGTCCTCCGATTGCGAATGCATGATGGAAGGCAAGCGCGAGAAAGAGTCCAAGGACAATGAAGAAAATATCAACCAGACTCTCCCGGAGCGTCTCGATGAATGTCCAGCGCCAGGGAAGACGATAGAGAGTCCGGTACTTGATCGTATCGAGTCCCATGTGCCCGAGCACGAGCACGAAGAAGATGCCGAGATTGAAGACAATACTTGCAACAATCGTCGCGACCGTGAACCACACCCGAAACCATGGCAGGTCGTCGTGGCGGTGGGCGAAGACCACGACAGGGCGGACCAGGACGAAATGTGTTTTGGTTACAAACATTTAATACCATTATAACATTTATTTAAAAATTTGCAAACTACTTTCCCTCCCTGATAGCTGCTTTTCCCGCCACCAAAGCTGCCGTTCTATCTACAGGTTTTGCTCTAAGAAGCGCATGCGGTTCCTGAAAGAAGTTTGACCGCGCAATATTGCCAATAGGACAAAGGGCGTCCAAGTCTTCAAACTGTAATGATGCAAGAATGATCTTTGCATGTTCTCTTCCTAAAGCATTTTCGAGAGAGCGGAGTACTGCTATCTCTAGCACCGGTTGCGTTGGTCGAATTGCACGAAGATAATCTGCAAATGATCTGCAGAGGTCAATGTCGAGAGCAAGGCAAGAAGCAAATACCCTCGCGATGGGTGCTGCAATTTGACGGCCATGTTTCCATTTATCAAAGAGATTGGTTTTCAAGATTTCCATAGCAACCTCCGGAGAAAGTATCCGCATAACCTGTTCGGAAAAGCCCGCAAGGTACTTGGTGCTCCTTTTCATGTGCAGTGCAGTTCCCAGTCTTCTTGCAATGAGAAGAGAATCGTCGTGATACCTAGAAAATAGATCGATCGCTTCTTTCATTTTCTGCCCGAAAATTAATTTTTTAACAAGCAGCGGGACAAAAGTAACTCTCTCTTGTGTTTTGCTTAATAGTTCTTCGTATGTCCCAGGATTTGGTGGTGTCGATTCAATGTGTGCAGTTATTTGGCGAATATATTGTCTTTTTACCTTCGGGTCTTTTGCATGGTTTTCGATAAGTTCTGATGCACTTGCGATATTTCCTGTTTGCATATATTCAATGAATTGTACTTGTGCTTTTCCCTGTTCATCTAGTGGAGGCAACCCCTTAGGGGCTGAAGTTTCTGATACTTCCTGTAACTTCTGTTTAGTACTTTCTTGCAATTTGAAATGCTTCTTTTCTTGGTTTTTATGACTCTTTTTTCCAGTTCTTAAGATGTAAAGGAGCCGTTCGACATACTCTTCAGGAATAGAATCATTTGCCCGCAAAGTCTCAATAAGTGAGATAAATTCTTGCATGACATGTTTATCTACTCTTGCGCATTTCGCGTACAGGACTAACACATCTATGTTCAGGCCAGACCCACCTATTTGAACGGGCAGCTCTTTCGCAAAATCTTGTACCATTTGAATTGCTTCTCTGGGGTATCCTCGGGCAAGGAGCTGATATCCACACTGTATGCAAAATGCTCGTGGTGCGTTGATCCTACAAGCCAACTCAATTGCCGTATCGAATTGATCCTTATGCAGCATTGATCTGATTTGATCGAGTGGGTTTCTTTCCAAAGTTCTCTGAAAGATTATTCTAGTCTCTTCAGTCCATTGATTTTCGGGAATCAAACGTATGAGTGTACATGCCCTTTCTGTGTCACCAGAATCTCCAAGAACATTTCTGGCGTTTGCATGAATGATTCGTATCATGTCATGCGTCAAATTCTCCACAGGTGAACTTTGTATCTCTGAGAGTGCTGCTAAGTGATCTATTTGCCCTTCAAATGTTCTCCTGATGTTCATCGTAGAAAACACTATAACGTATTACATTTTTTTGTCAATATTTTGCATTCGCTCTTCAGGATGCCGCTTTCCCGGGGTCAGTGGGATTCACCGTCGGCCCACCCGCCGCTGCGACTTTCTTCTCTAGATCCTCCATCTCCGTCATTTCCTCTTTTGAGAGCGCATCGCCATTCGTGATGATTTTCTTCAATTGATTGAGTCGGTTCGTCCACATCTCCCGATCACGCCACGCACGATATTCCGGAAGCTTCATGCCTTTCTTCCGCGCTTTCTTCAGTTCCTCCTCCTCTTTCTCTTTTGCTTTTTCCTGGCTTTGGTGTTTTTCCTTCCCAAGCTTTGCCGAGGCGGCCCATTTACGAATGTTGTCTTCAACGACGGAACGGTTCGCCGTGTACCGCTCGCGCGAGAGCTTGCGGA
>CAZQCB010000066.1:0-4655 GCA_964592265.1 uncultured Candidatus Peribacteria bacterium | reverse complement strand
GGAGCGGCGTATCACTGTACGTACTCGCGGCAAGCACGCGGTCAAGCGACGGCATCCCCATTTTCTGAAGATCATCTTGAGAAAAGAGCCTTGGACATGATACGAGGTGAGAGAGTTCCGAAGCCGTAATCCACTCCCCTTCTCTTTCGAGGAGTGAGTATTTGGGGAAGAGGAAGTCGAGGAAATATTTCACGGCAGTATCCCCAGAAGCGCCTTCAGGGTCTGCTCCGTCGTCCCCGACGAAACGACATTCGAAGGGAGTTCGAGGAGCTGGCTCCGGTCGAAGACACCTCCGACGGAAGGATTGAACGTGAGGCCAAAAAGGTAGCCCGCAGCGAGAGCCTGCTCCCGCACGCGGTCATTCACGCCGCCTCCGGGATAGGCCATCGCAAAGACATCCTTCCCCGTGAGATCCTCTAAGATTTGCCTGCTCTGAGAAAGATCCAGTGCCACTTGGGCATTCGTGAGAGAACGGAGATCGTCGCCACTGTGTCCCGCTGACTCCAGATCATTCCCATTCGCCACCAGCGTCTGCACGAGGTTCGGAGAAATTTCCTCCGGCCCGATCATGCTCGTCTGGAGGAAGAATGTCCCGTGCACGCCGGTTGCACGGAGTGCATCGGAAATCTCCTGCAGAGACTGCGCTGTGACATCGGAGAATGTGAGGAGTACCGCATTGAGGGGCAAGCGGACATCCTTCTCTTCCTGCGCAAGGAGGAGACCATAGAAGTCCCGCAGAGTCATGATCTGCCTCCCCACAGATTTGAGAAAGGCAAGGTGCTGTATGAGGGTTTCGCCAATCTTGCCTTCATCTCCACGGTACCGGAGAATCGGGAGAGCAAATTGTTCCTGTCGCACGATGAACGCAGGGGTGAAGGGCTTGAGATACTGTGCAGCGACAAATCCCTCCTTCCCACCTGTCCCGAGCGGAGTCGAGGGATCAAAGGGAATCCGCGCCCACTCCTCATGAATCGCGAGGGGGCGAACAATTTGGTTTGAAGCAAGCTCTCCAATCTTCTGCCCCTGACTCGAAGGACTCATGCGGACATTGAGGAAAGCAAAATCGACATAGTACTGCCCCTCATACTGCTTCTTTAAGAGCGGCAGCGTCTGTTCGGTCGCCATCTGGGCGATGTAGCCGACATTCACATATCCCTGACGACGGTCGGGAAGTTCGACCTTTGCCCACGCGGCATTCTCGAAGGAAAGGAGTTTCAGAAGATCCCCGCTCTTCAGTTCTTCAACTTTCACGCCTTGGACGGTTGGAGTCTCGCGAACGTTGAGGAAGGCGTTCGTGACCCGGAACGTGTTCTCCCCGGCAGGTCCGATCCCCGACCGGAGATGCGTGAACCGTCCTGCCTGCGACACATCCAGGAGAACGGCTTTCGTCCCGGTGAGCTGCTCCTCCATCTGCCAAGCAAGCGGCGTGCTGCTTTCCTGCTGTCCTTGTTCGATCTCATCAATCCGGGAGGTGATCTCCTCCATCTCCTCCGCGGTGAAAGAGAACTCATCAAACTGCTCCTCCTCGGAAGGAGAACATGCAGCAAGGAGCAGCATCAGGCCGAAAATGTGGAGCAACTTTAGACGCATCGGGTGGGCGCCTACAGTCTACCCTACGAAGAGAATGCCGAACGAGGCCACAAGCAGGAAGACGATGACCGGACGGTGCATGGGAACGGAAAGGGAAAAGGGAGAAAAAAACAGGAAAAGTTACATACGATCAGGAACGCGAAGAGTGAGAAGCTCTGCCCCTGTTTTGAGCGTGTCAGCAGTGAGTTCTGTGAGAGCAAGCCGCAGCTTCTTCACCGATTCCGGCGCATCGAGAATGGGGAGGGCGTTATAGAACGCGTTGAATTCCTGACAGAGTGTGAAGAGGTACTGCGCGACTTTGTGCGGCATGGCATCTGCTCTCGCCTCTTCGATCACAGCAGGAAACTGCGCGAGATGACGCATGAGAAGACGCTCCTGGATAGCAACGTTCTCGATACTGTGCGGAATCTCCGCTTTCTCGACATTACCCTTCCGGAGGACGGAGCGGGCACGCGCGTGGGTGTACTGGAGGTACGGGCCGCTGTTCCCCTCAAACGTCAGCGCTTTGTCCCACGTGAAAATCATGTTCTGGCGGCGGTTCTGGCTTAAGACGCCGTAGACGAACGCCCCAACCCCCACCATCTCCGCAAGATCCTCACGCTCGGATCCCGACACGTCCGACTCATGTTCGGATATGAGCCTATCCGCGCGGCGCACCGCCTCATCGAGCACATCCTCCAATTTGAGGATATTCCCCTTGCGCGTGCTCATGGATTTATCCGGGAAATTCATCCTGCCGAAGAGCACATTCAGGAACTCCGGAAGTTCCCACCCGAGCTTTCGGCATGTCGCCTCAAGTTGCTGGAAGTAGAGCTGCTGCGCAATATCCGTGAAGATGAGGATGGCTCTCGGGTGATAGGTCTCGATCCGGTAGCGCATCTGAGCAAGGTCCCGAGTGGAGTAGAGCGTTGCTCCATCGCTCTTCACGACCATGTACACCGGGAGATTGCTCCCCTCCGGAAACTCCACAATGAGTGCCCCTCCTTCCCCTTCGTTGAACACCCCCTTCCGCTTCCCCTCTTCGACCACTTCTCTCATTTTGTCCTCATAGAAGCTCTCTCCTTTCGTCTCATCGAAAGAGACATTGATCCGATCGTAGATCTTCTGGATGTTCTCCGAGGTCACGGCGACGATGTCCTTCCAGAATGCACGGAGTGCCGGATCCCCTTGCTCGAGCTTACGAAACGCTTCACGCCCTTCAGTCTCGAGCTCCGGATGCTCCGTCACTTCCTCATGAAACTTCACGTAGAGATCGAGGAGCTGATCGAGTGTGTACTCCCGAATAGGGCGGCCTTTGCCCCATTTCTCCATTGCGACGGCGAGCTTCCCGAACTGCGTTCCCCAATCGCCAATGTAGTTCCAGCTGATCACGTTATACCCCAAGTGACGGTAGAGATTTGCAACCGCCTGGCCGATCACCGTACTTAAGATGTGGTGCACACCGAGGGGTTTCGCGATATTCGGCTGCGAGTACTCCAGGATCACGGGAGACTCATTGCGCCTCACTTTCGGCGTGCACGCCTCTCGCGCCATAGCAAGCTGCTTGAGCCGCTCTTCTGCCGTGAGCGTGATATTGAGGAACCCCGGACCCGCGACTTCCACCCTCGCTACTCCGGGAGCTCTCTTCAGTGTCTCCATGAGGAGTTCTGCGATAGACCGCGGGGATTTCCCGACCTCCTTTCCTACCTCCATCGCAATGCTCGTCGTGAGATCCCCATGCTCAGGATCTTCAGGAACCTTCAGAGCAATTTCCTTGCTCATCCCGTAGGAGTCCTTCAAGAAGGTGCCGATAATGGTGGCAATCGAACTGTACAAATTCGTTACTCAGGAACGGGCGCACTATAAAGAGCAGAAGTACTAGTGTCGAGTTTTGCCTAGTACTTCACCTTGATCACACTTTGTATTCATGTTTTGAACACATTTATTATGCACAATCGTACACCATCCTTCGCGCAGCGAAGGATGCCGACCGTAGCCTCTCGATTTCAAGATGATATTTTTCTCCAGGGTCGCTGCGGCTACGGATGGCAAGCCTCGAGAGCGAAGGTCGGCTGTATACTTTGCCTTATGTGGCACTACACATACGTCCTCGAAAATTCGAAAGGACAACAGTATGTCGGATCGACGGCAAACCTTCAACAACGCCTCATTCAGCATAATGACGGGAAGGTCCCTTCTACGGCTAGATATCGACCATGGAAGCTCGTATGTGCTGCAAGCTTTCCCACAAAGAAGCAGGCAACAGACTATGAGATGTATTTGAAGTCAGGATCAGGGACGATGTTCCGATACCGTCACCTTGTCCCAAATAAGCTTCGGAAACCCTAATTGCTGCTGTGTTTCTCCTCTTTCAGCTTCACTGCAGTCCGCTTCCTGCACCCGCTGCAGAACTTCACGTACTGCTTATCGGTCGGCCCAAAGTCCTTCCAGGACTTTGCCGCTCTCTGGCGGTGCAGACGGACCGTGCAGGATCGCATCCCACACTCCTTGCAGAAGCCGGCGAAAACAGTGCGCTTCCCTCTTGGCATAGCCGCCCTAGGATACGGAAATAGAGGCTGAAGGCAAGCACTTATCCCGCCACAAGCAAAGCCAGCCCAAGGAACACTACGGAGAAACTGAGAAGCTTCACCTGCACCGATTGGGCAGTGAGAAGCTCACGGGGGGCAAAAGAGGGCGCAAGGTAACATGCAAGCCAGGCAATGAAGAGAATAACGAATGGCTGTACATTGCTGACGGTGGAGACCAGAGAGACGGGACCAACCGTGAAAGCACGAGTGGTGAGATACATACCTATAAAGAAGAGGATAACCACGATTGCATTCAGGAGATGGTAGAGTCGGTCGGCATGACGCACGTAGGAGAGAACAGACTGGCGGTAGGATCGAAAAAACCACGGCACCGAGAAAAACATCATCTCGCGACCCACAATAGGCCAGAAGAAGACAGGGAATAATTGTTCTCCACTCAAGAGCGCTGCTTTCTGCGTTAGGTAGAAGGGGACATTGAGGAGAGCAAGCAGAGGAAGGAGCAAGAGAGACCACGAGGTATTTCCGATCTGATGTGAG
>CAZQCB010000065.1:0-4710 GCA_964592265.1 uncultured Candidatus Peribacteria bacterium | reverse complement strand
ATCATTTTGCCGGATGCCTCGGCGTAGTGCCGTCTCGGCGAAGCGTAGCGGAGCCGGACGCACGAAGCCGGGCCTTTTTGCTAGACTAATCCACTATGTATTTCACTTATATCCTCGAATCATCAGATAAACAGCACTGGTATTTCGGCGTAACAAATGATGTAAAGAAAAGGCTAGCTGAACATAATGCAGGCAAGAGCGTTCACACGAACAAATTTAAGCCATGGTCATTGCGCTTGTGTGTTTCATTTAAAGATCGCAAATGTGCAGAAGAATTTGAAAAATACTTAAAGTCGCACTCAGGAAGAGCCTTTATGAAGAAACATTTTCATGAATGATTGTGACCGTAACCGGAAATACAACTATGCTAGGTTCCTTTTACGGTTATTCCTCTCTCCGTTCGTTCCGTATGCGATCCTCCCTACTTTGCTGCTTCCTCCTTCTTCTCTCCTCCAATTCCTCTCTGGATAACGGTTGTGAAGAGTGTTTACGATAAACCAATAGGTCATCTGCTTGTCCGGCAGTCATCCTTCTTCTTGCAGTAATGCTTTGCTCTTGCTGTTCATACGCTTCCCACTTGTTGGCAAAGTGATAGAGAGGTTGTTTTGAAATCTCGCTTGAGGATGTAAAAGACCAATCGGGTATTGCTTCTCGAAATTCCCGGGAAGTTGGAAAATGTCGTCGCAAAGTGGTAATTGCTCTCTCGAAGGCATCATTTTTCTCCGATTCTTCCTGTTTTCTTTTGAGGCCTTGTGGTTTCGGTGAGCAAGCACACTGAATATCTGACCAGGCAGTGCGGAGAGTTTCCTCCGGCGGAAGGATTGCTTTGGCGAGCTCTTTGAATGAGTGGAATTCTCGTGCAGGCATGGCTGGAGTATAGCATTCAGAGCAACTCTTCATTGAAGTCCACACTCCGCAAGATCCCCAGGAGAGTTTCCCGATCATCTTCCGTTACTTCCGGGGACATCACTGCAGTAAATCCATAGGCGATCTCCTCATGCGTCGTCACGAACTGATAATAACGGATGGGTTCTCCTCCTGCGCCTTGTGAGGCATCGAAGATGTGGAGAATGGTTTCCTTCCTGCTCACCATCATGGGTTCGGTGCTGACGACTTTGTAATTCGGGGCACGCTCCCGTGTGATCGCGATTGCCCGCTCCGCGAATTCGACACTGGAGAAGACGGGTCCTTCCAGAGGATCCTTCTTCACATGGATGCGCATAAGTGCTCCTGTGCCTCCCTCTGGTTGGAGAGAGACGACGAAACTTCCTTCCTCTCCGAAGCGTTCCGTTGTCTGATGCCATCCGTCCGTGAGGCAGAGGGAGAAACGCTCGACGGGGGATGGCGCTACCGGACAGGCAGCCTGAGTGGTCTTGCCTGCCTTGCAACCTGCGAGGAGGAGGGCGGAGCTTGCGAGAGCGATTGAAAGAGAACGGCGCATTGTTGGTGCATGATCGCATGAATGGTTTTCTCTGAGAAGGGCAAAAGTCTCAGTAAAAATGGTTGCGCGAAGCGCGGCTCTGCCGCGCTGGAGCGCATCTTCTTGGAAAGGTGGGTCCATGGGAGGAAAACCTATAGGTTTTCCTCCCATGATTATCCCCGGTGATGGTGATGCTGCTCCATGTGGTGCTGGAGGTGCTTCTCACTCGGATGGATGCCGATCGTTTCGAGCAGGATCGTGCCGAAGACAATGAACCCGCCCCCCACCCAGTGGTACCAGAAGATGGCTTCACTCAAGTACCAATGTGCGAAGAGGACTCCCACAATGACACTCAAGTTCCCAAGCAGCGAGACTGTGGAGACGGGTAGTCGGTCGATCGCTTCGTAAAAAGTGAAAATGTTGAGGAACCGTGCAATGAAGCCGAAGCCAAGGAGCGCAGGAAGGAGCGCGAAGGGGAAAGTTCTGACGTCTTCCACAATCGTGTGCTCCAGGAAAGGGGAAAGCAGAATGAAAATCGTCATTGCAGTGAGGGACCGGACGAAAATCGCAATCTGTGGCTCCAGATGGTGGAGGTATTTCCGGAAGGTAATGCTCCCGATGCTGAAGGTGAAACTTGCTAGGAGAATGAGCATGTCCCCTTTGTGGAGTGCAATGGTGCCATCAAATCCTTCCAAAGCGACGAGGAGGACACCAGCTGCAATCGTGACGCCTGCAATCGCATGATGCACGGTCCATTTCTCTCCGAGAACAAGGACGGCAAGGATAATGAGGAAGACCATTTCCGCATTCCCGAAGAGGGTGGCATTGACCGCAGTTGTTGCCTGAAGTCCCGTGAACCAGAGAAGGGGAGCGGTCGTACCACTCAAGATCCCTACCCACAGGAGCGGGAGCAATTTCTTCCTTGGGACTCTCCACAGGTGTCGGACGAGAGGGAAAAATCCAAAAGAGAAGAGGAGGAAGAGGAACGTGAGAAGCTCGCTCACAAAGAGGAGCGAAAGAGGGGAGAATGCCCCCGTCAGAGGCTTCGCGAACATGTTGTACGTTGATCCAGCGACGATCATCACCATAAGCGATGTCCATCCGATTGCCTGGGACGACGGACTTGTCTCTCTTCGCAAGCGGACAAACGGCCAGTGGTGGAGGTCGATTTCGAGCAATTCTCATTAGTATAGCATATTTTCTGTTTTCTTGTGAGCCCCGCACCAGATGCTTCGCATCGGTGCGGGGCATGTCCCAGAACGTCCTCGGCTTGGAGGCGCCTGCGGCGTTCTGGTACATGGTGCCGCTGGCAGGACTCGAACCTACAAGCCCCTTTCGGAGCAGGGGATTTTAAGTCCCCCGTGTCTACCATTCCACCACAGCGGCCGGTGCTTCAGGAGTATAGCGAGGCTCTCCGCTAGGATGGAGGGGTATGCGCTCTGGTCTGCAAGCCGCCTTTCTCACGACTCTCCTTCTCCTACAGCCCATCGCCTCAAGCGCTGTGTCTTTTGAAGCCTGTGACGAAGAACGAATACATCTCCTCTCACTCCTTCGAAGCGCTGCATCGAAAGTGAGAGGCCGACTCTCTGAGGTTGCGGGTGAAGAGATCCTTTCTCCGGAAACGAAGAAGGGGTTCACGCAGGAAGCGGAGTGGCTTATCGCTTGGTTACAAGATCAGAGTGAGCGACTGGAGGGAGGGAACGAAGATTGCAGCGCATTGCCCCAGCTTCAGTCGTATGCCATTGCCCAGATTCTTCCCGTGGAGCGTGCATCACGAAAGATCTTTGCAACCACGATCGTATGGCAACTGGATCAAGTCTCCCAGAGTGTCCGCGAAGAGAACACTGTTTTTGGACTTGAAGCACTGCAGAAAATAGGTGAGGCCCGTGCAATCTTCCATCAGATTTCCGAAACTCCGGGGGATGCTGATCTGATACGTCCGCTTCTTCGCCGCGGTGCTTTCCTCATTCGGCAGGGCTTACGCATTCTTCGCATTCATGGTATACTGTCCTGAAATGCGAAAATATCTTCTCGTCGCGTTAGGCGTCCTCACTCTCCTCGCGGGCGCCCCTGCGGCATTTGCCCATGTAGGGGAAGTGGAAGCAACAACCATGCACGTCTTCGTGCGTGAAGGATGCCCGCACTGTGCGGACTTCAAGGCCTTCATGGGAAAATGGGAAGAGGCTCCCACAGTCGCGTACTACGAAGTGCTGGAGCCAGAAACTCAAGAGCTTTTCAAAAAAGTGCAGCTCAGGATGCCGGGTCTTCAGCAGGGAGTGCCCACCATTGTGCTCGATGGCCACATCATTCAGGGATACGACAAAGATGAAACAACGGGGAAGCGGATCAGGGGGACCTATGAAGCCTGCAAAGATCGTGAGGGAGGATGTATCACCTTCGATGCATTCCTCGAAGGGGAAGGGGCGAAGAGTCTGCTCGAAACATCTTCGACCTGTAGCGGTGACCCCAGTAAGCCCTGCGAAGCAAACTACGATGAGGAGCAGTTCATCTTTGACTTCTGGTTTGTCGGAAGGACGGATCTCCGTGATCTCTCTCTGCCCGTGCTCTCCATCGTTCTCGGTGGACTCGATGGGTTCAATCCCTGCGCGATGTGGGTGCTCATCACGCTCCTCACGCTCCTCATTAATACGCGCTCGTGGGTCAAGATCTGGGTGATCGGCGGAACATTCCTCCTGGTCTCCGGGATCATGTATTACATCTTCATCGCCGCATGGCTCAATGTCTTCCTCCTCATCGGATTCAACCACTGGGTCCAGAAGATCATCGGTATCGTCGCGATTGCGGGAGGATCCTTCTATCTCTATGAAGCCTTCGGAAAGGACCCCAATGTCTGCCAGATTACGGATCACCAGAGGAGAGCGAAAACCATTGAGCGGATGAAGGCCGTCGTCGCGGCTGCGTCGTGGCCAGCGATGATTCTGGGCGTTGCGATCCTCGCGGTCTCCGTGAATTTGATTGAGCTCGTCTGCACAGCGGGTCTTCCTGCGATTTTCACGCAAATTCTCGCCTTCAATCCTCTGACACATCTTGAACGGTACATGTACCTCCTGCTCTACATCCTGACCTACATGTTCGATGATCTCGTGATTTTCGCAATCGCGGTGGCCACCCTCCACGCCACGGGATTCACGACGAAGTACCGGAGATTTACGATGATCTTTGGAGGTATACTCATGGGGGTGCTGGGAGTTCTGCTCATATTTTGGCCTGAGGCGTTATCATTCTCATAGCGAAACTCGAAGCACGAAGCACGAAATCCGAAACAAATT
>CAZQCB010000064.1:0-4743 GCA_964592265.1 uncultured Candidatus Peribacteria bacterium | reverse complement strand
TGTCTCCCCTGCGAAGGGGGCGCGAAACCTCTCACGCGGCCGCAGGCTGAGGAACTTTTGAAACAGACGCCCGAGTGGCAGCTTTCAAGCGATGGAAAGAACATCTCCCGGACCTTCACCTTCAAAAACTTCAAAGAAACCCGCGCGTTCTTCAACCGCGTCGCGGATGTCGCAGACAGTGAGAATCACCATCCGGATTTCGAAGTCCACTGGGGCAAGTGCACCCTCACCCTCTGGACGCACGCAATTGGGGGACTTTCCGAGAATGATTTCATCGTGGCCGCAAAAACGAATGCTTTTGTGTAGCACGGCCCGTGCTACACGTCTGTACGACGCCCAAACAGGTTCCGTACACCGCCGACGAGTTTTCTCATACGCGATCTCCATCCCGTCCTCTCTTCTTGTTGAGGAACACCGTTCGCCGACGCATCTTCTTCAGAGCCATTCCCTTGTGCGTGGGAATCATCGGGAGAACGACTGACAGGCTGAGCCCATGGACCGTCTGGGGCCTCCTTTAACCCCCTCTTCATCTCCTCCACTTCCTGAGCATCCTTGAAGATGATCTCCGTAGAAGAATCCCCCTCTTTCTCCTCTCCCTGCCTATCCCCCAGGAAGACATCCACATCCGAATCCCCACTTGCACCATCACTGCCGAGCTCTTGCCAATCCTGTTCGTCTGCCTCCAACGGCTCATCCACCCTCTTATAGCCTGCTTTCGTCTGCTCCCATGCTCCTTCCTCTGACATGTAGAAATCCGGAGGATCCTTCTCTCTCATCACACGAACAACGTCGGGAACCCTTTCTCCTTCCAGAACCCATGCTTCCTCTTTTCGGAGGACCCCCAGAGACTTCTTCCCCCATTCCTCACCCAGAGTCTCTTCTAACCTCCTCCTTATCCCTTCCTCGCGGCGGAACACCAGATCCTGCTGACGGCTCTTCATCTCTGCCTTGATCTCTCGGCTCACTTTCATAGCTACCCCCTGGCTTAGATCTCCATATCTTTTTTTGAAATCCAATACCTCCTGAAGTTTCTCGCGGGTATCGACTCGTATGACCGGAATCATCCCCCTTTCCTTCACTGCCGTGACTGCCTCCTCGAGGCGATCCCACTGGGCGATTTCCACGGTACGTTCAGGACGAGTTTCCCGAAGGTCTGCCTTCGTTTCACGGAGAGTATTCGCAACTGAAGGGCTAGTGGAGAGGGAGGGCATACGGAAACCCTATGCTACGGAACTCTCGCTCCCCGTCAAGAAAATCCTGCATGAAATATCAAGACTTCCCGTGGAATTTGCGATGCACCTCTTTTAACTGTGGATTCGTGACATGCGTATAAATCTGCGTCGTCGAGAGGTCCTTATGCCCGAGCATTTCCTGGACAGAGCGGAGGTCCGCGCCATTTCGGAGGAGATCGGTGGCGAAGCTGTGGCGGAGGGTATGCGGTGAGGGGTCGGTGACAATCCCGGCAATGAGTGCATACTTCTTCACGATGTTCTGGATACTGCGTACGTTCAGACGGAGACTTTCACCGGAGAGATCCTGTTTCACGGAATCTTTGAACGGACGAACGAAGAGGGGAGCGAAGGCATCCTCTCGCGCACTCAAATAGCACTGCAGAGCCTCGACTGCTGCATCGGAGAGGAACACCACCCGGATCTTGCCACGCTTCCCCCGCACGGAGATCTCTCGCGTTTTGAAGTTCAGATCCTTGCGGGAAAGTGATGCAAGCTCCGAAAGACGCATACCAGTGGAAAAGAACGTTTCGAGGATCGCCTTGTCACGCTTCCCGCGGAGGATCTTGGTATCTGGAGCCTCAAGCAGTCGCTCAAGTTCCTCTGAGAAGAGCACTTTCACCTGCCGCGGGTCCTCCTTGAAGCGCTGTACCCGGTCTGGGGGGTAGACAGTGAGTTCCTCCTCCTGCACGAGGTACCGGAGGAAGGCCCGAAGGACGGTGAGACGGTGATTCTTCGTCCGAACGGTGAGTTCCTTGCCCCTTGGATCCCGGAAGCGGTGCAGGTACTGCTTATAGTGCTGGATCGTCGCCTTCTCGATCTTGCCCGGGGAGGGGACTTGAACCGCTACGAGAAAGTCCCTGAGCTGGTGCGCATAGTTCTTCACCGTGAGCGAAGACTTCCCAAGCTCCGATTCCAAGTGCAGGAGGTAGCGATCAATGGCCTGAGACAGGGGAGAGGGCTTCTTCATGAGGTGTTTACACTGAGCTTGTCGAAGTGTGGAAAACAACTAACGTCGCATAATGCAGTTTATACGAAGACTTGTGGCTTGTCCACAATCGTTCGACAGGAAGAGGTGCGGGGAGGGTTTTTTATGGTCTCGATGGAAACCTAGCCACAAGGTATACGAGGACCCCAAGAGACTCTCGCAGCACTTCCCGAAACTCGAACAGAGGATCCGGTGGAGGGGCCGCGGGATACAGACTCATGTCAAGGTCCTGACGAAGGGCCGCAACCCGGATCCGTGCGAGGTGATACCGGTCGCTCACGGCGACGAGTGACGTGCAGTTTGCCGCATAGGGTTGAACAAATTTGATGTTCTCCCAGGTAGACGTCGCCTCTTTTTCCAGCGTGATATCTTCGGCATCCACTCCGAGTTCTATTGCCTCCTTCTGCATGACCTCCGCTTCACTCAAGGCATTCCCCTCTCCAACTCCCCCACTCAGAATGAGTGTTTCTACCTTCCCCTCTTTGTAAAGATTTGCCGCTGCCTCCGTCCGGCGCAGGATCCCAGGGCCGGCCTCCCTCCCCTCGTGGACTGCGGACCCGAAGACAATGGCACAGACGGTCTCTGACTTCTGTGACGCGGGGAACTGCGCATTCCCCGGAAACTGTGAGAAGACGAAGAGCAAACTCAGGGGAAACGCGCTCACGCTGAGAGCTGCGACGGTTGCAGTCCACCCGAGGAGGAATGATCGGACACGCATCACTCTTCCTGGGGCAGGAGGAAGATGTTACTCGAGAGTGATGGCAGGGAGCGCTGCCAGGGTGGCCAAAGGGATACCTCCACCCGATCGACCTCCGGGAAATTCTGGATGATGCGCTCCGCTTCCTGAATGGTTTTCCCTCGGATGGCATCACGCACCTTGTCCGCGAACATCCTCCCTGTGGGAGAGACCGCAGAGAGAGCTGCACGCTGCTTCCCCGTAAGTTCCGCTGTTACCTTCACCCACTGGAAGTTATCGTCGTACTCGACGACGTGCACCGCAATCCCCTCCCGGAGGACGCTCCCCTCGACAAGCTCGTGCCCCTCCTCAATGTGGTCCATGAGCCCAGGGAGAAGCAACGTGAGGAGAGCATCTTTGCTATACGCAAGGACGGTGTACTGAAGTTCCCCCTCAATAGGCAGAGAGCTCACCGATTCCCCCACAAGATGGAGTGGCAATGCAGCCCCGGAGAAGCTGATCCCCGTGAGCACATCGTACTGCAGGATCACGTAGTACTCCCCCGTGCGATGTTTCAGGAGCTCGATCTCCTCTTCTGTCCGGGCTTTCGCAGCTTTCGTGAGCTCCTGCTCAAGCTGCTTCCGTGCAAGCTCCAAATCGCTCTCTTTGAGGAGCGTCCCGTACTTCGTCGTTCCTCCCGTCGCAGGCTCCAGGTTTCGCGCATAGACGGATTTGCGTTCTTCAAGGGAGAGACCGGGAATTTCCCACTTCAACCCTTCCGGCACATTCCCCCGCTCCCCGACGATCTGACCATAGAGATCCTCCGGCTGTGCTCTCGCAACGACCGTCACGGAGCCGGGGCCCGCAAGGGATGCTGCCGGAACGGTCACAGAATCGCGCGCGCGAAAAATCATCCCCGCCTGATTCACGAGCCGCGTGCCGGCGCGAAAGGTGTACGGCTCCTCGCTCTCGTTGAGGAGCGTCATCGTCACCCTGGCATTCTCCCCCAGGAAATTCTTGCTGATCTGATCGAAGGTGATCGTGAGTGCCACTTCCGTGTGGAGGGGAAGCAGAGGCAGAACGTACTGGCGATCTTGCTGCACGAGAGCCCCAGACACCGTGAGGAGGACATTCGCCGTATGATTCACCAGCGTCACCTTCGGCCAGATCCGTATACGTGCGGAGGGGAGGGCGACGAAGAGAATCGTGCTGAAGAGCAACATGCTGAAGCAGAGAAAGATCCATACGCTCAAGCGATGGGAGGAGAGAATGCGTAAGCGCGAGAGGACGAACTGCGCCAGAGCCTCAAAGCGCTCAGGATGCTTCGATTCCATGACGCCTATTCTGTAAGGAGCTCTGCGAGCGCAGGGAGAGGTGCAGGAGAGGAGAGGAATTCGAGCATGGCTCCCCCGCCCGTACTCACGAAGGTGTATCCATCGAGCGGATGCTTATAGCGCATGTGGAAGTCGAGCGTATCCCCTCCTCCGACGAGCGAGAACGTCCCCTTCGTAGTCGCCGCCCGGATCGCTTCCGCAAGACGCTTTGTCCCGTGTGAGAAGCGATTGTATTCGTAGAGACCCAGTGGCCCGTTCCAGATGACGGTCCCTGCACGGGCGATCGATTTCCGGTAACGCTCGTGCGTCACCTTCCCCGCCTGGTTGATGCGCGCCGCCAGCCGCTCGATCTCGGTGAGCGCGTCCTCGTCGGCATCCGCCGCATCGTGAGGGTGCACGCCGACCGCGGCCCACACGTCAGGCTCTCGCTGGGCCAGCGCCGGCGCCTGTCCATCGCCCGCGCGCTGCTCGGCCAGCCCGAGCTGCTGGTGCTGGACGAGCCGCTCTCGGGCCTCG
>CAZQCB010000063.1:0-4873 GCA_964592265.1 uncultured Candidatus Peribacteria bacterium | reverse complement strand
GAGCAGGATTTGCAGAGGGAAACTTGTGTGGAAGCAGAGAGTTCCACTGGGCGCCGCAGCGCGGCGCCCCTACACACGGCCTGGAAGCCCGTGCTACAGGCCTTAAAATATGCTATAATGGAGAGAAATGCCTGCAGAAACCCACACCTCATTGCTCGATGCGATCTTCCAGAAAGGGCAGGAGACCGGTGCATCCGATGTGCACATCCTCGTTGGAAAGCCGCCGCTCGTCCGCATTGATGGGATCCTGGAGGCGATGGAGGGGTACAATGATCCGCTTTCGCGGGAAGAGGTGCGCAAGCTCGTGAACACTGCTCTCACACAAAGTCAGCAGGAGCGCTTTGAGCGGGAACGGGAGATTGACTTGAGTTACCAGCTCCCGAGTGGAACACGTCTCCGTGTGAACTGCCACTATGAGCGTGATAACGTCGGACTGGTTGCCCGTATCATCCCGGACAAGATTCCGACAATGAAGGAGGTGCAAATGCCGGATATTGCGGAGCAACTCATCAGAACACCCCAGGGAATCATCCTTTTCACCGGTCCCACGGGGAGCGGGAAATCGACTTCCCTTGCTTCCATGATCGAGACGATTAACCGTGAGAGGGCCGTCCACATCGTGACGCTCGAGGATCCTGTGGAATTCCTCTACCAATCGAAGAAGGCGGTGATTCGGCAACGCCAGTTCGGCTCGGACTTCCTCTCCTTCTCGGAAGCGCTGCGCCGGATTCTCCGCCAGGACCCCGATGTGATTTTGGTCGGTGAGATGCGCGATCTCGAGACCATTGCCGCGGCCCTCACTCTCGCCGAGACCGGGCACCTCGTCTTCGCAACGCTCCATACACCCTCCGCTTCCCAGACCATCGATCGCATTATTGATGTGTTCCCGCCGCACCAGCAGGATCAGGTGCGTTTGCAGTTCTCTCTGTCCCTCATCGCGGTCTTTAGTCAGAGGCTTCTCCCACGGAAGGGGGGAGGACGCTGCGCGGTACGCGAGGTGCTCCTCAATAGCCCCGCGGTTGCGAACATCATTCGCGATAACCGCATCGCGGAACTCCACAATGTCCTCCAAACCTCTGCCGACGAGGGGATGATCACGGTTGAGCGCGACGTTGCACGCCTTCTCTCTGAAAATCTCCTCGAGCGGAGTCTTGCAGAGCAGTATGTGAAGGATCCGAAACTACTCAAGAAATTGGGGGCAAAAGGAGGATTATTCGGGTAATGGGTATTGGGTAAGGAGTAAGGTGTCAGGGTCCTGAAGAGGAGGGTGTTTGAGTGTGTTGTACAATGTCGGACAATCCCGGGTAGCTCAGCGGTAGAGCAGTGCGCTGTTAACGCATTGGTCGTCGGTTCGATCCCGACCCCGGGAGCCATCACTTCCCACACACCACAAATACCGGCGCATCCGACGGGGAAACATTTTTTTCCGGCAACGCACGTCCTCGGTAATTCACGACCTCACACCCTTCGGGGATTGTCAGAGGAAACTCCTCGGATGTCTCTTTCGCCCAGAGAACATCCAGAGTTCTTCCCGGAAACGCAAAGCGAAAGCGCTGTACTCCTTCGAGAACATCCTCTCGATGTGAGAGTGGAGGTGCCACAAAGAATTTGGCGAGCGTTTCAAAAGCCTGCGTCGTTTCCTCGATGAGCTTGCCCTCGTTGTCCACGAGCGCTCCTGCATTATGCTCTTCATCCCCACCAACCGAGAACCAGAGAATGGGTGCAACATCGAGTGCGAGAAGTTGCACGTATTTTTTGACCAACTCTTTTGCAGCCTCGTCGGCACTTGCGACAAATTGTTGCTTGATCCCGATTTCGTTTGTCATGAGGGGCTTCTCTGCCTTCATATTCTTTCGAAGGAAACTCACGACGTCTGGTAGGGCGGCGGAGCGCTGGTAGTAGTGGAAATTCACGATAGCAACCCAGGAGAAGAGGGGACCCTCGAGGAGCTCTCGTGCTCGGAGGAAGGCCTTCTTGGACGCCATGCGTTCTGTCTCTTTCATGAGCTCCTCTTCCGTGATGGACTCCCCCATGACCTTCCGGTAAAAACTGGTCGCCTCCTCAGCATCTCCACGTTTGAGATAATCCTCAACTACAAGCCAATTCAGTATCACCCCCTGCACACCGCTGTCCGTAAGTTTCACCTCTGGATCCACCTCGGCGAATACCTTTTTCGCGGTCGCGAAGAGGCGGAGGTAATCGTCGCTGCTTCCACACCAGAAATCCGGGTCATTCATCTCGTTTTCAATAACGACAATCTCGAATTTTCCGCGATAGTGTTCTGCAATGTTCTTCACAAAGGAGGCGTAGCTCGGAGAGTAGCTCTTACCCCCTTGCAGAGGAGTTGCCCGATCGAGATCGAGTGGGGGGGAGGCACACTTCCCACCTTCCTGCATAACGGCCCAGTCGGATTTCGCACGGATTGAGGGAATGACTCGTTTCCCCTTCGCAAGCAGCGCATCAATTTTCTCTGCCTGCCTGTTCGTTCGAGCAAAGTCGAATATTCCTGGAGCAGGTTCAAAAGCACTCCATTCGATTGCCGTTCGGACATAGGCGTCCTGCAGGGACGTCTGATCCAATTGTCCTTCTTCGGAAAAAAAGAAGAAGCCGATGGGAGAATGCGTGGGGCTCACCGAAGCAGAGCTCTGGGACTGTGGGGATTCCTGCTCCGATGAGAGGCCTCCGCAGGCAGTGAGGAGAAGGAAGGTGCATGCGACGAAGATTCGGGAAGGAAGATACATTGCCTCTACTGTAGCAGTGCTACACAGGGCGCCCCAGCAGGGCGCCCAGTGGAACTCTCTGCTTCCACACAAGTTTCCCTCTGCAAATCCTGCTCCCGAGCGCGCTGGTTCGGCAAGCTCACCACAAGCTTGGCGCGCTCCTACACACAATCCAAGCACCATTGAAATTTTGTCTTGTGAAAGCCATTTCCTCAGATACCTAAATTGGACAATTGTCTCTTGAGGCTTGCCTGGCAATAGGTGTACACTGAGAGCACTAAACCCACCGCCCTCCTACCCGCAAGGGTGCGACGGCGGTCTTTTATGATGCGGTATCATGCCGCTACATATGCGCAGAGCAATGATCTTCGTAGACGGCGGCAATTGGTACTTCAAGCTCAAGGAACTCCTTGCGCTTGTCGGGAAAAAACCGAGGACAGATTTCGATGTACGAGGGTTCGCCGAGGAACTCATTACCTCAGATAAGCTCATCGATATTCGCTACTACATCGGGAAGCTCAAGCGAAAGCATGGGAACGAAAAAAGCGAGAAGCTCTACGCAAAACAGCAGCAGCTCATCCGTTTCCTGCAAAAGCAGCGCATCAACATCGGCTATGGACATATCATTTCCTATCCCGATGGTATCCACCACGAGAAGGGTGTGGATGTGCTCATTGCCGTGGAGATGATCCGGTTTGCTGTCGAAGACAAGTACGATGCCGTGTACCTCATTAGCTCTGATAACGATCTCGTTCCTGCTGTTGTGGAGGTACAGCGACTCGGCAAGCAGGTCGTGTATGTCGGAAGTTCCATTAGGCAGGGACAATCATTTGGTCTTACCAGCTTGTGTGACAAGACGATTCTCTTACAAGAGAAGGATGTGGAAAAATTTCTTCCTCCCACTTTGCTCTGAATCCCTAGTGCGGCGCGCCCCTACACAAACACAAACATTCCCTCTCCGCACGGCAGTTGCGGAGAGGGTTAGGGAGAGGAGTGCACCACCTTCTTCAACACCCCACAGAATCTACAGGAGCGGTCGCGGCGCCGAAGCAGCATAATGAGGAAGCACACCTGCACGACGACCATGCTGAGGAGGGTCATGAAGATCACGGTGCGCGTGAGGAGCTCGCGGTTCCACTTCGCTCCGGCCGCACTGTGCAGGCTTGCGCCATCTTCCGCTCGATCCTCCACTCGTACATTGATGAGCGGGATGATGACGTCAACCATTTCCCCTTCGGGGAGATCAAGACCCTCGGGTGCTTCCACGATCAAGGCTTTCCGAACGACGAACTCATCATCCAGGTGGATTTCCAGGTTATGCTCGCCCATGGAGACATCGGTAAATTCTGCAACACCACTCCCATCGGTGAGTGTTCTCTGTGGCGCTGAGAAGAGTGTCACGGGGACATACGCGTAAGCTGTCCCACGTGGACTCAAGATGACGATGCGAAGCTTCTCTATGACGAAGGTCTCCCCGATCTTCTGGAGTGCGGTCGAGTAGAAGCGCTGCGGCTCAGGAGCAACTCCATACTGCTCTCCACCAAGTTTCGATGCGACCAATCGCTCAAGCCTGTCGGCGCTTTCTGTGAGCGTGTCGAGTAAGTGATCGGCAAGTCGGCGTGCTCTCGGCTCTCGCGCTCCCCCGTCTCTCGCGAGGAAATGCATTGCCGCACTCTGTGCGAGTTCTGTCACCTTCTCCTCAAGGCCAATCTGCCGGAGGGCGAGAACAATCGCTTGCGAGCTTCGGCCCATGAGAGCCTCCGCGAAGCGGGCTGTGTGTGCCAGAATGTCCCTGGTTGCCTCCGTCGCTTCCAGAGCCGATGTGAGCTTCTCGATTGCCTGGGATGCC
The DNA here is from genome assembly GCA_964592265.1 of uncultured Candidatus Peribacteria bacterium. Lineage (GTDB taxonomy): Bacteria > Patescibacteriota > Gracilibacteria > Peribacterales > Peribacteraceae > CAZQCB01. The sequence continues at coordinate 304 of CAZQCB010000063.1, read as the reverse complement.
ACCTCCTTGAACCCAAGCGGGAGACCTTGGATGAATTCCAGGATGCCCGATCGCCACTTGTCCTGCTTCACGACTTCCCGTGTGATGCGCCCCGGTTTGAGAGGCGGGTGGACTTCGCGCACAATCGGTCGGAGGATCTCCTGGAGACGACGCTCTTGCGCTCGAAGCGTGCGACGCTCCTCGGCTTTTTGGAGCATTTCCTCGAGGTCTTCTTCCTCCACTCTCTCTCCTGCCCGTGCGAGCTTTCGCTCCCTGACCAAGCGCTCGCGCTCAGCATCGGTGAGACCGGGAAGGGATTCGGGGA
>CAZQCB010000062.1:0-5014 GCA_964592265.1 uncultured Candidatus Peribacteria bacterium | reverse complement strand
GGCAGAAGATGAGCAAATCCCTGGGAAACGTCATCGTTCCTGACAGTATTCTTGAGCGTTGCAAGGGGAACCCCGATCCTCTCCGTTTCTTCCTCTCCCATGAGATCCCCGTAGGACGCGATGGAGATTTTTCCTGGGAACGCTTCGAAGAACTCTATGATGCGAAGCTACGGAACACCGTGGGAAATCTGCTCAATCGTGTTCTCATCCTCCTCCAAAAGGAAGGAGGCACACTCCAGAGAGTTGAAGGAGGTCGTGACCTCTGGCCTCGCTACAGAGAAGCCATGGATGCCTTCGATCTCTCCGGCGCTCTCCAGTATGTCATGCTCATCGCAGACGAAGGGAATCGCACCATTGATGATCGGAAGCCCTGGACACTCCAGGGAGAGGAAAAGCAGGCCGTCCTCACAAAACTCGCGGAGCTCCTTCGTCACATCTCCCTCATGCTTCTCCCCTTCATCCCCGGCACCGCGGAGCACATAAGCAAGCAGCTTGGTGTCCCCTATGCCGACAAGATGCTCGAGAAGAGTTTTACGATCACTAAAGAGATGAAGGAGTGGGGAGAGGTGAAAGAGTGGAAGACCATTGGGGAACCCGCTATCTTGTTTCCCCCACTCTCTTAGACTACACTGCGTCTACCACTCCTAAAGTAGGAATTATTCTCTTCCCATCATTTTATGTTCGATCCTATGTCTGATCTCGTGCCCACTCCTCCCGCAGGAGACGCAACAGCTTCTCCTTCCTTTGGGAAAGGAGGACAGGGAGCAGGCAACCGCGAATACGGTAAAGAACTTCACAGCATCACGATCCATGCGAAGCAGCGGACGTTCTACGTGGACCTCAAGGAAAGCAGCAACGGAAAGTTCTTCAAGGTCTCCGAGAAGTCGCGTGGTGGCAGAAAGACCACGATCATGTTCGACGCAGAAGATCTCGATGCCTTCCTCAACGCGCTCCAGGAGATGAAGTCAAAGCTGTGACCGGTAGTCCTGGATGAAGATGCTGATAATCGTCGCAAGAGGCACAGCAAGGAGGATGCCCAAAATGGGGTGAATCGTGTCGGGAAAGCTGACCCCGACAAGCATCGCAAACATGATGGCAATCGGCGAGAGGCCCACTGCCCGCTTCATGATCAAGGGAACGAGGAGGTTATTCTCACACCACTGGATGCCGTAGTACACGACACCAACGATCAGCGCGGAGAACATTCCGCTCTGCGCAAGCGCGATGAAGACTGCGGGAATAGCCGCAAAGATGGGTCCAATGACAGGGACGAATTCTGTAAATGCTGCGAGGACGGCGAGGGTGAGCGCATACGGCATACGCAAAATGCTGAGAGCTGTGAAGACGATGATTCCGATTGCAAGCGAAAGCATGAGCTGCCCATGAATCCACTGCGCAAGCTTTCGATGAATCGCTTCGGCCTTACCCTCCGCATAGCGGCGGTAGCGATACGGCAGGAACACGCGAACCCATCGAAGGACACTCTCTTTCTCCAGTTGAAAGAAGAATGCGAGAACGAGGACGAAGACGAATTTTATAATGAACTGCACGACTGATCCTGCGACTCCCACAACGAAGACAATGGATCCCTGGGCAGCATTCGAAAGGCGCTCCCCAAAGCTCTGCAGCGTCTGGAGCGTGCCTCCAGTCGAGATGTCCGCGAGAACCTGACGAAGGAGAGTGCTCAAGTACTGGTTAATTTCCTGACTGATGAAAGAAAGACGCACAACAGGTTCTGCAAGAAATGCATCAATGCGCTCCGCGAGACGCACAGCCATTTGCTGAATCTGTTCTGCGATAATCGGAATGAGCGAGACGACCAGGAAGAGAAGTGCTGCAAGGACGAGGAGATAGACGAAGAGAATCGCGAAGCCGCGGGGGAGCTTCCACCGCTCAAGGAAACTCACCCCCGGATCAATGACGACGGAGAGGAAAATCGCCAGGAGGAAGAGGAGAATCTTATCGCGAATGGCATAGCAGAGGTAAGCAAGCAGGACGATTCCGAGGACCGTCACCGCCGCTTTGACGATGCTGCTCACTGCGAGATGCACAAGCACTTTCTCCTCGCTCTCGGCAAGCGGCAGAGGACGTTCGGCGCCCTCTGCATTCTTTGCATGCTGCAAACGCTCACGGGCAGTTTCGAGAATCTTCTGCGCATGTTTCCCAAAGAGGCGGAATGTCTGGAAGTGCGACTGTGGTTTCTTCTTGAAATCCATGAGGGGGTTATGGGGGACTATAGCAGTGCTTCGAGGATCGTGTCGACAAGGAGGTACGAAAGCACCACGACCACGAAGCCAAGAACGGCACCCGTGAGCTGTTTCTTCCCCGCCTCTTTGCCTTCTGTGGTGACCGAACCGATTGCGTACTTGTATCCTCCGAGAATGATGCCGACAAGGAAAGCTCCTGCTGCAAAGGCAAAGAGCACCGTGATCAGATAGCCGATGTAGAACGGGATGCAATCAAAATCGAAATCCCCTGTTGTAAAATCACAAGGCCCCACTGTTCCCGTTGCGGGAATGAGAGATTGGGCCTGCGCAGAGGGGAGGAGTCCTCGTGCAAAAAGAGAGAGAAGAGTGCTCACGCTACAGAGTATGCGTCGCATGGGCGAATCCCGACATTGAACGATCTTGACTTTACACCTAGAATGCATTCATGTTCACATGGAAGACGGCACCGAAGCCGATCGTCGCTCTGGCTCCCATGGCCGGAGTGACCGATGCCTCCTATCGGCAGTTCGTGAAGAGCATCGCGCCGGAGATCATCGTGTACACGGAATTTTTGAGCACGGACGCCATTGCCTATGGCGCCGAGAGAACGCTCAAGATGCTCCAGTTTGATCCTGCTCTCGAGCGTCCCTTCATCGTGCAGATCTTCGGGAATGACGAAGAGAATTTCCAAGCCTCGTGCAAGATCATTGAGGAAATGGGTGCAGATGGGATTGATATCAATATGGGCTGCCCTGCAGCGAAGATTGTTTCTTCCTGTCATGGTTCAGCACTCATCCGACGAGCAGATCTCGCCATGAGGCTCGTGGAAGCCGCGGTCTCCGCAGTCTCCATTCCGGTGAGCGTGAAAACCAGACTCGGATGGGATACGGCAGAGACCCTCATTCCCTTCTGTCAAAAGCTCGTCGAGGCGGGAGCTTCAGCACTCAGTATTCACGGACGCACGTATCGGGAGAAGTTTAGCGGGGAGGCAAACTGGGAACCCCTCTATGAGCTCAAGAGGAATGTGACGGTCCCGGTGATCGGGAATGGGGATATCCGGAGAGCTTCAGATGCGCCCGAGAAGATCGGCAATTTGGATGGCGTCATGGTCGGCCGCGGCACCATGGGGAACCCCTGGCTCATGCGAGAAATTGTGGATGCCCTGCGTTCGTGTTCTTCTGGACTCACTCTTCCCCCTCTCACATTCAAAGAAAAAATCCCCTTCATTCTGAAGCATTGTGAGCTTTCCGTACGACACAAGGGGGAGAAGCGGGGAGTGCTCGAAATGCGCCGACATCTCGCAGGATATGTGCGCGGGATGGAGGGAGCGAAGGAGAGACGGGAAAGATTGATGCACGCAGAGACGCTGAAAGAAGTGGAGGGGATTTTGTGTGGATAAGCAGTGATGGCCTCTCGATTCGGCCGCGGTGCTCTCCTCGACTGAGTCCCGAGCGAAGCGAGGGACGAATGGAGAGGCAAGTGCGGCCTCACTCGAGGAGAGCAAGAAGAGTTCTATAACCCCAACTGTTTCCGAATAGCATCCGCCTGAGCTGTTTCCTCCTTCTTCGCATTCTGCTGCGCCATGAGGGACTGGAGATCCTTCCACTCCTCCGCATGCCGTTGCTCGAGCTTCTGGAGCTGCAGGAGGTGCTTGGGGCTTAACTCGGAGAATTTCCGCCGCTCCTCTTCCAAAATCTTGAAGAGCTCATCGATCTGAAACTGGCTTAGGTTCGGGATCGCCTGAATGATGCGCCATTTCTCATCACGCATGAGAGAGATACTCCCCCCGAGAAGCCGCAGGAATTTCTGCTCATCGAAATTCGTCTCTGGATGCTGTGGGATAACGATGAACTCCGTCGTCAGTGACGCAGTGATACTCCCGAAGCGGTAATTCCCAATGATCCCGAGCACACGGATGTCTTCATCGTCATACCCCATCTCCTTCGTGGCCGCTGTACCAGGAGGTGGTGGTGGTTTGCCGGAATCCTGCGGGGGGAGAGCACCTGCGCCGTCCTGACCTTGTCCTCCACCCATTCCTGGAGGGGGTGGGGGCGGACCGGGAGGCGCAGCAAAGACTTGCGTCGGATCGAGACCGCCAGTCGGCACAGGATCACCGGGCTTCGGCGGAGGTGGTGGAGGTATTGGATCAGCCATGGGAATGAAAATTCTGTCGCAGTGTAGCAGGAGGAGCGCGGTGTACAAACCCTTTCTGTGGCTTCCGGGCGCGATATCGCAGGGAGTGAAGGGCAATCCCTGCTGCCACCGCAACATTCAGCGATTCCTTTTTCCCAAGCATAGGAATGGAAATGACGGCATCGCCGAAGGCAAGAAGGTCTTCCCGTACCCCCTTGATTTCATTCCCGAGAAGGAGACAGAGAGGGAACGTTGGTTCATATTCTTCAAGGGAAATGCTCTCTCTAGTCTGTTCAAGACTCACGATGAACCATCCTTCTTCCTTCAGTTTTTCGAGGATGTGCAGAGGTTCATCGTTATATTCCCAGGGAACAAATTCCTCCGCACCGAGAGCGGTTTTCGTAATCTCCTTCCGGGGCGGGACCCCGGTGTATCCCGTCAGATAGAGTTTCTCCACGTTCATCGCATCGCAAGTACGAAACAGCGATCCTACATTCCAGAGGCTGCGGATGTTGTACGCAAGGAGGCGAATTTTTGCATCTGTCATTGTCATGAGGAAGAAATGTAACGGTGTCGCATGACGCTCCGCGGCATGCAGCACGTCACGGAGTGACGTGCGACCTATGTCATCATTTTTTCTAAAGTCGACGCATGCGGATTCCCAAAGATTTCCT
>CAZQCB010000061.1:0-5016 GCA_964592265.1 uncultured Candidatus Peribacteria bacterium | reverse complement strand
GCTCGAATCACGTCATCCTGAGCGGAGCGAAGCGGAGTCGAAGGGGCGTATCGAGGGGTTTGTCATCGAACAAAAGTGGCCCCCCTACGACCCCGCCCTCACCATTTCCGATACGATCACCCTGGTCATCCAGGTCAATGGCAAGGTCCGCGCGAATATCGAAGTCCCGGCGGACATATCTGAAAAGGAAGCTCTCGCAAAAGCAAAGGAGCCGGAGAATGTGCGCAAGTTTATTGACGGGAAACAAGTGAAAAAAGAAATTTACATCAAAGGAAGATTGGTGAACCTGGTCATCTAAAGGAAGTGGGAGCCTTAGTCCTCCGCTTGTCGAAGGATGCCGGGGAGACTGGTGAATTTCGTAGTCTAGCGCTCTACTCTTATAAGTATTTTAAATGCGTACTTCCGACTCATGCGCCCGCGAAAATCAGCCACGACCCCTTCGATTTTTTGTCCGGCTCTGAGAACTTCCGAGCGCACATCCGGCAAGTCGTACATTTCGAATTTCGCAAGTGCATAACGGAATGCCATCACAACATTCTGAATACTTGTGCGCATCGGACGATCCAGTGTTTTAGTTAAACATTCCTTCGTGACATAACGGATGAGAGCGCTGGCCCTACGCTGCACTGGATTCACTTTACCCAGAAGTGGAGTATAAGTATCCGGTTCCACTCCTATCCTGTCGCAAAGCTGCTGGTAACGTGTGGATTGCGTGTAATCACAAGCGCCTTCAGGAATCGACCGAATGACATGGGATGGTATGGGTGCAGCTTTTAGCGGAAGCGAATCCACTACCAACGGTGGTGCACGGGTATCCGGCTTCCAGCCTGTTGCATCACAAAGCCGCTGGTAGCGCATGGATTGCGTGTAGTCGTACTCAGCGTTCTTCTCAGGTTGCATAGGGTTCAAAAGGCAATATACCATGGGAAATTTTTAGATCAAGTAATCCCCTCGATTCTCCAAACATGTCAAAAGAAAGCCAAAAAGGTATGGTATTCGCCATGGATAGAACAGCTTTCCATCCCTTCGACCGCTACGCCGCCTTCACCGATGTTTCTGCTCTGAAAGAGGCAAGCACGAAGCCTCTGCGAAGAAGTCTACGCGTGAATACGCTCAAATCCTCTGTCGAGGAATTTCGGAAATGGGCGGAGGAGAAGGGATGGAAGCTGGAGGCGGTGCCGTGGTGCAGGGAGGGATTTTTTGTGTGCCTCGATACATTCGACCGTGTCATCTCGATTGTATCGAGAGAGACACGGTCGAACACTCGGCATGACACGCAAGAGGCCTTCGGCCGCGATCTCCTCCATCAGCTTGGACATACCTACATTCAAGAAGCTGCAAGCATGCTTCCTGTGGAACTTTTGGATCCGAAGCCTGGAGAAACGATTCTCGATCTCTGCTCTGCACCGGGAAGTAAGACGACGCAGATTGCAGCGAAGATGGCATGCAAAGATGAAGTTCTTTCCTGTCATGCTGAGCGGAGGGGCGCCCTGCCGACCCTTCGTCTACGCTCGCCTTCTGCTCGCTCCGCTCAGGATGACAGAGGCGCCCCGGAGACGAAGCACGGAGTCAAAGGGGTACTCATCGCAAATGATATTCAGGAGAACCGCCTCTGGACATTAAAGCAGGCGCTCCACCGTACGGGGGTGACGAATGCAATTGTGACGAAGAAGGTCGGACAGTGGTTTAGCAAACACATGACCGAACGCTTTGATCGTGTGCTCTGCGATGCGCCGTGCACGGCACAGGGAATCCTCAGAAAAGATCCCGGTGCAATCATTTACTCTTCTGAACCTCGGGTGGAGAAAATGGCCACACTGCAGTATGCACTTCTGGAATCCGCAATCCATGCGACCAAAATCGGCGGCCGCATTGTGTATTCCACTTGCACGCTCACACCGGAAGAGAATGAAGGCATTGTTTCTGCAATGCTTGAGAAATTTCAGGGGAAAATAGAAACGGTCGATCCGAGCGAGGTTTTAGGTTCTAGGTTTCAGGTGTTAGGGAAAGCTCTTGAAGATTCAAAGAGAGTTCAGGAAGAAATTCTCCAACAAAAAACTAGAAACCAAAAACTAGAAAACTTGCAGCCGCTGCTGCGGCTGTGGCCCCACACCTTCGACACCGAAGGCTTCTTCTGCGCCGTACTTAAGAAAGTCGCTCGGACGCGCGAACCTGGCCCCATGGAGCGGATGCCATTCCAGGAGAAGCCAATCCAAGGGAATCGCCTGCGCGATATCCGGAAAATCCTTGCAGAGAAATTTGGGACCGACTTTCTCGAGGGAGGAGATTGCCTCTTCGAGCGCGGCGAGAATCTTCTCCTTGCAACAGAAGAAGTGGCAAAGTTTTCTCTTCCCACGGAAAATTACTCCCTCGGTCTCCCCTTTGCCAAAATGGTGGGGCAAGGAAGACTGCGTCTGGAACACGAGCTCGCGATCCTCCGCGGCTCTAGAGCATCGAAAAATACACTAGAGTTGAGCCAGGAGGCACTTGAGGATCTCTTGCAAGGGAGGGATATTGCCTGCCCCAAAGATCTGCGTGGAGACGTGCTCCTGCGCTTCGGCGCGAACACTATCGGTATAGGACTTGCGAAGGGGGGAACAGTAAAAAACAGACTGCCAAGATGGTTTGTAAAACAAGCAGGATAAGGTGTCATGCTGAGCACGGACGAAGCATGATCCCAACTTGTCACCTTTCGTCTGTGCTCAAGGTGACACGCAATGTAAACTGCCCTCCTTGCATGAAAGAATATATTGTCTACATCGGTCGCTGCCGCGACAAGGCGTATTACACAGGAATCACAAACAATGTTGAACGGCGCATCGCAGAACATAACGAAGGAATAGATCCTCAATGCTTCACCTACAAGCGAAGGCCTGTTGAGCTAGTTTATCAGTACTCATTTCGTGAAGTGAATGATGCTATAGCTGCAGAAAAGCAAATCAAAGGATGGAGCAGAAAGAAGAAAGAAGCTTTGATACAAGGAGAAGTCGACCTGCTGCCCGGACTTTCAAAGAATGCAATGCAACGACAAATCAGATCAAGAAAGTTGGGAGTGCGGAAGAACTTTAGTATCACACTTGAGCGTCAGAGTGTCATGCTGAGCACGGACGAAGCATGACACCAATTCTTGAGCTCTATCTTGTCACCCTTCGTCTGGGCTCAGGGTGACACACACTGCTACAATGCCATTCCCCTTTATGGATCCCGTTGCCGAAATCAAAGCGCGCCTCCCGATTGAGGAGCTTGTCGGGAGTTACTGCCAATTGCATCAGAAAGGAAGAACTTGGAAAGCCGTCTGTCCGTTCCATAACGATACGCACCCGAGCCTCCTCGTCTCTCCCGACAAAGGCATCGCCTACTGCTTCGCCTGTCAGAGCGGAGGGGATATCTTCAGTTTCTATCAGAAAATCGAGAATGTGGATTTCCCCCAGGCGCTCCGTGATCTCGCGGAGCGAGCAGGAGTGACACTCCCGAAGGAGCGCGTTCAGGGTCCGAAGAAAGATGAGAAGGAGCGAATCCGGGAATGCCTGGAGGAAGCTTCATCCTTCTACCAGACCATGCTCCAGAAGCATCCCCAGGCACTCACGTATGTTTCAGAAAGACACGTGACCCCGGAACTCCTGAAGACCTTCCGGATCGGGTTCGCTCCCGACTCGTTCGATGCCACCTACACACACCTCTTGAAAGAAGGATTCAGTCGCAAGGAAATTCTCGCTGCAGGGCTCGGCGTGCAGAAAGAACTCAAAGAGGAGCGGATCTATGACCGTTTCCGGAACCGCATCATGTTTCCGATCAGCGATCATCAGGGGAACCTCATCGGATTCGGAGGACGCACGCTCGGCGAGAATGATGCGAAGTACATTAATTCCCCCGACGGTCCTCTCTACAATAAATCGATCGCCCTCTTCGGCCTCTCCCTCGCGAAAGAAGCGATTCGAGAAAGCAAGAGCGTCATTCTGGTCGAAGGATACTTCGATGTGATGAGTTGCTTCCGACTCGGCATCCGGAATGTTGTCGCCGTGAGCGGCACAGCACTCACAGAGCAACACGTCCAAGTCCTCAAGCGTTATGCCGAAAAAGTTTTCCTCCTCCTCGATCGTGACAGCGCAGGGGAGCTCGCCTCCGAGCGCGCATTCCTTCTCTGCAAGAAGCATAATCTCGATGTCTACGCCATTTCCCTCCCCGCGGGAAAGGATCCCGATGAGTGTGCCTCTCTCGCACCGGAAGAGATGAAGAACGCTTGCGCAAATCCAAGCACACGGTACTTGAAAAGCCTCATCGAACGTCTCCGCTTGGAAAATGCCGAGAAGCGTTCGATGCTCCGTAAGTTGCTCCCATTGCTTCAGGGTGTCCCATCGGCAGTGGAACGCGAGGAGTACGTGCAGGATGCGGCAGCAGCACTTGGAACATCAGTGACCGCTCTCCAGGATGACATTCAGAATTACCGTGCAGAACCACAGGGAAAAGCCTTGGATGCCGCGGAGCGGAGCAGAGAAGCCCAATTGAGCAGTACCGAACTCTTCCTGGCACTTCTGCTCCTCTACCCTATGCACCTCGGGATGGTGGAAAAGCTGATTCAACCCGAAGAGGAAGGGGAAATTGCGCTGTACACCTCTCTTCTGGCCCTTTATACTTCCGGCCACTCTCGGCTTAAAGCGCGAGTGACTGATCTTTCAGAAAATTGCCGAGAGCGCGCTCAAATTCTCACTCTCTACTGCGAAGAGCACTACGGAACGTGGTCTGAGAGCATGGCAGGAAAAGAGATTCGCAAGCTCTGCCAAAAGGTGAATAAAGAGGCACTCATGAAGAAGCAGAAGCAGCTCATCAGCAGTATCAAAGCCGCACGTGCACTCGGACGAAAGATCGAAGAGGAACAGCTCCTCACACAGTACCAGCAGGTCCTGAAGTTGTCTGCGATGACTTCCTGATTGTTTCCTCCCACTTAAGGTTCCACAATGGCCTCGCATCCGCGTAAATTCATCGCTCAACCCACCGACGACGATCTCAAGAAATACC
>CAZQCB010000060.1:0-5263 GCA_964592265.1 uncultured Candidatus Peribacteria bacterium | reverse complement strand
TCTCCTCCTCATCGCACTCCTTATCAAACTCGATTCCCGCGGCCCCGTCTTCTTCCATCACAAACGCATGGGGCAGGGGGGGAAGTCGCTCATTCCAATCCTCAAATTTCGCTCCATGGTGGCGGATGCGGAGGAGCGGAAGAACGAACTCCTGCAGAAGAACGAGCGCACAGATGGCCCCCTCTTCAAATTGAAGAATGACCCACGTGTCACTCGTGTAGGAAAATTCCTGAGGCGATTGAGTCTCGATGAACTTCCGCAACTTTTTAATGTTCTCCGGGGCGATCTCTCCCTCGTTGGCCCACGCCCCCACCTCCCGGAAGAGGTCGCTCGCTACACCGAATTTCAGCAGCGGGTCTTTGCCGTGAAACCCGGCATCACGGGATTAAGTCAGATTTCCGGAAGATCGGACCTGAAATTTGAGGACGAAGTCCGCCTCGATCTTCAGTACATTGAGGAATGGAGTCCGTGGCTGGATCTCTTTATTTTTTGGAGAACACTGTGGGTAATTTTGAGGGGGAAAGGAGCAGATTGAAATTGCACTAAGGGGTAATTGGTAATGGGTATGGGGTATGGTCCTTTGCCCTTGCAGAAGGAACATAATGGGTGTACATTCGTACACATGAGTCATCCCCTACACTCATTTGGGTTCTACAAACTTGAAGCTTGGCGCGAATCACATAAATTCACTTTAATGATTTACGAAGCCACTACAAATTTTCCCGAGCACGAACGCTACGGTGTTACAAACCAAGTGCGTCGTGCATCGAGTTCGATTGGAGCTCAAATCGCAGAAGGCTCTCGTATGAGCACAATGGTTCATAGAAAACTCTATTATGACCGTGCCTATGCATCAGGTGCAGAGGTTGCCAATTTTCTTGAGCTTGCTCACGATCTCCACTACATCATCGACAATAAGTATCTGGAACTCATGGAACAATGTAACTGCGTCTGTGCATTGGTATTCAAGCTCTCACGAGCATGTCTCTCTATCACTACGCACGCATGAAACTACACTTCGTTCCATACCCAATACCCCTTACCCCTTACCCCTTACAACTACATCCGCTACTCCCACAACATTCTGCCTCTCCCACATCCAGTTTGAACTTCCCTTCCCGAAAATCAATCGTCGCTCCCCCGATTCTCTGAAGTGTAAGAATGGACGCAAAGATTGCCACATCGTCTACTTCCTCATTCCGGAAAATCTTCTCTCCCTGCTCTGACATACTGCGAAATTCCATGTAGAAACTCCCATCGGCATTCGCCTGAACGGATAAGCCTTGCCCCTCAACTTTCTCCTGCTTTGCTACCTCCCGGACCGCAAGCGCGGCCTCCTTTGTGATGAAAATTTCCTGGGGCCTCGGTGGCGTACTTGCGATGAGCTCATTGATATCCTCGACTAAATTCTGAATATCCTCGGTCGAAAATCCGTGTCCCGTGCATCCCTCTTCGAGGTTCTCCATAGCATTCGCACTGCACCCAAAGCAGTGGAGTCCATACTCCGCCATGACAGAAGTTGCCTGCGGATAGCGGAAAACGATATCGGCAACTGTCCAATCAGCAGTCACAAACTGCTGACCCTGCGAGGCCTTGGCGGAGGGGGGTCCCCCTTTCTTCACACGACGCTTGGCAGGTCTTTGGGTAACCTTCACTCCCGGTTCGCGGGCACCCTTTTCTGGAATAGCTCGGGGCATAAGACCAACAGTATATATCCAAAATGCGCGAAGCATTGGGTGCCGAAGGCGGGTCCCAATGCTGGAGCGCCACATCTTGGAAGGGTGGGCCCATGGGAGGGAAACCTATAGGTTTCCCTCCCATGAATTACACAAATGGAAGCGTCGGCACATCCCCCTCCCCCTCCACCCCAAACTTTCCTTTTAAGGGAACAAAGAGGAAGGCGCCGTGATCCTCCTCGGTGACGTTGTCTCCCTTCTTTTTCCGACAGACAATCATCCGCTGCTCCACTCTCCCCACAGGCGCGGTGAGCACACCTCCCTCCTTGAGCTGCCAGAATAAATGCCTCGGGACATCGGGGGCACCCGCGGAGAGGAGGATGCGGTCGTAGGGAGCATTCCCCTCCCACCCCCCACTGCCATCGGCAGCATGGATCGAAACAGCCTTGTCATACCCCAGTTTCGCGAGCGTCTTTGCAGAACGCACCGCAAGCTCTGGGACGATCTCGATTCCTGTGACCGCCATCCCAAGTTCCGCAAGGAGTGCACAGACATAGCCTGATCCAGATCCGACTTCGAGAACGTTGAGTTTTGGAGGAGACACCAGATCGAGGAGACTCAGCATGATGAGGATCGTTGTGGGTTGGGAGATTGTTTGCTCGTGCCCAATCGGAGCAGGTTGATCGACGTATGCGCGATCGCGAAGATCCGAGGGGAGGAATTCCTCTCGGGGAACCGCCTGGAATGCCTTGAGGAGAGCGGGGTCAATGCCTTCCCTGCGCCACTGCTCAATGAGCTGCCGCTTCTGTTCTGCAAGGGAAGCCATACTCCACACTGTAATACCGTCGTGGAGAAATCCGAAGCACTAAATCCGAAATCCGAAACAATCTTCAAATCTTAAGCACGAAGCACAAAAATGACGCTGTGGATCTATTATATTTTGGAATTTGTGCTTAGAGATTGTTTCGTGCTTCGAGCTTCGGATTTCGTGCTTCCCATCCTTAACTCCGCTGTAATAAAGCAACAGTCTCCACATGTGCCGTATGCGGAAAGAGGTCCACGGGTTGGACCATGCGCAGCTCATATCCCCCTTTCAGAAACTCTCCCAAATCTCGTGCAAACGTTGCGGTGTTGCAGGAGACGTAGACAACCTTCTTCGGCTTATGGGCAAGGACAGCGGAGAGTGCTTTCTTGTGGAGACCCGCGCGCGGAGGATCGAGCACAATGCAGTCGAAGACGTACTTCCCATCGGGAGCAAGCTGCTTCCCCAAGATGTCCTCGGCATTCCCCTTGTAGAAACTGATATTCCCGATCTTATTCTTCCCGGAAGAGCGCAAGGCATCCTCGACTGCTGATGCCGCACTCTCGATCCCGACGACTTTCTTCGCGAAGCGCGCGAGGTACTGCCCGATTGCACCGATGCCGCAGTAGCAGTCGAGCACGGTCTCGCGCTGCGAGAGATCCGCAGCCTTCGCAATCGCCTGGTAGAGTTTCTCCGCAGCGAGCGTATTGGTCTGGAAGAAGGAGAAGGGCGAGAGCTCGAAGGTGAGATCGATGAGGCGTTCGCGGATGAAGGGTTGCCCTTTCAGGACATGAACTTTTGGGTGATCCGGCTTGTCATTGAGACCGAAGTGCTCGATGACGAGCAGGGAGGTGACATGCGGATTCTGACCGAAGCGCATGAAGTGCTGGAAGAGCGGTTCCAGTTCACGCTTCCTCGCCTGCACGAGGAAGCAGAGCATCTGCTCTCCGGTATTGATCCCACGCCGAAGCAGGAGAGAGCGGAGCACTCCTTTGTGATTCCGGGGGTTATAGACAGGGAGTCGTGTCTGCTCCATGAAGCGCTGTACCTCCATGAGGAGCACGGAAATCTGCTCATCGTAGAGATGGCATTCGGTAATGGGGAGGATCGTTGCCCATTGATTCGGCTGATGGAAGCCAATGGAGGAAGTTTCGAGCTCTAGGCGCTTAGCCCCTTCCACTGTGGGGACATCGGGGACACCGAACGTGAGTTCCAGTTTGTTTCTGTAGTAGAAGACCTGCGGACTCGGGATGATCGAGAGCACGCGGCCGGGAAGACTTTTGCGTACTTTTTCCTCGGCAGGCGTGAGGTGCTCGAGGGTTTCCTTCACAATATTCTCCTTGTAGAGAATCTGACGATCGTAGGGGAGATGCTGCCAGACGCATCCGCCGCAATCCCAGAAATGCTTGCAGCGGGGTTTGATCTCTCCTGGGGCGGACCGCACCACTTTGAGAAGCTTCGCCTCCGCAAAATTTTCCTTCCGCTTCGTAATCACTGCCTGCACCTTCTGTCCCGGAATCGCTCCCAGGATAAAAACAGGTAATCCTTCAATAGAAGCCATTCCCTGGCCTCCTGCGGCAATTTTCTCGATGGTGAGCTCCAGGGTTTGACCTGGGGCTAAAGGGGGACTTGTCATCTAGTAAAAAAAGTGTTATAAATTCTCCCTTTTGCATTCACGCAACCTATGCGCAGACCCTTCTTCTTCACAACTCTCGTACTCCTTTGCACCGTCAGCATAGCATACGGAAATCCTGTAGGGAAGAGCGCAGAAGAGCAACCGGCATCAGCCGCACCCCCCCTGGCGCGCGTGCGGATCATCCATCAAGGGATGACACGCGTGAGCCGGTATGCGAGCAGTCTTGCACTTGGTACACGTGCCGCAACAGTAGCTGCAGGAGTCCTCCCCGTTGTTGATCAACCGGATATCGAAGAAGATGACCGCATCCTTTTGGACAAAATTTTCCGGGCGCTCCCCGCGCTCTGCCGAGAGAATCTCGAACATGTCATCGTCCGCTACGATCCGAGTGCAGAGCGCGGACAGGCAACGGCAACGGCCATGCTGCTCCGTGGTCCCCTCTGGAACCTCTCCGCGAAGAAGAAGATGGAGATGACCGGGGTCATCGCGCATGAGTGTGGACACATCATGAGCCTCAAGGCTCTCGCAGGGAGCAAGAGAGATGGGGTGAGCCTGTTCCCCGACGGAAACATCCCCACCTACAACGGAGCTGCCACACGCTTCTATGCAATCTCCTGGAAGAGCTCAGAAGTGATGCGACAAGATGCCAAAAGCACCGACTTCGTCTCCGGCTATGCGAAGCAGAATCCCTTCGAGGACGTTGCCGAATCCATCGCCTATTTCATCCTCCATGAGCAGGCTTTCCGCGAACGCGCCGCAACCAATGATGTGCTCGCAGAGAAGCTCGCTTGGGTCGAGAAGCATATCGGAGGAACAGAGTTCACTCCCCCACCGAGTACGAGCTGGGACGGGAGGATCCCGTGGGACGTGACGAAGTTGGCGCACGGACTCACCTTCTAGACGCGTGCCATGCTGCGCCCAGCTTCACCACGACGTGATGATGCACTGTCCGTTGCCGCCTGCGCCGGAGTTGCCTGACTCCGAACCGCCGCCCCCACCCCCCGGCTGGCTTCCTGATGTTGCCACGGTGCTTGCCGTAGAACCTATTCCACCATCACCTCCGTAGAGGGAGTCCCCTCCCGTTGCACCGGGAGTTGCAGCACCATCTGCACCACCTCCACCGCCTCCTCCGTACACGCTCTTCCCCAC
>CAZQCB010000059.1:0-5392 GCA_964592265.1 uncultured Candidatus Peribacteria bacterium | reverse complement strand
CTCGTCTTCCTCATTCTCCTCAGTGCTCTGAGCATCGTTCCCTTGGATCTCTTGCTGGCGCAGCATACTCTTTCGCGGTTCTACATTCTCCTCCGTCGCTTTGTCGCGTATGGGTTCTTCACTCTTGCCCTCTCTGCAAGCAAGATCGTCGCGGTGGGAAGCCTCCTACAAACGCTCAAGGTGGCAGCGACATTCTCCGGATACCACGCGGCAGAGAATATAGTGGCGTTCGCACTGAAATCCTTCTGGGCACTACCGCAATCTGTCTACCTCTTTCCCTCTACGGTCACGTTCAGCAGGGTACAAGAAGAGAGCATGTATACCCCTCACATCGCTCTTCTTGGCATTCTCGCGCTGCTCTTCTTCTGGGTGCGAGAACGGAGTCTCCCTCTCCGTAGAAAACTGGGCTTGGCTCTCTATGCAGTCTTGCTCATCACGTTCATCCTGCTCCTCGTACGGGGAACGGGAGCGGTGCCAGAAACCTTACAGCATTTCCCTCTTTTTTCCGCGTTACGTGTTCCGGAACGATTCCTCTTCATTCTCTCGCTTCTCGTGTCACTCTCCGGAGTGTGGGGGGCTGCCGCTCTCACCCATGCACTCCCGTGGCACTGGGATGAGCGCGTTGTGACGTTCTCCATTGGCATCGTGACCATACTCGGATTTGCTCTTGCGTACGTGCCATTGCTCCGCAATGACCCCATGAGTATTTCCTTACCCTATGACGAGCTTCTCCAATTCGAAAAGGAGCACGAGGGGTACCTTCAGTTGCCGGTGACCCATGCATTTGAACCCAGTGGAGAACAGGTGAGTGATTTTCACTACCTCTACCTCGCGAGTACCGGCACGCAGTGCTACGAGGCCCTCCCTCTCCAAAGGCTGAAACTCCGGAATGGTCCAGTGGATATGGTGTATGACGGAGCCTTCAATATCTACAACCCTGCCTGTTTGCAGTACCCCGAGGAAAATCATTGCCACCCTGGCGACAGAATTGGCGCTACGGACCGGCAGAATCTCCTGCTCTTCACTCATGGAGAGAAGACCACCTGGAAGCTCTCCCACCTCCAAATCTGGGCCGACCGTCTCACTGTGCTCAGTCTTGTGCTGTTGCCGCTCTCCCTCATTTGGCTTTCTCGTCTCACTCTCCGATCACTGTTACTGCGAACGCCCCCAAAGTCCTCTTGAAGGTATTTCTGCTACGCTACCACCATGGAGGCACCGCCTGAAGTGCACACGGAGGAGCCCCTCCGATGGGAACCTCTTCCCGGAAGGAGGGAGTCGCTGCTTGCTCTGGACAGGAAAATCCCCACCATGCAGCAGAAGACGCGCACCGACATGCATGGCATTGCGCAGATCTGGCAGCCCTCTGATTTCCTGCCGGATTTCACCGAGCAGGATCTCGCATTCGAGAAGATTCGCACAATCCAGCGTCAAGCACGTCTGCTCCCCCCTGAGCTCCTCATAGTTCTCATCGGCGACACGGTGACAGAGGACGGTTTGCCCATCTTCACCTCCCGCCTCTTCACAATATACGGACTACCAACAGGTGGTCAGTCTGATGTCCATGCACACCATGGCAACCTGCAGGGGTGGTTCGGGAAGTGGACAGCAGAGGAGCATCGCCACGGACAAGTGCTCAACACCTTCCTACGGTGTACCGGGCGGGTCAATATGCAAGCCTATGAGAGAACCGTTCAGCTCTTCCTGGAGGATGGCATGGATATCGGGGCGGGCAACGATCCCTACAGAGGTTTCGTCTACACGGCATTCCAGGAGCTTGCGACCCAGCGATCGCACATGAACGTTGCGAAGCTCGCAAAAAATCATGGGAACCCCCTGCTTGCCGAAATTTGCGGACAGGTCGCCGCGGATGAGGGATACCACGCGAGGGCATACACCGAGTTTGTGCGCACATTCTTCGAAAGGGATCCGAATGGCATGATGCAGGCTCTGAGTGACATGCTGGAGCGAGGCATCATGATGCCAGCACACAAGATGCGAGAGGTAGATCCGAGTGGCAAAGTATTGCAGCCCGGAGAAACGTATGAGTACTTCTCGCACGTTGCACAGAAATTGGGAATCTACACGGCAAAGGACTATGCGGAGATTTCCGGGGACTTGCTTCAAGCATGGAACGTCGGCCAGAAGACAGGCACAACGTGGGGGGCTCTCCCCTTCCCCGGCTTACAGGCAGAGGGCATGGAAGCACAGCAGAAGGTGCTCCGTCGGCAGCGTCTCATAGAGAGACTCGCAAGCGGTAACCGGCAGAAGGAATTCTCCCCGCGGGAGGTGAGCTGGCTCCTATCTCCATCTGCCCCTCCGTGTTCCGGCACGACGCGACCCTCTATCTTGTGATCGCGGAGCAGTGGCTGCCGGAGGATGACGCGGCGGCGGAAGAAGAGGCAAGGGACTCCGACGGATCGAAGAGCGAATGAGACGCTCGATGCTGCGGATGTCAGAGACTTGATCCGGTGTCGCAAAGGAGATCGCCCGACCTTCTTTCCCTGCCCGCGCAGTTCTGCCGATCCGATGCACGTAATCCGAAGGATCGTCCGGGAGATCGAAGTTGATCACGACTTGAATTCCGGTGACATCGATACCGCGGGCCGCAATATCCGTCGCAACGAGGATGCGGTACTTCCCTGTCTTGAATCCCAGGAGTGCCTCGCGTCGCTGCGCAAGCGAACGATTGGCATGAATCTCAGCGGCAGAATGCCCCATCGCGCAAATGGAACGCGTCATCTTCTTCGCTCCATGTTTGGTGCGCGAGAAGACGAGGACCGTGCCTCGGTATTCTTCGAGGAGTTTTTGCAAAAGTTGCAGCTTCTCCTCCCGCCGTACGATGAAGAGTTCCTGTTCGACTTTCTCGACGGTCGTTCCTGAGGGCGCGACCTCGATCCGTAAGGGGAGCCGCATGTGGGCAGTCGCAAGCTGCACGATTTCCGGCGGCATCGTCGCAGAGAAGAGCATCGTCTGCCGCTCCCGCGGGACATGACGGAGGATGCGCTCGATCTGCGGCTTGAATCCCATGTCGAGCATTTGATCCGCTTCATCGAGCACGAGGATCTTGACCTCGCGGAGGGTCACTGACCCTCGCTCAAGATGATCATTGAGACGTCCCGGGGTCGCGATGAGAATGCGCGGATTCTTCCGGAGCATCTGCTTCTGGAGATGCATGGATGCTCCCCCAACGAACACAGCCGTTCCGATGTGGAACGTAGGCGCAAAGAGCGAGAGAGCCTCCTCTACCTGGTACGCGAGTTCGCGTGTGGGAACGATGACAAGCCCTCTGCCCCCTTTCTGTGCAAGCTGTTGAAGCATCGGCATCCCGAAAGCCCAGGTTTTCCCGGTTCCCGTCTGCGCAATGCCGATGATGTCTTTTCCCTGCAAGGCAATGGGAATCGCCTGATGTTGAATGGGGGTGGGCGCTACGAAATTCTTCTTCTCAAGGATTTGGAGAAACCCCGGGGCGAGCCCAAGTTCCTGAAAGCTGGACAACAGAGAAAGTTCTACTTCACTTCTCACCCTAGAGCAAGCAATTTCCTTATCTAGAAGCCTATTTTGGTTTCTCCTAAAAAACGGGGTCGCGAAGGCAAGCTCCGCTTGCCTGGAGCGACTCTTCTTGGAGAGGAGAGCTCACGAGAGGAGAACCTATAGGTTCTCCTCTCGTGATCAGCGTTTTTCCCACGGCTGCTTCCCGACGGTGTGCTTCGGGATGCGCCAGCAGAACGTGCTTCCCTTTCCTTCGGTGCTCTCGAAGGAGAGATCTCCTCCTGTGCGCTTCGCAATGGTATGCGCGAGGTAGAGTCCGAGTCCCGTCCCCTCGGTCCAGAGGAGTTTGGCATTGGGAGCACGGAAGAATTTCGTGAAGACAAGGTGCTGGAGATCGATGGGGATACCGTAACCCCGATCCTCAACGATGACATGCGTCCATCCTTCATGCTCCTCCAGCCGCACCTCCACGGCACTTCCCGCCCGCGAGTAGATCACGGCATTCTCGAGGAGGGTGCGCAGAACGACGAAGGCGAGATCCGGGTCAACGTGTGCGCGTGCAGAGATGACACAAGCGGGACACTGAACATGTACAGTACGCTCCTTCAGAAGGGGATCCAGATGATGCACCACTCGCGTCAGGAGCACTTGGAGATCCGTATCTTGTGGATGCATGAGTGGGAGATCCTTCTCCAGCTCAAAGACGTAGAGCAGTGCACGGGAGAAATCATTGAGACGCTCCGCTTCCTCCATGACGGTCTTCAGGGAGGCACGCTGACGCTCCGAGAGTTCCCCCATGTCCCCTGCAAGGAGCATTTCCGCTTGCCACTTGATGGCAGAAACGGGCGTATGCACCTTGTGGGCGGTGACAGCAATGAATTCGGAGACCGCACGATCGAACTCCTCTTGGGGCGAACTGCTCTGG
This sequence comes from uncultured Candidatus Peribacteria bacterium, assembly GCA_964592265.1. Classification (GTDB taxonomy): domain Bacteria; phylum Patescibacteriota; class Gracilibacteria; order Peribacterales; family Peribacteraceae; genus CAZQCB01. The sequence continues at coordinate 978 of CAZQCB010000059.1, read as the reverse complement.
GTCCCGCGATGACCTGTCGTCGGCATGATCTGAATGTGAATGTGTGTATCTCTTCATTATACCATACTTTTGATACGGCTACGCAATAAAAGAGGTTCGGTGTGTTGTACTTACAGAATCTTCGTATCGGCGAAGCGATATCGCTACGCCGCTATTTCCCATGGTCTGGCAAAGGAATCCGGGTGTTTTCATCGCAAAGCCGTATGACGTATTTTCCGAGAATATCCGTTTCGAGATTGACTGGGGTCCCCTCACGGAGAGTGCCGAGGGTTGTCTGCTGCAGGGTGGAAGGGATGAGCGTAGTGGAGAATGTCTCCCCATCAACGCATGTAACCGTGAGCGAAACCCCATCCACTGCAATGGACCCTTTCTCGACGATAAGACCTCTGAGCACTTTCGGATACGCAATGGTAAGCACGCTACCTTCATGACTTTCCTTACCTACCTTACCTACCTTACCTATGGCATCGACATGTCCTTGCACAATATGCCCTTCGAACCTTCCGGAGGCAGGAAGTGCCCGCTCCAGATTCACCTTGTCCCCCTTCTGAAGACTGCCGAAGGTCGTCCGCCTCCATGTTTCTGCGACAACATCAAAAGAAAAACTCTTCTCTGTGAGACGAGTCACGGTGAGGCAGACGCCGGAGACGGAAATGCTCGAGCCTGCTTTCACATCCATAAAAGACGCGGGACGTGTAATCGTGAGCCCCTGAGGGGTCACTTCCAGGATCTCTGCCACTGCTTCGATGAGTCCGGTAAACATAGGGAGTGCAGCATGACACAAATTACTTCGACATATACATCTTTGAGAACATCGTCGGTATTGAATAAGGCGCGAAGGGGCGGGTCTCGCGGGCCCCGACTCTGAGCGCATCTTCTGGGAAGGGTGGGTTCATGGGAGGGAAACCTATAGGTTTCCCTCCCATGCTGGCTTGCCCGGGAAAGATTTTCGTGCTATCCTCGACCTCTAGGGTCAAA
>CAZQCB010000058.1:4021-5560 GCA_964592265.1 uncultured Candidatus Peribacteria bacterium | reverse complement strand
CATATGAAGATCATCTATATGAAGCACGAAATCCGAAATTCGAAATCCGAAACAAACACGAAATCCGAAATGGCCAAACTTTTTGTAGGAACCCTGGCCTCTACCCATCTTGATAAATCTGCCGTGAAGCGAAACCGCATGCGCCGCCGCTGTCGCGAAGCCCTCCGCATTGTACTGACCGCTGACCGCTGGCCGCTGATCGCTGACGTCCAGTTGCTCATTTCCCCGCGTTCCTCTAGCCTCACGTGCGCGTTTTCGGAGCTCGAAGTCGACGCGAGAACATTCCTCACTCACCTGACACGCCATGCCTGAGAAATCCCCGAAGCACTCCTCGGTCTTCCGCTTCCTCCTCACCTTTGCCATCGTCTACCTCCTTACGACGACGGGATTACGGATCTTTTTCCCCGAACGCTTCCAGGGACAGAAACCCCCGGAGGAAGCGCCACTCGTTCTCAAAGCTGAGAGAGCCTCCGCTCCTCTGGGGCGGAATATCGTGATGCTTCTTCGGAATACGACAGAGGAGGAAATCACCCTTCAGAACCGCTGCCCCGATCCGCCGCTCCTCATTGAGCAGTATATCGGGAGCGAGCTCTTCCCTGTGGATGCCGGAGTTCCTGTGCTGCCCTGCATTGCCCCTGCGCCACTCCTTCCGGATGCGACGACGAAGGTGGACTTGAGCCCGTGGAAGTACGCCGCTTTTGACGAGGTGGGAAAGTATAGAATCTCCCTCCCTGATGGAGAAGGAGCGGTGGACATCGTCATCAAGGAGACGAACCTGTTCGTCTCCTCCTTCCGCGCCTTCATCTCTAAACCCCTCCTTAACGGACTCGTGCTCATCGCTTCCACCCTCCCAGGTCACAGCTTGGGGGGAGCAATCATCCTCCTCACGCTCGCGATCAAGTTCCTCCTCTACTTCCCCAGCCAACATGCACTGCACAGTCAGAAGAAGCTGCAGTCTATTCAACCGAAAATTGATGACCTGAAGCGGAAGCACGAGGGAGATCAGAAACGTCTCACAGAGGAAACGATGAAACTCTGGCGGGCTGAGTCAATCAATCCTCTGGAGTCCTGTCTGCCGACGGTGATCCAGATCCCCATCCTCCTCGGACTCTTTTTCATCATTCGCGATAGCGGGCACCTGGATCTCGCGCGGCATCTCCTCTACAACCCCTTCTCCTCCCTCGATTGGACGTTCGGAACGACCTTCCTGGGTCTCCTCGATCTCTCCGCAGTGCCGTTTGAGGGCGTAGTGTGGTGGCCATTTTCCATCACCTCCCTCCGCATCCTCGCGTTTGGTCTCCCTCTGCCCTTCCTCACGGCTTTCCTTCAATTCCTACAAATGCATCTGGCGTTCGCGAAGGTAAAAGCGAAGCGCAAGGAGAGTTCTGATGCAGAGAAGAAAAAAGATCTCGCAGATGCTTTGAATCCACAGGCCATGATGAAATATATGCTGCCCGTGATGATTTTCTTCATTTCCGGCGGACTCCCGGCCGCAGTGAGCCTCTACTGGATTGCGAGCACGGCTTTCGCGATTGGGCA
>CAZQCB010000058.1:0-3921 GCA_964592265.1 uncultured Candidatus Peribacteria bacterium | reverse complement strand
AGCTTCACGAACATCACCGTGGATATGTCCGATGTGCAGATGATCCGTGCGGATATCGACTCAAGCGAAGCAAGCCGTCTCATTGGATGGCATGGCGAAACGATCAACTCCCTTCAACACCTCGTCAAAGCGATCGTCCGCTCGAAGGAACGCATGGAAAAGAGTCCCTTCATTGTGCTCGATGTCGATGGCTACAGACGGACTCAGGAGGATCGTGTGCGTTCTATCGCACGGGAGAAAGCGGACTTCGTACGACGCAAGAAAACGCGCATCGCGCTCCCCCCGATGAATCCGTACTTCCGCCGCACCGTGCACCTCTTCATCGCGAACGACCCCGACATGCAGGACTTAACGACCGAGAGCATCGGCGAGGGTGAGTATCGCCAGATCGTCCTCAAATTGAAGCAGGGCAGCCTCGATGAGGGAGAGGAGCTCTCCCCTGTCATTGCCGAAGATCCACTGGCAAAGGAACTGCAGAGCCTGGAGAACCTGGACGTCTAAAAGAGCCCTTGACGCGGAGGAAAAGAGGGGGAGTATGCCAGATAACGCTATGTCGCTTGCCGTCCTGGAGAACGTAGTAGTGGAGCGTGTCTCCTCCCTGACCTTAGGCACGCAGCTACGAGATACATGCTACGCAGCCATCAACCTCGAAAGAGTGCGTCACGGTCTTCTTCCTCTTCCGGGGAATGATGACAGTTCCTGGTGGGCCGGTCATCATGCAGAGGAGGTAGCAGGCAGGCAGGCAGATTTTCTGTCTCCACCGGGATTGCGAAAGGGTGAGAATGAGCTCGTGTCGCACGGTTTCACTCTGTTCGGAATAGATGGGTTGCAACGAATAATCGAGAGAAGCGTACAGGCGTGGATGTGCAATCACGCAGGGAAGCGCATTCTCTTAGATGAACATGCTGTGTATCAGGCAGCTGGTACGTATACTTCACCCTACGGGTGGCAGGAATGCCTCCTCGTCGTCGTAGCGAGAATCCGAAGCGAATTAAATGACATAATTTGACATTTATATCAAATTATTATAATATGTCACTCACACAAACACCCGCACGATGCCTCCACGTCCTCTCGCCATTACCATCGCGTTCCTTCCCTTTGTGCTCCTCCCGCTCTCTTCGGCGCACGTCCATGCAAGGATGGAAGGAGTACGTGTAGAGTACGGAGAGCAAATAGAGTCAGCATGGCAGGAACTGAAAGAGCTCGATGCGCAATTCCTCTCTCTGCAGCGTGTGCGGTCTCTCCTCAAGGAAGGCAGGGAGAAGACCTTCTCTCCCTCTCTCGCAAAATCCTACCTCGAAAGAAAGCACACAGAATCCGTCTTCGCGGATTACGCCCTCCTCCAGGAACACCTGCGCTCCGTGCAAGAAGGCATCCGCATTCTTGAGGCACGACTCGCGGGAATCGGGAGGAAAACTATTTACATTGACTTAAGCGAGCAGAAGGCAATGGTGATTGAGAAGGGCAACATCATTGCACGGTACCCCGTGAGCTCCGGCGCATGGGAGACGCCGACCCCGAAAGGAGAATTCCAAGTGCACAGGAAGCAGACCTTACGCGTGAGCAGTCTGGATGTCCCCTATCGCATGCCGTACTACATGGCATTTACGGAGAATGGATCGCATGGCCTCCACGCGCTCCCCTACCTCGGAGAGAGTCCGCAGAGTTCCGGCTTCTGGCAGGAAGCAAGGTCCCATATCGGCATCCCCGTGAGCCACGGGTGTGTGCGGTTCCTTCCGGAAGACGCAGCAGCGCTCTTTGACTGGGCAGAAGTGGGAACGAAGGTATACATCAATGCCTAGCGAAGAAGAATCAGGAAGTAGGAATTAAGAATTAAGAATAATTTGCCTAATTCCTAATTCCTAATTCTTAATTCTCCTCCCCACCTTGCACATCATCACATTTCACGTATGCTCATCGCATGACTATGCTCTACATCCTCCTCGGCCTCCTCGTCCTCACGATCATCATCGTGATCGGGGTGTATAACAGCCTCGTCACGTTGCAGCAGAGAGTGGAAGAGGGGTGGAGTGATATTGATGTCCAACTCAAGCGCCGGTACGACCTCATTCCCAATCTTGTGGAAACGGTGAAAGGGTATGCGCGCCATGAACAGGAAGCCTTTGACCGTGTGACCCGCGCTCGAAGCCAAGCGCTCTCGGCACAAAGCGTCGCCGAACACGGGAAAGCAGAGAACATGCTCACGGGAGCATTGAAATCCGTCTTCGCACTTGCGGAGGCCTACCCTGATCTCAAGGCGAACCAGAACTTCGCGAAGCTGCAGGAGGAACTCTCGGATACGGAGAATAAGATCCAAGCCGCCCGAAGATTCTACAATGGCATGGTCCGGGATTTCAATACGAAACTCGAAGTCTTCCCGAGCAACATGATCGCAGGGTTCTTTGGCGGGCCTGCCCGCCGAAGCCTTGGCGAAGGCGGGAAGTTCACGAAGAAGGAATTCTTCGAGATTGAGGAAGGGGGACAGAGGGGGAATGTGGCAGTGAAGTTCTGATGCGGCCCCTTGTCAACTTCCCCTGACAGGTGGTATAATGAGTAGTTGAAAAAACTCATATACATCTCTCACCCCCATATGTATGGCACGATCGCATTCCCGTAAGGGTGCTCTGGAGCTTTCCTTGCTCCTCGGCACGACGGCGATTTCCCTCTTCATTGCGGGATTAGCCTTAGTGGGCATTCGCCTTCTCTCGGGAGCGCAGGAGTATCCCGCAGAGCTCCCAACGCAGGAGGCGCAGTACGACGACACGGCAAACCAGAAGCAGAACATCGATACCCTGCGGCGGCAGCATCAGGACAAAGAACGGGAACTCAAGAACAACTTCCGAGGTACGACGCTGGATTTCAACGAAGTGAACGCCCTCATGGCGCAATGGAAAACCGGCATCGATGAGCTCGAGAGGCTCATCGGCAGCGAAGAGTTCTGGAACAGCAATCAGGACTTCTACTACGATTACCAGCAACCGATCGACGACGCGTTCCAGAAGCTCTACGCTTCGCAGAGCTACCAGCAACTCGGCCGGCAAATCAAGGACCGTGAGCAGGAGCCGAAGAACATGCAACGGCAGATTGACGATCTCCGGAGGAACCTGAAGGGCGGTTCAGCGGATACGAGCACACTGCAAGGATACGTCGACGGCTACAAGGCAAAGCTCGAGGAGATCAAGCGGCAGTATGCAGGAGTACACCCCGATGATCCTGCCTTGAACGATGCCACGCAGGATATCCAGGACGCGCTGAATGACCTCTCGTACGATTCTAGACAACCATTCGACGATGAGATCAATGCCCTGAACGAAGAGTCGAACCGCGTGAACGTGCAGAAAGAAGCGCAGCGCTTCACGAAGGATACGGAGCGGATGCTCAAAGATTGGCAACGGCAGATTGACGGGTTGAAGAAAGGGGAGCACGACACCGGAGAGCTCGAGGCTCTCCTCAGGGAAAAGAAATCCGTCCTCGAGGAGGTGAAGTCGCTCACCGCGGGGAATACTTTCGATCCTCAGGAGTACTGGGACCTCACGAGCTATAACGACATCGACCAGCGCTTCTGGGATATCGTGAACGTCTACAACGAAGAGCAGAATGCTGCGCAGCAGGAGAAGGACACCGGGCGCAACCTGAAGGATAAGGAGCGGAGCATGAAGGATATGGAACGCGAATGCACGCGCGCGCAGTGCGAGGGGCAACTTGCAGGACCGATTCTGCAGGAGCTTCAGAGCAGCCTTGCGCAGATGAAGAGCGCACTCGTGCAGAAGAACTACAACGATTTCTGGAGCTTCGGTAGCGACTTTGACAGGCTGTCCGGGGATTTCTGGGATGCACTGAATGGGCAGAACATGCAGCAGTCACGCAGCGAGGAACTCCCGAGGATGGAGGAGCAAATCCGCCTTTTCCGGCAGACAA
>CAZQCB010000057.1:0-5758 GCA_964592265.1 uncultured Candidatus Peribacteria bacterium | reverse complement strand
GGACCTCCGCGCGCAGGCCGTCATCCGTATCATGTGCCGTGTAGGCGATCTCATCCGCCAGGTTCACCATCTGCGCTTCGAGCGTCGGTGCACGCGCGAGGCCGTGATCCTCTGCAGTATCAAAGGTGGTCTGGTGTTTCATGAGCCCCTCGAGCACTTCACGGTTGAGGTTGAGGCCGGGGTATGTCTTCGACCGCTCTTCGAGGAGGGTCACGATGCGCAGTGACTGGAGATTATGCTCGAAGTGCAACTGGTGTCGCTCCATCTCCTCTCGCAACGCTTCCTCCCCTGCGTGCGCGAACGGGGGATGCCCCAGGTCGTGCGCGAGCGCGATGCACTCTGCAAGATCCTCATTGAAGCCAAGTGACCGCGCCATATCGCGGCTGATCTGCGCGACCTCCATCGTGTGTGTGAGACGGGTGCGGTAGTGATCTCCTTTCCCTACCACAAAGACTTGCGTTTTGTGCTTCAGTCTCCGGAAGGCCTGCGTATGGATGATCCGGTCGCGATCGCGCTGAAATGGGAAGCGCGTTGCATCCTCTTCCTCCTGATGCTCTCGTCCTAAGCTCGTTCCATGAGGTACTGCATAGGGTGCGAGGAGGGAGTTGGCCTGGGCGATGCGGTCGGGGAGAGATTGCATGGGGAATTAGAGAGGTTATAGCTTATTAGCTTTTTAGCTTCTTAGGAAAGATACGTCTTACTATCTCCAAGAATCGCGGCGAAGCACTAATAAAAGAATGCGCGAAGGATTGGGTCTCGTGCCTGCACGCCGAAGTGCCACTATCAGTAAGACGGGAAATGGCGTTACGGCACGCAGGCGTGGGCCCCAATCCTGAGCGCCTCTTCTTGGAGAGGAGGGCCCAGGGGAGGAGAACCTATAGTTTCTCCTCCCATGTCCAAACGACCGTCGTCGCGCGGTCGCTCGTCCCTGGATGATCCAGGTGGGTGGCCGCATCCTCGAGCCACAGCGCGAAGTGATTAGGCCTCCCGTAATGCGTTATCAGAGAAAAAGCGTTAGGCGGACTGACAGGTCGTCGAGACGGAGGAAATTATAGCAATTTTTCTCCGCGCTGTAGAGACGCGCGAAAGTGCGTCTCGAAATACACAACAAACAGTAATGCGGCATGTGTATTGTTTCTGTCGAGACAGCCTTTCGGCTGTCTCTACGACATGCGTATCCCTGCCACCAAATAGTTCCGCGCATCAGGGACTTTATCGCGCCTCCAGCTCCAGAATCCTTCACCACACCTTGTACATGCTGGGTGACGCTCGCGTTGCGATCGCGGAACTCCGAGCGTATCGAGTTCTGCGTCTGCTGCGGCCTGCAGATCGACTGTTCTTCCCTGGATGAAAGGGTGGAGGTGCTCCGGGAGTTCCCTTTGTGGGTCCGAGAATTCTGCACACTTGAGGCAGAGCGATGGAGCGGCTCCGATATATGTTTCTGAAGGCTCAATTCCAAAATGAGCCTGGAGTTGCCGAAAATGGGCCGTAATGGCCTTCAGAGCCATGCCTCTCCACCCGGCGTGCAGTACCCCGATCACCTGCTTCGGGGCTTGCCCTGAGCTCCGTCGAAGGGGTGCATAGATCACGAATGCCTGGCAATCGGCCCATCGCACGGAGAGAGCAAGACCGGGAGTTGCTGTAATAAGGCCATCGCCTTCGAGACTTCCATCAGTCGGTCCCTCCACGATGTATGTGGTATTCCCGTGGACCTGATTCAGGGATGCAACCTGTGAGAAGCCAAGATCCTTCGCGCACTCTGCATCAGATTGACGCTGCCGAGATTTTCCGAAGATTCCGACTTGGAGTTCAGGGAATTGTTTCAATATTGTCATAGTGTTATATGTCATATTGTCAGTTTTTCCTTCGTGAAGTTGATAAGATGGTTTATTTCGCGTGGTAACTTTTTAAGTTCACCGAAAATATGTTTGTATTGTTCTTCCGTAACCAATTTTCTTCGCTTTGCCTTCTCATTCCAATCAAGTGATTCGTTGACGGATCCAAAGCTATATCGATAGAACTGGATTTTCTCCTTTTTTGTATAACGAGCAAAACCTTCAGCAATATTTGCAGAAATGGAGTCAGCAGACCGAATGAATTGTTTGCCTACAGTGTCCTGAGCAAGGTAAGCCCATTTTTCAACAATACCCCACACATCATTAGACAAGTGGAATGCAATTTTGTATGCATTCACATCATTCATTTGCAGGTACTTCTTCATGGCAATATAACAATCAGACAATATGACAATTACATTTCATAGGTATGCAGAAGATGTGGAATCTGTCCGATCACATCCATAGTCGTGAAGGTATAGCCTTTTTCATGGAAAAGCACGGTGGCCGCACGCTTGATGATGGTTGTGGCCATGACGCAGGCCGTCACGGGTTCAACTTTCTGTGCCATGAGTCCTGCGACCAGTCCCGCCAGAGCATCGCCCGTCCCACCGACGGAGAGTCCGGCATTGCCCCCCTCGACTCTGCTGCAGGTGCCCGAGGAACCGCCAATGAGGTCAGTTGGCCCTTTGAGGAGTACGGTAATTTTCCGTGTTTTGGAAATGGTGCACACGAGATCCTGAAGCTGATCAAGTGACTTCTGGTCGAGTACTTGCCCCTGCATCCGCCCAAGCTCTCCCACGTGCGGGGTGACAACAGCAGTTTTTCCGGCAAGAGCGTCAAACGTCCACGATTGCAGAGCGCCTGCGTCAATCACGAGGGGGACATTTGCTTCCTTCATAAGCGTTTCGGCGGCTTGTTGGGTTGTCTCATATGCCTCCAGGCCGGGACCGATCACTGCCGCATCGCATTTCTTGAGGATGTCCTCCACGGCAGAGACGTCCGCTTTCGAGAGATCGTTCCCGCGAAATGGCGTGAGGATGAAATTCAGTGACGAGCTCTTCGCGACCTCCAGATGACACTCCGGAATGCAGGGGTAGATGAGATCCACGCCACTCGCCTCCGCCGCAAGCGCGGCGAAGATCGGTGCACCGTGCATGTGCTTGCATCCTCCGACGACTCCAACAACGCCATTCTGTCCTTTATGAGATTTGGGGTCACGTTGCATGAGTTGCATTGTACAGGGTTCTACGAATGGCAAGCCATGTCATGCTGAGCCCCTCGACTCCGCTCGGGATAAACTCCGCTGGGCGGAGACGAAGCACGTAGCATGATGTGGAACTATTCCCTAAAAGGTTAGTGTTCCATTTTGCTCCACGAAACGCATTTCTACCTCCAGTTCGTCTGGAACAATAGAACAAATGTCCTTCACGAGCGCCTTCGCATCCTCAAAACGTGCCTCCCCTTTATTGATGAGAAAATTCGCATGCTTCAGAGAAACTTCTACCTCTCCTCTATTTTTCCCACGGAGTCCCGCTGCATCAATGAGCTTCCATGCGGGTTGTTCCTTGGAAACGCTTAAGAAGCAGGAGCCTGCAGTCTTCACGTGTGGCTGTGTCTCGATGCGTACTTTGAGCAAACGCTCGACTTCTCCTTTCACTTCCTCTTTCGGTCGGGAGGGAACCTCCAATGTTGCGGACCAAATGATAGGTGCACCCATCTCTTTGAAGGCGCTGAAACGGTAAGCAAAATGGAGACCCTCCTTTGTGAAGGTCTGCCACTCGCCTCCTATGAATGCTTCCACTTCTTTCACGTATGCACTGAGCCAAGTTCCACCAAATCCCTGTCCGGCATTGCCGAAGATCGCTCCGCCGATTGAGCCCGGAATGCCTGTGAGAGGGGAGAGATCGAGATCCTCCTCTGTAAGTTCATTAATCAGATTTGCGAGATTCTTCCCTGCTTCGACAGTCACGCGATTTCCCTCGACAGTCACGCTCTCTGCTTTGATACGTACGACCAGTGCTTCAATCGTCCCATCTGCGAAGATCGTGTTCGATCCTCCCCCGAGAACGATGAGGGGGAGGCGCTTCTCCTTGGCAAATGTGTAAGCCTCCTCGCAATCTTCCTTCGTCGCAAGCTCTGCGTAGAAGCGCGCATTTCCGCCGATGCGCATCGTCGTTTTCGCTCTCAGGGAGACGAGTTCCTGGATCTGCAGCATCGAGGATCAGTGTACCTTAGTGTCGCACGACACTCCGTGGCGTGCAGCACGTCGCGGAGCGACGTGCGACCAAGATTATTTCTTTGCAAACAACCCCGCAATTTCCTCCACTTTTTCGATAAGCTGCTGCTTCATCTTGTGCGAAGAGATTTTCATGGAGGCATAGATGGCGAGGGCGACAGCGAGGAGCACGACGAGGCCTGTGAGAAGTTCACCCACCCCAATCTCAATTCCGAGGAGAGAGGAGAAGACGAGGGTGAATGCGGTGAGGAACATCCCAAAGCAGAAGCCGATCACGAGTGCTGTGAGAATGACCTTGCTCCTATCCTCGTGCGAATCCTCCGGGGCGCTCGCAAGATGGGTGAGGAGAGGGGAGCTTAAAATAATTGGTTCCTCCTGGAAATCACGGAGCGTCTGCACCTTCCGCTTGAGCACGAGTTTCACGAAGCTTCCGAAGGGGATACTCGTTTTTCCTTCGATCACCGCTTTCTCGCCCTGTGCTGATTTGAGCGTGACTTGTACGTCACCGGTTTGTCTCTTCAATCGTTCCTGGAGTTCGGGGGGGAGGGGCATCACCCGCTATTCTAGCGGGAAATCCCAAATCTCAAGTACCAAATTCCAACTCGAGAATAAGTAAGTAGGGGCGCGCCTTGGCGCGCCCTGGAGAGAAATTGCTTCCACCGGGCGCCCCAAGGGGCGCCCCTACAACGCGTTTTTGAGGGTGCCTCAGCGAGGTGCCCCTACGGGACTGCTCTACTGTGGTATCCGGATTAATCCTTGGTCGCTTGGAATCCATCGAAAACCGATAAGTCGATTGTGTCATCGGTTTCAACATTCTCATCACTCTTCGTAGGCTCGAGAACAGACGCTGTTTCTGAACCATTGAAAATCATCTTATAGCGAAAAGTTGCGCCCTCAAAATGCAGTCCCGCGTCCACGACTTTTTGTTGCTGAAGAATAAGCGTCTTAGTTGGTTGCTGCCAATTTTTAGAACTGCTTCTACACCATCCTCGTGAATTCTTTCTACATAACCGTCACATTCGAATAGAGGTCGTGGATCGGCCGATAGTGACTCATGTGCTTCCTCCATACGTGCATGATAGAGGTTTCCGGTTATCCTTGTCCAGATTCGTCGTGTGTAGGGTGACCCTTTGAGTCATAAACAAATGATTCAATATATCGATATATTGAATCATTCGTCTTCAAGTGCTCTCTTGCTCATGAGATTCCCGGGCGCCCCATCCTCCTTCGCCAAGGCTTCGGAGGACAGGAGGGGCGCCCCTACGACACGACTTTGAGTCTTTCTAATGTTTCCTGTTTCCCAAGCACCGCCGCAACTTCATACGCTCCCGGGGAATACTCTCTGCCGGTAAGTGCAGCGCGAAGTGGCCAGAGCACTTGACCTTTCTTGTACCCCGATGAGGGGATTGCCGCTTCGAGTACTTCTGCGATCTTCTCCCGAGTCCACTCGCCTTCTACAATGGAAGAAAGAGTGTTCATCAAAAAAGAAACAATCTTCGGGAGGTCCTCTTTCGTTGCCTTCTGCTTGGGATTTGCGAGAAGTTCGAGGGAAACTTTTGGTGTGTCATAAAAGAATCCGAGCATCTCTGAAGCTTCGGAGAAGAACGTGATGCGTTCCTGAATGAGTGCGGCTTTCTTTGCGAAATCAAGATCGGACAGAGCCGCTTTGTACTTTTCTGCAACC
>CAZQCB010000056.1:0-5897 GCA_964592265.1 uncultured Candidatus Peribacteria bacterium | reverse complement strand
AATAACCCTTCGAGACGTACTTCGACTCGTTTCGCTCGCTCAGTACTCCTCAGGGTGACACAATGATGTCATGCGCTGTTTAGCATTGGATCTTGGCCGTAAGCACACTGGAGTTGCTTTCTTCGATGAACGTACCGGCGTTCCGGTCCCTCTCGAGACATTCCATCATGCAGACGAAGTGGAGTTAGTGGAACGCATGGTCATTCTTGCATCTGAACGCGCAGTCGATGCCTTCGTCATTGGTCTCCCCTTCCTTCCCGGTGGAGCAGAAGGTGAGCAGGCGCGCTTCGTGCGAGAGATTGCAAAGAAACTCTGCGAAGCCTGTCCCTGGTGCGAGTTACACTTTATCGATGAGCGATGGACGAGCAGAGGGTCGGGAATTAGGAATCGGGAATTAGGAATTAGGAATGACAAGCATGCGCAGGATGCCTTGATAGTGCTCCAGACTTTTCTTGCCCGATTGAAGGGTCAAGATTCTTAATTCGTAATTCCTAATTCTTACTTCTTCCTTACGCTGCCACTTCCTCCTTCTCTTCCTTCATGCTCTCCTTTGCGGCCTTTCCCGAGGGCAAAAATTCTACCTTCTCGTTCCTGAGGATCACATTGATTGTATCCCCCTTGTGGAAGACTCCCTGCAGAATGGCTTCTGCAATGCCATCTTCGATCTTCTCCTGCACGGTGCGACGGACGGGACGAGCCCCGTACTCGGGATCGAACCCCTCCTTTGCGAGGAGGTCGACGACCTTCTTTCCAACGGAGATCTTGTAGCCCTGCTCCTTGAGGCGGAGAGCGAGCTTCTCCAAGTGGAGCTCCACAATCTTCATCATATGCTTCTGGTTCAAGGCATTGAAGATGATGATGTGGTCTAAGCGGTTCAGGAATTCCGGGCGCATGTGGTCTTTGAGTTCCTTCAGAACTTCTTTGCGCTTCTCCTCGTACTCGACTTCCTCCCGTGAACTCTCCTCCTCGAGTTTGAAGCCGATCTTCGCCGCCTGCTTCGTGAGCTTCGCGGCACCGATGTTGCTCGTCATGATGATGATCGTGTTCGTGAAATCCACTTTCTTCCCTTTCCCGTCCGTGAGGATGCCATCCTCCATCACCTGGAGGAGGATATTGAAGAACTCAGGGTGTGCCTTCTCGATTTCATCGAAGAGGACGACGGAGTAGGGCTTGCGGCGCACTGCCTCGGTGAGCTGTCCTCCCTCTTCGTACCCGACGTAGCCGGCGGTCGTTCCGATGAGGCGGGAGACATTGTGGCGCTCCATGAATTCGGACATGTCGATCTTGATCAGGGCGTCCTCCTTATTGAAGACTTCGAGCGCGATCTGTTTCACGAGCTCCGTCTTCCCGACTCCGGTGGGCCCAAGGAAGAGGAAGGTGCCAATGGGACGACGCGCGTCACTGATCCCAACACGGCTTCGGCGAATGGCACGGGCAACGTGGGCAATCGCTTCGTCCTGCCCGATGACTTTCTTGCGGAGGACATTCTCCAGGGATTGGAGTCTCTTCGTCTCTGACTTCATGAGCTTCGTCACGGGGATTCCCGTCATCTTCGCGATGACTTCCATGATGTGATCGTCCGTGATGGTGACAGGCGAGCGCTGGTCGCCGTCTCCCGCGCTCCGGAGCTCCACCATCTTCTTCTGCAATTCCTCTTCCTCCTGCCGAAGCTCCAAGGCTTTATGGTACTTCTGATCTTTGACAGCGGCGATCTTCGCCTGTTCCACCTTCTCGAGTTCCTGCTTCAAGGTGCCGAGCTTATTGGATGCTCCACTGTGCGAGGCGATCCCTCTCCAGGCTGCCGCTTCGTCAATGAGATCAATCGCCTTGTCCGGGAGGTAGCGCTCCGTGAGGTAGCGCTTACTTAAGGAAACTGCAGCTGCAATCGCCTCGTCCGAAATCGTGAGATGGTGGAAGGATTCATAGGAACGCTTGAGGCCTTGGAGGATCTTGATGCTATCCTCCATGCTCGGCTCATCAATGAGAATGGATTGGAACCTCCGCTCAAGTGCACGATCTTTCTCCACGGACTTGCGGTACTCGTCGGTCGTCGTTGCCCCGATGACCTGGAGAGAGCCGCGGCTTAAGGCAGGCTTCAGGATATTTGCAGCGTCGAGCGATCCCTCGGCTGATCCTGCACCCACGATCGTGTGAATTTCATCAATGAAGAGGATGATATCGTTATCGCTCTCGCTCGCTTCCTTAATGATGTCATCGAAGCGCTGCTCAAATTCTCCGCGGTATTTCGTGCCCGCAATGATGGAGCCGAGATTAAGGATGAGCACCCTCTTCTGGAGGAGCGATTGCGGGACCTGCCCTTTGACAATCCGCTGGGCAAGCCCCTCGACGATCGCGGTCTTCCCGACTCCCGGTTCTCCGATGAGAACGGGATTGTTCTTCGTCTTGCGGTTCAAGATGTGGATCACCCGCTCGATTTCGGTTTCTCGCCCGATGATGGGGTCAATTTCCCCCTTCTTCGCTTTGGCAATGAGATCGCTCGTGAAGTAGTCGAGGACGGGCGTCTTGCTCTTCCCCTGTGCCTTCTTCTGCCTCAAACCCTCGGGTTCTATCATTCCCCCTCCCTGCATACCCGCCAGAGCCCCCTGGAGCCCCTGGAAGAAGCTCTCGAGGGAATACTCGAGGTTGCGGTTCTGGGCCTTGAACTGATTGATCTGTCCAAACATCTCCTCAATGTGGACTTTCAGTTCCTCCGGCTCCACCTGCATACTCTCGAAGAGGAGCGTTGCGGCATTCTTCTCGCCACTCACGAGCGCGTAGAGGAGGTGTTCTGTTCCGACGTTCGCATGGCGGAACTTGTGTGCGGTGATGACGCTCTGCTCGATGACGTTATGCAGGTAGAGCGAGAGGCCGTGCTTCTTGTTCTTCCCTTCAATCTCGCTACTCTTACTTGCCCGGAGGAGGATCCGGACATTCTCCTGCGTCACGCCAGCCCCTGTGAGAATCGAGAAGCCGAGGGATTTGGGAATACTCAAAACTCCAAGCAGCAGGTGCTCGGTTCCGATGTAGCTTGATTTCATGTTCTTCGCTTCCTGCTCCGCAATCTGGAGCGCAAGCTTGGCATTGGGCGTAAACCTATCGAAGGGATGCATAGACAGAGGGTAGAACGGGAGAAGGGAACTCCTGTTTCGAGATGATTCTAGCACTCATTCTATTCGAGTGCTAATAGAAACTGGAGTTCTCTCCATCGTACCACGATAGTGGGCATTTTGAAAGTAGAAGAGCTGAATTTCTGAAAGTGGGTGCACAGAGTTCTTCACATTTCTTGACATTCCTCGTACTTTGAATTTCAATACACTTGATGTTTGTCGAACAACCTGAATTCTCGCGGAAGTATGGATTACAAATTGCATCGGACGATGCAATTCGCGAGGTGGCTCTGAAGAGTTCTCTCCCAATTGATGTTGGCGGTAAACCTGACCGTTGGAGCCGGTATTGTGGGTCAGTCAGATCGAGAATTCTGGATTTACTGAATGTGGCAAAAGTCAAACCACCCGAGACTGCAGATGAGATCACGGAACTCATACGACAGTCTCTTATGGATTCGAGTCTGCCTTTCGACAGCCAGGGGAGAGGTCCTGGGCAGCGCGGAAAGAATTACCAGCGTTTCAAAGACGAGAACTGATCCAGGATGGTCGAGAGAGCCTACTGCTTTCCTCTTCCCCACTCCGTTCCTGCTTCGTCGGGGGTTGGAGCTTCGTGATAAAAAGCATGGAGTTTCCTGCACAGGGAATGGGAAGACCCTCTGGATGAGGCTCAAGGGAGGTCTCAATCAGCTTCACACCTGATACCTGATCCCTGAAACCTGAAACCTCCATCCTCACTCCCGGCCATGGCGTAAGTGCCCGCACGCTACGATCGATTTCTTCCGCGGTCATGATTTTGGGGTCGACGACTCCCATCTCGCGCGTGAGCTTCTTGCAGATTGTTACCGCGCTCTCATCCTGTGGAGTTTCGTGTAATGGCATCTTCAAAGTGTCGACGAGGAGCTTTGCACCAAGAGTGGAGAGCCTTTGGCCCAAAATGAGCTTGGTTTCGCGTTCAGGGAGAGGGGTACGTACCTGCGAAAGAATCGGCCCTGCATCGAGTTTTTCAACCATTCTTTGCACCGTAACCCCGGTTTCTGTATCTCCTGCGAGAATGCTACTTTCGATGGGCGATGCTCCCCGCCACCGTGGAAGAAGCGACGCGTGGAGGTTCACTGGGGCAATTTTTGGAAGACCAAGAATTTCTTTGGAGAGTATCTGCCCGTACGCGACGACGACGAGGAAATCGCATTCCTGAAACCTGAAACCTGACATCTGACACCTATTGACGTTCTCCGGCTGCATTACAGGAATCCCGAGAGATCTTGCAAGCTCCTTCACCGGCGGCGATGTCAGCTTCTTCCCGCGCCCCGAAGGCTTATCTGGTTGAGTGATGACCTGAAGAATCTCGAAGGCAGGGTCATCGTGGAGTGCCTGGAGGAAGGGGCAGGCGAAGAGAGGGGTGCCCAGGAAGATTATCCGAAGGGACATTGAAAGGAGTATACAGCCTCATAAAGTGGCACGGGCTTCAGCCCGTGCTTGAAAAAGATTTCCTCTGCATGGGCTAAAGCCCATGCCACTATTATTTCTCTTGCTCGCAACTCCAATTCATTGTCGTGACTTTTTTCTGGAGATAGCCTCTGCCCCTTCACACTATGTTGAACGTCAACCAAACCTCACAGATTCTCCAATTCCTCAATGAGGCGAAGCGCTACGTGTGCATGACACATGCGAATCCGGATGGGGATGCGTTGGGATCGCAGCTCGGACTTGCGGAACTCCTCCGGAAGCAATTTCCAGGGAAAGAAGTGCTCCGGATCTGCCGGGATTCCGCTCCGGCCGCCTTCCACTTCCTCGTGGGCTCAACGGAGATCGGGCGAGAGTATGCGCCTCTTGCCGGAGACCTCCTCTTCTTCCTCGATGCCGCCGAACCGAAGCTCACCGACATGCACGAGAGTCACCCCAGACTCTTCCAACCGGAGATGGTGAAAGCGGATGGCATGTGGACAGTGAAAATCGATCATCACCCGAAAGTCGCGGACTTCGCGACGCTCAATACTGTCGATGCGGAGGCTGCCTCAAGTTGTGAAATTGTGGTGGATATCGCAAACAGTCTCAATTTCCCGATCTCCAAAGAAGCCGCAACCTGCCTCCTCACAGGGGTGTACACGGATACCGGAAGCATGATGCACAGCAATACGTCAGCACGGGTCTACCGTACCTCTGCCCGTCTCATCCAGGCTGGAGCAGATCACCGAACAATCGTGCGGAGGATCTTTCGCACTTCCAAGATTTCGACGCTCAAGCTCTGGGGGAGAGTCTTAGAGAAGATTTCCCTCACCGAGGAGGGGGGAGCGATTTCCGCAGTCACCGCAAATGATTTCCGCGTGACGGGTGCGGAGTTCTCCGAACTCACTGGAGCGATTGACTACGTGAATTCGATCCCGGGCATGAAGTTCTCCCTGGTGCTCTCCGAGCGTGGGGGGAAAGTGAAGGGGTCGCTCCGGACACTCAGCGATGAAGTCGATGTTGATGCCATGGCGCGGAAGTTCTCCGGTGGCGGGCATAAGAAAGCGGCGGGATTTTCGCTTCCCGGAAAGCTTGAGCAGGAGACGAGGTGGAAAGTGGTGCCCTCGACAGGAATCGAACCTGTATCTTAAGCTTCGGAGGCTCACGGTCTGTCCATTGACCTACGAGGGCTTACTTCAGAGAATACCACTCTACAAACTTGTGCATCGAGAATAATGGCGCGAAGGAGTGGGTCTCGCGGGCCCCACTCCTGAGCGCCTCTTCTAGGAGAGGTGGGTTCATGGGAGGAGAACCTATAGGTTCTCCTCCCATGCTCTAATAGAG
>CAZQCB010000055.1:0-5928 GCA_964592265.1 uncultured Candidatus Peribacteria bacterium | reverse complement strand
CGACTCGAAATCGAGTAGACCCCCAAAGGGTCTCGAGGGTTCGAATCCCTCTCTCTCCGCCAGCCTTCGCTCTGCGAAGGCTGCCCATCCACCTTCGCGTCCAGCGGGACGCTACGGTGGACAAGCCGTCTTCTTCTCCTCGGAAGAGCTACTTGCCCTCCGTAGCTTTAGCGAAGGAGGGCGGCTGGCAAGCCACCGGAGCGGAGGTGGGCCTGCTCGACTGCAGCGCGAAGCTGAAGATACTGTGTCCTCCGAAGCTCACGAAGTGAGCGAAGGAGGACTTTTACTTCTACCTCCTCACAATCCTCTCCTGCCCCCCCATGCTTGCTCCGCATCGGCGCGCAGCGCCTGGTGCGGGGTACGGTCTCTAGCGCGTGATGCGCTCCTGACCTTGCATGTACGGCCGCAAAACCTCAGGAATCGTGACTGATCCATCTGCATTCTGATACACCTCCAGAAGTGGAATGAGAATCCGTGGAGAGGCAATACAGGTGTTATTGAGTGTGTGCACGAATTTCTTTTCTTCGCTTCCTGAAACCTGCCTGTCCCCCGTAGCCTTGGCGGAGGAGGAATACCTGATACCTAATCTCCGCGCCTGGAAGTCTCCCAAGTACGAACAGGAGTGTGTCTCAGAGTATGCCTTCCTGCTCGGCATCCACGTCTCGATATCCTGCATGAAGACCTTCCCCTTCCCCATGTCCCCCGTGCAAACAGTCATGACTCTATAGGGAAGCTTGAGTGCCTGGAGCACCTCTTCAGCATTCGTGCGAATCTCCTCAAAGAGCGTAAGCGCTTTCTTCTCATCTGCTTCGCAGAGCACCACTTGCTCGACCTTCTGAAATTGATGAACACGATAGAGCCCCTTCGTGTCTTTCCCATAGGTTCCTGCCTCCCTTCGGAAACAGGCACTGAAGCCCGCATACTTCTTCGGAAGCTCTGAAGCAGAAAGCGTCTCATCTTTATGGTAACTCGCGACGGAAACCTCCGATGTGCCGATCAGATAGAGGTTGTCAGCATGAACGGCATATGTCTGCTCTTCTGCTCCGGGAAAGAACCCCGTGCCCATAAGGCAATCCCAATTTGCCATGAGCGGTGGAGAAAACAGGGTCCATCCTTTCTTCAGAAGGGAATCAAGTGCGAATTGGAGCACTGCAAGTTCCAGGCGCGCACCGTCCCCCTTCAGGAAGTAACTCCGTGGCCCCGCGACTTTCACTCCGCGGGGAATATCCAGAATTCCGAGCGTCTCGCCGAGAGTCACATGATCTTTGGGCTCAAAGGAGAATTTTGGAGGATCTCCCCACGAATGCGCTTCCTTGTTGTCCTCACTCGTCTCCCCAACAGGCACCTTCTTGAGAGGAAGTGTAGGAAGGAGGAGTTGCATTTCCTCCCATGCATCTTCAGTCTGCGTGAGTTCCGCTTCGCGTTCCTTGAGGGATTCAGCAAGAGCCTTCATGTCAGCAAGCGCACTTTCCTTCTCCTTTCCTTTCATCCCAGGAATCCTCTTACTCACGCTATTCTTCTGCGCACGCATCTCCTCGACGAGTTTCAGGAGATCACGATAGAGCGTGTCGAACGTGAGGAATCCATCGATATCCACATCGATCCTCTTCACGCGGACAGCGTGCTTGTAGAGATCCGGATGCGCACGGAGATGGGCGAGGTCGATCATTGGAACTAGCTTAGCGGTAGGAAAAGAATTGGAGAAGATTGAAATTTGTCATCCTGAGCGGAGCGAGCCATTGGCAAGCGTAGACGAAGGACAGAGCATATCGCTGCAAGAACATACAAACACGTACTGCGTGCTTCGTCTACGCGCCTCGTCCTTCGCAAGCTCGGACTCGACGCTTCGCTCAGCATGACAGAGTCAATGCCGGAAAGCTCTCACTCCCGTCACGACCATCACAATCCCAAGCTCCTCCGCTTTCGCAATGACTTCTGCATCATGAATGGATCCACCCGGCTGAATGATAGCAACAATTCCATGACGCGATGCCTCCTCGACTGCATCGGTAAAAGGGAAGAAGGCATCCGATGCCATGACCGCTCCTTGTGCCTGCTCAGCTGACCTCTTCGCAGCGAGGTACGTCGCATCGATGCGACTCGTCTGCCCGCAGCCGATGCCAAGAGTCACCCCATCCTTTGCGAAAACGATCGCATTGCTCTTCGCACGTTTCACGACTTTCCAGGCGAAGAGGAGATCCTTTAACTGCCCTGAGGTTGGCTTCTTTTTTGTGACATATGTGAGGTCATTCTCTGTCACAATTTTGGTGTCCTCATTCTGCACAAGAATCCCGCCAAAAGCTGAGCGATAGATAACCTCATCTGCTGATCGCTGATCGCTGATCGCTGATCGCTTCAAAACCCGCACCTTCGGTTTCTGCTTGAGAATCTTTAGAGCACCCTCCTCATAGCTTGGTGCGACAATGACTTCCACGAAAATCTGTTGATCGATGATTTTCTTGGCAATCTCCTCTGTGCATTCGCGATTGAGCGCAATGATGACACCAAATGCGGAGAGCCGATCGGCATCATATGCACGTTGGAATGCTCTCGTGATATCGGGGTCGGATGCGACACCACTCGGATTCGCATGTTTGATGCAAGCAGCAGTAGGCTCGCCAAATTCCTGGACTAACTTCCACGCCGCATCCGCATCGAGGATATTGAGGTAACTTAATTCTTTGCCCTGCAGCATGTGAAAGGCAGAACCCATGCTTTCCTCGAGCGTCGCGCTTTGCGCGACGTCGAGAGGCTTCTCAACTCGGCGCGCTTCGCGCGCCTCGCTCGAAGAGAGCACTTGGAAAAATTTTCCCCACTGATGCGGATTCTCTCCATAGCGCAGCTCTTGACCATGGGAGAGGAGCAATCCCCGATTTTTCCCGGAGGACAGGTATTCCGTGATGAGCGCATCGTACGACGCTGTGAGCAGAAATGCTTTCGCGGCAAGCTCGGCTCGAAGCTCCGGAGTCGTATCTCCGGTCTTCTCAATCTGAGCAATCACGCGCTCGTAATCCGTAGGATCACAGACGACGGTGACGGCAGAACAATTTTTTGCAGCACTGCGAAGCAATGTCGGTCCACCGATATCGATCTGTTCCGCAAAAGGATAGAGATTCACGACGACGAGATCGATCGGTTTGATACCGAGCTTCTCTGCTTCCTGCAAGTGAGAAGCCTCATCCCGGCGGAAGAGCACTCCGCCAAGTAGGAGCGGGTGCATGGTCTTCACTCTCCCTGAGAAACATTCCGGAAATTTCGTGACATCTTCCACCGGCGTCACGCGTATGCCTGCCTGAGAAAGAGTTTTTGCTGTGCCTCCCGTTGAGAGAATCTCGATGTCCTTCGTCTCCAGTCGTTTCGCGAATCCCTCCAAGCCTTCTTTATCGGAAACCGAGAGGAGAGCACGACGGATCACTGTACAAGGCTAGCAAACGAACATGGCTTTCGCTAGGGTAAAAGTCATGAGCATCTGTGAGAAAGAACAGGGCCAAGTGAATGAAGTAGAACAGCGAAGCTCATGGCTCTATCAGAGCTTCATAGGCCCCACGATACATGATGCGCTCTTTGGCCTCCTGCTCAACAAAGGGAGAAAAGCTGCAATCGCGGCGCTCCCCAGGGGAGAGCAAGTGCGGGTTCTGGAAGTGGGATCAGGATCAGGCCTTTCTTTTCGCCATTATCCTCCGGGCATGGAGGTCGTTGCTATCGATCCGAGTGAGAGGATGCTGAGGAGAGCCGCGAAGCGTCAAAGAAAAGCACATGCCGATATCTCTCTTGTCCGAGCGCGAGGAGAAGAGCTCCCCTTTGGCCGTGAATTCGATGCCGTCGTTCTCATGCACGTCCTCTCTGTCGTAGAAGATGCACAAGTCTTGCTCGAACAGGCGCATCAGGTCCTCCGTCCCGGAGGGCAGATCATCGTCGTAAATGCTTCGCACAAATATAATCTTCTGACCAAGGGTCTTTCACGACTCCTGCCCCAATCACTCGTGACGCAAATTCTGGGTTTTCATGGAAATTTTGATCACGAAAAAATCCTGAATAATGAGCGTTGGCATCTCAAAGAGAATGTTCGCACAGGAGCAAGTCGAGTATTAGCGCTGGAGAAGAGAGCTGCATAGCGCCCTGCCCGGCTCCGTCTGCGGACTACGCCGAGGCATCCGGCAAAATAGCATTACAGGCGAAATCTCGGCGTAGCCTCTTAAAGAGGCGAAGCCGGATGGAGCCGCTTCGGGGATTTGAACCCCGGACCTACGCATTACCCGCCTTCGCTTGACGGTTATCTCTGGAGCCGCCGGGGAGACTTGAACTCCCGACCTATGCATTACAAGTGCATTGCTCTACCGCTGAGCTACGGCGGCTCACCATGTCAGCATTATACGTTCAGTGCGGGTGCGTACCACTGCCTGCCCCACGAAGCTCGCCCGCAGGCGAGCGAAGTGCGGAGCTACGGCAGCAGACACAAAACAGGATAGCAAATCTGTGCTATACTGAGGATCCGCTCTTTTGATGGTCGCCCCGCACCCTTCTGTGCTTAGTCGTCAGCAAGTCATTGATGTCAATAGCTCACTTTCAATGCAAGAACAGAAGGGTGCGGGGAGGAACGTCCGAGCACCGCGTGAACGCCTAGTGGGTAACGCCCACCCTCTTGCCCTTCTCGGTTCGTAAAGGTGAGAGAGGACCAGTGCCACAGAGACGAGCAATGTGAAACGGCTTCCGAGAGGCAGTCTCCTGGTTGACCCGGATGTACTCGGTAAACTCTAGGCGGTGCAAGGAGGATTTGGGTGTCTGGGCAAAGCTGATGGTTCCGTCAGGCCAGCACCCCTCCGCATGATCCCATCGGTAACGGTGGGGCTAGAGAGATGACCATCCATGACGCGGGTACTTCCCGCGACCAAGACAGAACTCGGCGTACAGAAGAGCGGAACACGAGAAGAACGGGCTCAATGCCCGTTTTTCTCGTGCATGCCGTCAACGTCGTTACAATAGACCTATGAAGCGCTCTGAAGTGCTCTTCGGCATTCTCCGCATCCCGAGCGATGCCCTGGCAATTCTCGGGGCTCTCCTCCTCGCCTATTCCCTACGCACAGAGAACATCGATCTCATCCCAGGGTATCAACTCCTCGAGGAAGCAAGGACTCTGCCGGACTTCCCCACGTACCTTCGAACATTCGTCCCTCCCACTGTCCTGCTCTTCCTCGTTCTCGCTTCCCTCCTCAAGCTCTACCGTATTCGTGTGACCTTGAGCTTCTTCCGAGAGTTTTCACGCATTGCACTCAGTATCATCGTCTGGGTTGGGCTCATCATGGGATGGTACTTCTTCGTGCGGAAGCAGCTCTTCTACTCGCGCGCGCTTCTCCTGCACGCAACATTCTTCGCAGGAGCCTTTCTGACGCTTGGACGCATCATTTTGACGCTCGTGCAACGCACCCTCTTGAAGAGAGGGATAGGGGTACGCACTATTCTCTCCCTTGGCTCCCAGACACTTCCGGGGCCCGTGATGAAGATTCTGAAGCGTGATCCGCGTTATCGATACTTGGGACATGTTGCCACCTTTGTAGAAGCACAAAATGCTGCACAAGAAAGCGAAATCGATCTCATCCTCCAAACGGATCCGAGTTCGAGCGAGGAAACGAACCGTGTCATTGACTTCTGCCGCAGTCATCACATCGGCTACGCCTTTCTCCCACCCGTCCTGGTCGACGTCCCCCACCTCCTCTCGGTCTACCGCTTCGGATCGGTACCGGTATTGCGCTTTCATCCTACTCCCCTCGACGGATGGGGCGCAATCTACAAGCGCTCCGCTGACTTCCTACTCGCGCTCCTTTTTCTGATTCTCCTCTCTCCCCTTCTCCTCCTCGCCATGACAAACCACCTTAACCAAGCTCTGGCGGTGTTTTTTCTCTCTCTCTTTTCTCTCTCTCTCTCTCTTTT
>CAZQCB010000054.1:0-6021 GCA_964592265.1 uncultured Candidatus Peribacteria bacterium | reverse complement strand
GTGCGCCACTCCGAAAGCACGAGATGATGAACTTTCTGGCGCTCGAGATTCTCCCCGTCGTACGCCTGATTAAGTGCGGCAATGAGGGTGCGTTCTTTCTCTTCGTCTCCTTTTGCGATCTTCCGAATGTCTCGCAAATGCTCGACATAGTCTCGGTCCGACATCTCGTGCAATGTCGGAGCTTCCCATGCACTCTTTTTCTCCTGCTTTATTTTCGCGTTCGCCGCGTACTCCCGTTGAGAGGCGAGTTCCTCTGGCTTTGGGAAAATTTGGTATTTCTCCTCGAGGAGGAAGCGCATCTCTTCGACCGTTTTGGGAGCACGGTCGCTTGCAAGCCATGTGGCAACGGACGACTTCCCCTCTTTTGCGGCAACCGTTTCGAGTTGGCGGTATGTGCAGGATGTGCGCAGATACTTCCCGAGAGGAGTAGCTTCCTGCCACTCTGGAGTCTCGTAGAGCGTCCTTTCTTCTTCGTTGCCGCGTAGTGCCACGAGGAGTGATTGCACGGATCCTGGTTTTACTTCCGGAGGAAGGAGCTTCCGGGTTTCCCAGACTTCCCTCTGCAACTCTTCGAGCGTCTTTTCGGAAGCCTTTCGGTACTGCGCGCGCTTCTCTCGCGGCAGATCGTACGTGATGCCGCTCTGCTCGACCCACGCGACGAGCAGGAGGAATTCGTTCACTTCCGCTGAGGTGAGTTCCCGTCCCTCCGCGACCTTCCGCTGTATCTCTGCTTCGAGCACTTCTGCTTCCTTGAGTGGATTCAGTTCTTCAAGGTCACTCGACGTATCTTCTCTCTTTGTCTGCTTCCTGCCACGACGCACCGCTTGGAGGAAGGCATTGCGCACATGTGTGAAGAGTGACTCTGGCGACTTCGGCGCCATCTGTCCGTTCGCAATTGCTCGATAGAGCGCGTGCACTTCTTCAAGAGCGATGAGGGTGCAAGTGTATTTCTCTGCATCGGAAATGGGGAGAGCATCAATCCATCCATGACTCTCCAGTCCACGTTGCAAGCTCGAGAAGGCATTTACCCCTCCGCCTTCATTCTCGCTTGCGACCTTCAAGCGCTCCTGCAACCCCCCCTTCGCTTCCGCCGTATTCTTCCAGCCCATACCTTTTCCCTGGCGGAGAGCATTCTCTTTTCTGAGAAATGTTCTCATGCGCTCCTCCTTTCCCTGGTACTCCGCGGTGACAGGCGTCTCTTCTGCTTCCGTGCGTGCACTTCCCCTATGCGCAGCATATTCCTCCAGCACGCTCACACATCCTAAGACATGGTTATAGGTCACATAGAATGCGGTGCGTTCTTCTTTTGAAAGCCCACGGAAGCCGTGCCGGAGGAAGGCAAAGAGATCATCGAGTGCAGCTTTGCGCTCTGGAAAACTACCGGGATCATCGAGTACAAGGTCGGATCGGATACTTGCAAGCTTCTGCATCAGCCCGAGTCTCTTCTCGGGATCGCGTAGTGCGTTGAATGCCTCTTCGATAGAGAGGAGGTTCTTCCTCTGTACAATCGGATTCCGGAGGAAATTCCCGAGTCGCGTGTAGAGAGGATTCCCCAGCTCGGCAATCTTCTCGAGGAAGAGCTGCCAGTTACCAGGTTTCTTCTCCTTGAGATCCGTTGCAACTTTCTCCCGTGTTGCTTCCATTGCCTTCTTTAAGGCGTCATCTTCCTCCGGTTTCTTCTCGGGCTTGAGGAGCTCTTCCATCTTGCTGCGCAATGCTTCCGATGACGCAGGGATCTCCCCATCGAGCATTTTCTGGAGAGCAGCGACACCGGGTCGGCGTTGTGCGAGCACAGTGCGTAGGAGTGGTTCTCGGAGTTGCTTCAAGAGCGTAAGAAATTCCTCATCCGATTTCACTGCATTGAATTTCCGCAGGAGTTCTGCAGGATCCATCTGCGTTCCCCTGGAACTCGGATCCAAGCCGTACGTCACCTCCTCCGGGGTGGGCTTCCGGGGGTCAGCATCCTCCTGGAAAATGCGTAGTGGTGATGGTGTCGTCCCATCCTCATCCCTCTTTCTCGCCCATGTGAGCCTCTGCTCCCCCGAGGGAGCACTTCCGGAATCAGCGAAGAGGTGATGGAAGATCCATGTCGTCATCTATAGTTTGAGAATTCTTGCAACACTGTCAAGGAATCTCTCCTCCATTCCTGCGCGTTCGGGGAGGTAACTGAGGAATGTATCGCGCACGAGTGCGGGATTAATTTCATCGAGGAACACGACGATTTCCGGCTGAAGGAGTCGTATCGGAGCAATGTGGAGCTCTGTGTGTTCTTTGCCCACGATGATCCAGAAATTCCGGAGCAAATTCCAAGGTGTGAATGTTCCATCGATGCGAATACCAAGCCCTGTGACCTGCACGTTCATCATGCGCGGCTTTTGCCGCCGTAGGAGGAAGTAGATTCCTCCGATGAGGAGTGCCACAAGTGTCGTACTCCACGATCCGTCGAAGAGGCCGTAGGCGGCAAAAAGGAGAACGAAGATGCCTCCCAGGAGATACCAACGCGCACTCCGTTCATGCGGGTACGTATCGAGTGACTGCCACTCGAGAAGGATGGGTGAAGTGTCTCTTTCTGGCATGGGTATGGGTTCAGTTAAATCCCTTTATTTTAGCGGAAAAACGGCTTTTTTTCAATGTGTCTTCTGGGCGCCACAACGTGACGCCCCTACAATAAACACATGGGCGCCTAGCTCAGCTGGTTAGAGCGACTCGCTTACACCGAGTAGGTCAGGGGTTCGAATCCCTTGGCGCCCACCATCAGTTTCCTCCACCCGTCTCCAGAAGCTTCATCAGGGGACTCTGCTTCAGGGAGGCCCAATGCTGCAACTTCCTCTTCGCACGCTGCGCGGTCGTGCGTGCTGAGATGGTTTTCCCCGTGCGCCTTACTACACCTTCAAGCGCTGAAGTGCGGAAAGGCTGCCCGTAGGCACTCTCTCCGTCGCCACTGCTTTCAGGAGGCTGCAGGCTCTTTCTCCGCCCACGGAATTCCTCCTTGAGACTTTCCTTCTGCTTCTTGAACGTGCTGCGCACTTCTTCCTTCTTCTGATTGCATCCCTCTTGGGCTACTTTCACCTCCGCCTCTACTGTTTCTATCAATGCCTTTCTCTCACTCTCCTTGTCGTCGCTTTTTCCCTTGAGCGCCTCAAGTTGGGGGAGGTACTTCTCTCTGACTGCCTTCTTCTGATCGCTGAAGCACTGCCGGATGCTTGTTCTCTCAGCTTTGAACTGCGTTTTGAGTTCTGTCCGGCGCTTCTGGAACTCGGTCTGCAGTTGCTCCCTTGCGCCCTGTAGTTCCGCCTTCGCTGCTGCGCGGGGATTCGGGCGCCTGGTTGCGCTCCTCCCCATTTTCTTAGTTGTTGTTTCCACAGGGGTGGGATTCTCCGTCGTCGTACCCGCTGGTGTTGTCTCTCCTACAGTTCCCTCTCCTATGCTCGCCTGTGCGAATGCAGTGGAGGTGAGGAAGAGAGTTGCTATGCTGAGAGAAAGGAGCGGAAGAGGGGGACAGCGCATGGTGGGGGGCGGGAAAGGGTAGCGAAGAACTAGAGTAGCGTTTCCACCCCTTGGAGCGCAAGGAATGCGAAAAAATACTTCTCCAGGCGTTGCAAGGCGCTGTTCTTCCTCCTACACTCCCCTTCACTCATGTTCGCAATCGTCGACATCGCCGGCTTTCAGCAGAGAGTATCGCCGGGAGCAAAGATCCGGGTGCCGAAGCTCCCTCTCAAGATCGGAGACAGCGTGACCTTTGACCGCGTGCTTCTTCGTGGGAATGATCAAAAAGTAGATGTGGGAACGCCGTACGTCACGGGAGCGAGTGTGCAGGCGAAGGTGCTCGGAGAGGGAAGGGGGGAGAAAATTCGCGTTTTCAAGATGAAACGGCGCAAGCGCTACCGCCGTACTCAGGGGCACAGGCAGTGGTACACGGAGATTGAGGTGATAGGAATGAAATGACATGGAGAAATCCCTTGCAGGAGGGGCCTATTCGTCATGCAGTCGCTTGTTCGACGTTACGCTCTTCTTCTAGTGTTGTTTCGTCTCTTAGTTCTTTCCCCTTTGTTTCTATGTGTATCTGCTGTCCCAAGTCCCCAAAATGCGTTGCAAAGTCGCTCCTACGCATCGGATTCGGTGCCACCCTTGCGCTCTACGGCGTTGCGCACTACCTCGATCTCCAGGGGTTTGTCGGCATGACTGCTTCAGGATTTAGCGGCGTCCTCGGAAGTCTGGCGCAGCTTTGGGCATATGTTCTCCCGCTGCTCATGATTGTGGGGGGTGGGTTCCTTGTCGTTCCCTACCGCACGGATATTGCCGCATGGTGCGCGGGGGTAGCTCTTGCCTCCATTGCGATCGGGATGACGCTCAAGGTAGTGCTCGGAAACGAGTCACTCGTGAATGTTGGTGCATTCGTGAATAATGCATTGATCTGGCTTCTCATCTACTTCTTCGCCGTGAAGAGCGCCTCCTGTTGCCAAAGCGGAGGGAAGGAAGGATCGGGAGGGGTGTGCTCGTGAGCCTCACGCAATTACTCGATCAATCAGCCCGTACTTCAGCGCCTCCTTCGCACTCATGAACTTGTCCCGTTCGGTATCCACTTTCACCTGCTCAAGCGGCTGACCGGAATGCTCGGCAATGAGCTCGTTCAGGAGATCTTTCGTCGCCAAGATGTGCTTTGCATGGATCGCGATGTCGGTCGCCTGCCCTTCCGTTCCACCGAGCGGCTGATGGATCATGATCTCGGAGTGGGGGAGCGCAAAACGTTTCCCCTTCGTCCCTCCCATGAGGATGATTGCAGCGCCGGAGGCAGCCATCCCGAGGCAGACTGTGGAGATGTCCGGTTTCACATGCTGCATCGTGTCGTACATTGCCATGGTGGAGGTCACCTGTCCTCCGGGGGAGTTCACGTAGAGCGTAATGTCCTTCTCGGGATCCTGCTTCTCCAGGAAGAGGAGCTGTGCAATCACGGAGTTACTGACATCGTCATTAATAGGAGTCCCGAGGAAGATGATGCGTTCCTCGAGGAGTCGGGAGTAAATATCGTAGACGCGTTCTCCGAACTGCGTCTTCTCGATCACGGTGGGAATGATGAAGTTCTGGGCAGGTTGGTATTTCAATCCAGAGTACGTTGACTGCAGTGTTGTGGGGATCATGGGGTGTGGAGATTGATAGATACGCAGGCAGTATACCATTTTTCCTGTGCAAAGGACATTGCTCCATTGCTCCAATGTTCGCAAGCGCATCTTGGCCATATCTTCAACAATGGAACAATGGAACAATGGAACAGTGCATCAAGATCTTCTCCGTACCGTTGATGTCTTCCTCGAGGGAGCTTCGAAACCTCTTCTCGTCATTCTCGGGCAAACGGCGAGCGGCAAAACAGCCCTCTCGATCGAGCTCGCACAGCATGTCGGAGGAGAGATCGTCAATGCCGACTCCCGGCAACTCTACCGGTACCTCGATATTGGCACCGCGAAGATTCGGAAGGAGAACATGGAGGGTATTCCTCACCATCTTCTTTCCGTAAAAGATCCAAAGGAGGAAGTGACGGTTGGCTGGTACCAGAAAGAGGCACTCAGGGTGGTCGATGAGATTCTTGCGAGAGGAAAAATTCCCCTCCTTGTTGGCGGATCCATGCTCTACGTAAGCTCGATCATCGATGGACTCATGCTTGCTCCTGCAGCTGATTCCGCGCTCCGTACATCGCTGGAAAGAGCGTATGAGCAGGATGGGGGCCTGAAACTCTTTAAGCGCTTGCAGGAAGTGGATCCGGAGGCAGCAGAGACAATTCATGTTCGCAATAAGCCGTACGTTATCCGTGCAGTCGAGATTTATGAGACTCTGAAAAAGCCGAAATCTGAAATAGTGGGAAGAAGGCAGCGTGTCAGCCTGAGCGCTCAGCCTGACATTGATTGTCTCCTCCTCGGAGTGCCAATGCCTCGCGGAGACCTCAAGGTCAAGATCGCAGAGCGAGTGGAGGAGATGTTCGCTGCCGGATGGATCGAAGAGGTGCGGGACTTGCTTGCGCGGGGGTAT
>CAZQCB010000053.1:0-6150 GCA_964592265.1 uncultured Candidatus Peribacteria bacterium | reverse complement strand
TGCGCATTGATCATTGGTCATTGAAAATTGATTGGAAATTGGTACCTGGAAATTGGAAATTATTCTGGAGCATCACGCGTTAGCGCAATTGCCCCCTCCTCCACTTCTCAATTTCCTTGTGGTTCCCCGAGAGCAACACCTCCGGAACCTTGAGTCCCCGGAATTCCTCGGGACGCGTGTAGTGGGGATACTCCCGCTTTCTCCCGAGAGCTTCTGAGAAACTCTCTTCCTCTGCGGAAGCGGATTCGCCGAGCACTCCCGGGATTTGACGGGCAATCGCATCAATGAGCACCATCGCGGGGAGCTCTCCGCCGGTGAGGACAAAGTCGCCGATGGAAATTTCTTCATCGATCCATCCGCCCTCGGTCACTCGCTCATCGACCCCCTCATAGTGACCGCAGACGAGAAGGAGAGAAGGGAGTTTGGAAAGTTCCTCGACTTTTTCCTGCGTGAGAGTCTTTCCCCGGGCGGAGAGGAGAACGCGATGCGCCTGCGGCGCATCGCCAGTTACTAGTTTTTGGTTACTAGTTTTTGGTTGAGCAATACCAGAGTTAGTAGAAGCTGAGGAACTAGAAACTAAAAACGAAAAACTTTGCTCTCCCTCTTCAAGAACAGCTTCAATGGCAGGGACAAGAACATCGACGCGTAAAACCATCCCCGCTCCCCCACCATACGGCGTGTCATCCACCTGCTTATAGTTTCCAAGCGAGGATGCTCGAATGTCGTGGAGATGGATGTCGAGGAGTCCCTCACTCTGCGCCCGCGCGAGAATGCTCTCGGTCAGGGGACCCTGGAACATGCCGGGAAACAATGTCAGGACATCAATGTGCAACAGACTTACTATAGCACCCAAACTTTTACCTTTCGTCATTCGGATTTCGCCCTTCGACAACGCTCAGGACGACCCTTGTAAGCTCGCATTTTCAGGCAAGATGCGGGCGACCCTGAGCTGGTCGAATGGGTCGGATTTGTTTCGGATTTCGGTTTTCGTGCTTCGTGCTTCTCTGCTAGGCTGCAGAGCGATGAAGCTTAAAACTCTCTTCCGCGCCGCAGTTGAAGCCGGAATTGCCGCAGATCCACGTCCGAGAAAGATGATCGAGAAGGATCTGAAACGTGTGGAGGAGCGTCATAAGCGCTTAGAGGGAAAGGAGAAAGAACATGCCGACCATGAGCAGAAGTGGAATCCCTACTTAGACTCCCGCATTCTCCATGGCACGGGTGAGGAGGATATCAAGCTCATTATGGTGGGGATTGATATCGAGACTCCCGAGCTCCTCCTTGCGCACGAGCTTCGGAAGATGGGGAAGAAGCTCGATGCCGTCATGTTCCATCATCCCGAAGGACGGGCGCTCGCAGATTTAGAGAAAGTCATGCCCGTGCAGATTGATGTGCTTGCGAAAGCAGGCGTGCCCGTGAACCAGGCAGAAGGAATGCTGCGTCCGCGGATGGATAAAATCTGGAGGAGTATCCATGCGGATAATCTCTTCCGCTCGGAGCGAGCCGCGGAACTCCTCAAAATCCCCTTCTTCGGCTGCCACACGATCGCAGACAACATGGCTTGGCGCTTTATGGAGGAACACCTCGGAAAAAGGGAATTCGATACGGTGGGAGAGATCATGGAAGCGCTCCTCGATATCCCGGAGTACCACTATTATGCGAAGAAGGGGAACCCGCCGATTCTCGTGAATGGGAGGAAAGAGGGGCGTCCAGGGAAGATCTTTGCAACGGAATTCACCGGAGGCACGAATGGTCCGGAAGAGCTCATGAAACTGCAGGCACTTGCGAGAGTGGGGACCGTCCTCTCCATGCATGTGACGGAGAAGACGCTGGACGTCGCGAAGGAGCACCACGTGAACATCATCCAGTGCAGCCACATGGCAAGCGACTCGCTTGGGATGAATCTCCTCCTCGATATCTTGAAGAAGAAAGAACCGAAGCTCAAGATCCTGGAAGTGTCCGGATTTGTTCGAGTTGAACGTAAAGGGAAAAAGAGGTAGAATGGGAGGAGATGGATATTGACCCCCACACCATCCAGCACCTTCTCGAGAAAGTCCGCGCGCAGCTCCGCTGTCCGCAGTGCACGAAGAAGGTGGATGTCCGGTTCGATTCGCTCAAGGTGATGGGAGACAATTTCGCCGTCTTTCAGATGCAGTGCAATGTCTGCAGCGCCTACATCCTCCTCCACGCAACCCTTGCCGGAGGTAATCGCGTCTCCCTTGGCCGCATTTCACGGTCTCCTTCACACAGTGTCGGTGCTTCCCCTCACGCACAGCATAACTTCTCGACCGTCCTGGAGATCGACGAGAAGGAACTCGCAGCGTTGCGGAATGCCCTGAAAGGGGCTGAAGGAAAGTTCTCAGAGATCTTCGAGGAATAACAATAAAGAATCGCTCATGCCTTACCTGTCACCCCGAGTAGCGCCGAGTAGGCTTGCTTCAGCAAGACGTACCGAGGCGCGTATCGAGGGGCTCCTTGCTTGTGTGACATTGAGCTTCCTGCTCCTTGGATGTTCTGCCAGAGAAGAACGTCAGGAGCAGGCAGAGGCAATCCTCGATGTTGCAACAGAGATCGGACAGAAAGTGCAAGCAACCGCCCTTGAGGTGCAGGAGCGCACGGAGAAATTGCAGAATGGAATCGAGAAGGTGAAAGATGCCGCTTCGGATTTCAAAGAGGGAATGACAGAAGTGCGGGGAGCGCTCGATGGAAATGAGTAAGTGAGTGTGATATACTAAAGGAGAAGACATGCAATACAGAAAAAACCACTATTGGGGCTACTCCAAAGGTACAAGCGTATGCATCGCGGTCGTCGTCACAGTGACTGCGCTGATTTCCAAAGCAGAGTCCGCAACGCTTCTTGCCACCGCAAACTATGCGCCAACCAACAGTCAGCATGGGACCGTGACCACGCCCGGAAATTCGGAAAAAAACCGCGAGCACGACTCTGTCTTTGGACCTGGAAGGTTTGTCGCACTCACGTTGAGTCAGAACGGCTACATGCTGACCCAAGATGCTCTGACATCGCAGCTTCAAAGTGAATGGAATGCCGTACCCGCGGGCTCCAGTCTCCAGGTGCCCTCCGGCGTAAAGCTGACCATCGATAGCACGGGCTTCGATGTCCATCTGCTCCTCGTGGAAGGATCTCTCATTTTCGCTCCTGACAAAAATACTGCTCTCGAAGCAGATACGATCGCCGTTGCCCCCTCGGGCTACCTGGAAATGGGAACTGCGGGAAGTCCCATCAGTGCTGCCTTCACCGCCACAGTCACCTTTTCCGCTGACCGCATTGATACATCCAGAGATCCCCAGCTCTTCACCCACGGTCTCCTGGCACATGGGACAACTTCCATCTATGGCACACAGAAAACCTGGGGTGCGGATATCACCGCCGCAAGCGTCGGAGGCAATACGCTGACTGTCAGCCAGATTCCCGCCGACTGGAAAAGCGGCGACACCGTGCTCATCTTCGCCGCTGACGGCAATCCTTCGCAGGTCACCTCGATTTCCGGCATGAATGGAAACACGATCACGCTGCAGACCGCGCTCACAGCGAGTCCTGTGCTCGATCCGCTCTACGGCGCGTACGGTGTTCCCCTCACCGGGAAAGTGTTCAATATGGCACGGAACATCGTCTTCCGATCGAAAGATCCGACCGAAGGATCACAGGGTCCCCGCGGTCATGTCATGTTCATGCACAGTGACAAGGCATCGGTGAACTATGCTTCCTTCGTAGATCTCGGCAGAACCGATAACACCATCTCCACAGACAATACGCGATTCGATGCGAGTGGGAACGTGACGCACATCGGTACCAATCAGATCGGCCGTTACCCGCTGCACTATCACCGGGTCGGGAAGCAGGATTTTAGTCCTATGATTGCCAAGGGGAACGTCGTCATCGGCGCACCAGGATGGGGCATCACGCGTCACAGTTCAAATCTCGATATCATCGAGAGCGTGGTGTATGACACCGGCGGCTCGGGGATCGCGAGCGAATTTGGCGATGAGGTGGGGCAGGATAAGGATAACGCCGTCGTGAAGGTGGCGGGATCATCCATCAAATTTTCGCCTGACATCGACGCGCAAGGGAAACAGGGTTCCTGCATCTGGCTCCAGGCAAATACCGTCACCGTAGACGGTCTCTACTGTTCCGATGCTGAGTTCGGCGTCTTCACCTCCGCAACAGCCTTGGATTTTCGTGATTCGAATGTCTTTCGCAGCGACAATCCTGACGATGCCCCCCTAGTCACCGCGATCAAGAGGGATTTTCCAGCGATTGTCGATACAAACATCGTAGGCGGCCAGTCCGTTGATAAAGTTGAGGCCTGGAAAGTCCCTATGCGCATACAGGATGTGGTCGCGACGAGAATCTCCCAGGCCGCCATCGAGCCCTGGAGAGGCGGATTCCGTGCGACTGCGTACAGGAACACGGTCTCCAATGCTCTGTGCCATCACATGCTGGGTGCCTGCATGCGGCCTCTCTACTCGACCGCCGGGTTTACCCTTGATCGCATCTATGCGTTCGGGCAACTGATGCCTGATTACGCCCCACGCCTCAGTAATCAACAGTTAGCGGGGACTGCTTTAGACATGAGCCACCACGTGATCGAGGGGCCACTGACACTCAAAAACTCGATCGTCGTTGGGTGGCTCGGTGGGCTCTTCACCACGCTCTATAACACTGTCACTCTCGAGAATGTGCAATTCGACGTGACTGGTCGGCACGTGATAGCATCCACACCCCACGGGAACCGAACGATCACCACGATGAATACAACATTCGGAACGTACCCCTTGGCATTACGGTCGAGACTCGGAGCGAACTACCGGGAAGCACACGTCGCTAATAATTTCGCTCCGAATATCAGTGATCCAGAAAGTGTCATCACACAGAAAAACGACATCAGCGTGGAGGGGACCGATTTCCTTTACACCATCCAACAGGAACCGACGTTCGTGCCTTTCCCGACCGCTCTCGCGAAAGTGAATACAGCGTACGTGGGCCTCACCAATCAGCAACTGAAAGACAGATTCGGGGTGATGGTTCATGGCGTCATGATGCCGACGAATGCGGTGTCTGACCCGCGCTATGTCGGATTCAAAGTGGTCTCCTCTGGATCTGTACCTCCACCTCCAAACATAGTCCCGCCCTCTCCCTCTCCAGAGCTCTGCATCCAGATTCCCCTAACGCATCGAACGCGCAATAATCGAGGGCAGGATATCGACACTCTCGTGAGAGTGATTGAGAAGAGTACAGGCACAGAGAAAATCCGAACGAATAGTATGAGCGGGACAGATGGGAAGGTACATCTCACGGATGCCACTCTTCTTGCAAACATCAAGAATGATACGACCACTCTCTACGACATCTTCCTCAAACCCGAGGGGCATCTCGAAGTCTCTCTCTTGAGTGCAAAGTCGGTCCTCAGCGGTATCTGCCTCCAGGCACCAGCCCCCGCAGTCGGGGATTTTGATGAAGACAATCGCATCGAGCTCACGGAGCTCGTGCGCACCATTCCGTTCTACCGTGGGGTTGCGGATGCCCTGCTCAAGACGATCTTCGGTGGACCCATCGGTCTTTCGGAAATTGTAGGCATGATCCGGGCATACGTCTCCCAGTAAAAGGATGCTGAAGCGTATAATCCTGCCATGCCCCGCACGGAGATTCTCGGCGTTCCTATTGATGTCCTGACTCAGCAGCAGGCACTGAAGGAGATTGCCTCTTTTTTCACGAGAGAAGGAAAGTTCCATGTGGCGACACCCAATCCGGAGATGCTGGTGGAGGCGAAGAGGAATCCGGCATTTCGGGAGGTACTGCGAAGGACGAGTCTGAATTTGGCGGATGGGGTGGGGGTGGTGTGGGCTGTAGCACGGGCTTCAGCCCGTGCATCTTCTGGCGTGCATGGGCTAAAGCCCATGCGACTTGAGCGTGTCACTGGAGTCGATACCATGATCGCCCTTTGCTCAAATGAATCCCGCATCTGTCCCCCAGAACGCGTGTTCCTCTTAGGTGCTGCTCCAGGAATCGCAGAGCGTGCAGCAGTAGTACTCACAGAGCAAAATCAGCAACTCAAGATTGTGGGCACATTTGCAGGATCACCAAAGGAGGAGGACGAGGAAGAGACGATCAGCATTCCAGCGTGGCAGAATCCG
>CAZQCB010000052.1:0-6352 GCA_964592265.1 uncultured Candidatus Peribacteria bacterium | reverse complement strand
GGGATGAGTAAGCCTCAAATCCCTCATTTCACCAACTCACTTGTGGTCTGCTCCCAACGTCGCAGGCTGGATTTCCATTTATGGGGTTCAAAGGCCGGAAGGCGCTCGATGGGGCAGGAGAGATCTTCTTCGGAAATGCCGGGGGGAAGTTTCTGGTCGTAGCCGAGGATAATGAGATCGGGTTTGATTGCTCGCACAGGAGCGAGGAAGTCCTCTCTGTCACCCAAGCGAACATCCGCTTGAGGATAGGCTGCATGCAACGCAGTGAGACGTTCCTCTTCATTCTGCCTTGGAAGGTGGCCTTTAATCTCCTGCACATGCGCGTCACGGGCGACGACGACATGCAGATCGCCTCGTTTCTCAGCTTCTTTCAGGAAGAAGTCGTGGCCTGGATGGAGATGGTCGAAGGTGCCGAAGATGAGGATGGTCATATTGGAGAAATGAATGACTGTTGATGAAACATCAGTAAGCGTATTGTATAGTCCATGCTTCGTCTCATATCGGAGCGACTCAATTATCGCCGATTGATTCTACTCATGCTGGTGCTGAGTACTGCTCTGAGTATGCTCTTCTTATGGAGGAGGCCGACAGTGACCCCGCCAGATGCATTTCCTGACGCAAATCTGCGTGTGGACATACGCCTGGATCAGGGGCAGATGGCGAAGTGGAAAGAAAACTCGGGCGACCCGATGGTTTGGAGAGCAAGGCTCAGTTGTCCTACGAATGATCGAATTACCCTGAGTCTTCTTGGCTGGATGCTCTATGCGCCTGTCCTATTGTGGTTTCAGGAAACGCCATGGTGCAATACCAGTGCACTTAATGTGCCTGTCGCGGTTGATACGGACGGCTTGGCAACGCTCTGGTTCAGTGTAGATCCTCCTCCTTATCGTGCGTGGAGTATCCGATGGGAGAGTGGTGTGCCGAATATGTTCTTCGGACTTTCCCAAAAGGGAGGTGGTACTGGAATCGAACCGGAAATCATTTCTTTCGATCACTGGGAGGTACAGTACCTTGAGAACCATTAACTCAAGCAGCTCTCGTCACTCAGTGATACACCGCCCACCTTCACACTGTGGCTTCATCTCGACGCACCCGGCGCACGACACAGGTTTACCGCTTTCCTCCAGACACTCTGTGAACGCTTCAGCGTGCTGCTGCAACTCATTCAGTGCCGATGGATTCACGGCGATGCCGCAGGTCACGTATGGGCAACTGAATGAAAAGAGCACACAGTCAGTATTGCTCTCACAGGATTGGTTCCGCGTTACGGCAGTATCGAATATGCTTTTGAATTCATCGCAGGAGGAAACACCGGATTCAGTCACCTCACCGCCATTCGTGAGGCAGGGAGGAGCGAAATAATTGATGGGATGGCCGTCTTCCGTGCAACGGGCAAACGTCGTGCCATCTTTGCACAGGTACGGGCGACATGCTGGGTCGATGTGTGGCAGATTGCTTTGTTTGAGGAAGAAGCCCACGATCAGTGCGACTGTAAGCACTGCAAAGAGTGAGAGACCGATCTTCATCACTCCTGAAGATTAATCGAGTACAATCTCTTCTCATCGAGCACGAAGAGTTGCGCTTCTTCGGGATCGACGTAGAGATCCTGGAGAGTTCCCACCTGCTCGCCTTCCAGAACAAATTGCTTCAAGTAAAGAGATTCGCCGAGGTCATCATCGGAGCGCGCGACGACGACGCGCTTCCCCTCCGGATCGAGGAAGTAGAAATTGCTTTTCTCCGAAGGCTTGATAATTTTCGTGCTCTTGTCGAGCGCGCCCGTGGGGAGGTTCCGGATCACAAAGGGCCGCTCTTCTCCCCGGAGCAGCTTTGTGACTTTCCCACCCTGATGGAGGACATAGAGATCCGCATCAATCACCATATCGAGGGCGCCCGCCAATTTGCCGTTGACGTTATACTCCGAAGGAGCGGAGTAGCGGTTGCTTAGGCGCTCGTACTTCAGGATCTGATTATTCTGGGGCGAGAGAATGTAGAGGTACCGGAGATACGTCTCCATGTCGGGACCATTGAGCCACCCTCCCGGGTCATCAGTTTTCATAGCGGTGGGTTGCCCCTCGATGAGCTCAATCAAACGATTCTCCTTGGTCATGAAGACCTGGGTCTTGAAGCGCTCGAAGTACGCGCCATCCAGGATGAGATTCTCCCCATCGAGACGCTGCGGTTCATCTACGGCATTGACGATGATGGAGTAGAGATTCTGGCGATCGTAGGCGATGAGCCTCCCGCGCTCGAGACCGATGAGTCCTCGTGCGGAGACGTCAGGGGTCTGGGCGCTCAAGTTTGCGGTGACCGTCGGCGAGAGGCGCACAACGTTATTGATGGATTCACGCTTGGCCCGAATCCGGTCCAGGAGGTCCAGTGCATCAGTCCGGAAGAGTCCGGATTCATTCTGCATAACCCCCTTTGCCTCCTCCTCTGCACGGGTGAGGATCGCATTGGCAGACTCCATATCTCCCATGAGCTGCCTGTTCTCGGCCATACGCAGATCCCCATTGATTTTCTCAACCAGCTTCTCGAGTTCTACCCGGGTCTGGCTCTTCTTGCTGACCGTGGAAATCTGAAAAGCCGACCAGATGCCGACGAAGACAATGATTGCTCCAGCAATGAGGAGCAGGTGGGCTTTCCGCTTTCGCGTGGGGTGCTGCAGATCATCGAGAAATTCTCTCACCTTCCTTTTGAGATCCCTACTCGTTCCGCCCGCAAAAGAGCGGAGATGCTCCATCTTGCCCCCCCAATTTCTCCCTTTCCACTTCCAGGATGAGAGAGAGAGCTTCTTTCTTGCATGGTGGCCAGAAGGCGCAGCTTTCCTCCTCTTGGTCATTCTCTGGAGGAGAGATTCCCTCCGGCTCATGGGCGGAGGGGTCGGGCGGGGGGAGGTGCCTTCGGCAATCCTCGGTGCGAGCAAGGCGAGCACAGCGACTTCTCGCTCCCTCTCCAGGAGATCGCGGATCGTATCGAGAGCCTCGCTCTTCCGTCGGACGATCTGTGTAATCTGTACGGGGCTCATGGAGCGAAGTAAGCGCTCTGTGGAGAGAATGACCACGTCATTCTCCTGGAGTGCTCCACTACTAATGTGCAGGAACTGTGCCCCCTCTCGCGCTGCGGACCCCTCAGTAATTTGGACGGTTTTCCCCCCCCGTGTCAGGTAGGCCTCTGCACGACCTGCCTGTGCGACATGGAGTGTGCCATCGGTGTCCGCGAGAGCGAGAACGGCATTGATCTCGCGCACATTCCCAGAGATGAGTGTGCCCTTGAGCAGACCGTTGAGTTCTTTCAGTGCCCCCTCGAGCCGTTCGTACGCATCCTCTTCGGCATGGGGCAGTGTGCGCTCCAGCGTGCGGAGCCACTCCTCTTTGAAATGATCTATTTGGCGCACCTCCCCGTCGATGCGTAGGAGCGTCGTAATCTGCTCGCCCTTTTCCCCATCAAAGACATGAGAGACAAGGTGAGCGTCCCCCTGGAGTTTTGTCTTGACGGTGGTGATGGAGAGCTCTGGCACGCGCGGAGACTTGAGGGAACGGAGAGGAAGGCCCCGTAAACTCTCCAAGGCTACCTGGGTGCCTCGATGCGTGCAACAGGGGGGGAGAGAGCGATACAGGGAGTACAGGGAAAGAAAGAAGGTAAGGCAGGTAAGGTGGGTAAAGTAGGTGAGGAAGTAAGGAAGAAGGAGCACGGCGCTTCGTAGTCCTTGCGTCCTTTGGAGGATATTTCGCAACGCATGCAAAATTTCAAAACAAAAATTTGTTTTCACGAAGCCAAAAAAGTGGCATCTCGACAGAGAATGCTTGCTTCCCTCTTCTCCAGCTGCTATAGTGAAAGCACTCCACAATCATCTAGAAGACCGCATGAGAGGATCCGAAGGTGACGACAGAGATTTCTATCATTTTCAAAGGAGTTCATGGATACACAGCACCGTTCGCAAGCGCCGATTGTGCGCATTATTCCCCTTGGGGGATTTGAGGAAGTAGGCCGGAACTGCATGGTCGTGCAGGTTGGGCAGGATCTCTTCCTCATTGACTTAGGATTACAGTTCCCTGAGGAGGATATGTTAGGAATTGATTACCTCATCCCGGATGTTTCCTTCCTCAAAGGGAAAGAGCAATTCATCCGAGGTATTCTCTTCACACACGGACACCTCGATCACATCGGGGCAGTGCAACACCTCCTGCCGCAGCTGCACTTCCCCCCCTGCTTCGGCACGAAGCTCACGATGGGATTCATCAGGAAGCGCCTCGATGAAAAGCATCTCACGTCCCAAGCGAAATTACAGGTCGTAGAATATGGCAAGAAGTTTCGCTTGGGTTCAGTCGATATCGAGTTCTTCCGCGTCACCCATAGTATTCCCGATTCCGCGGGCATTGCCATTCACACGCCTCTCGGAACAATTATTCACACGGGAGACTTCAAATTCGATCTCACACCGGACAATGAACCTCCCGCAGATTTCGCACGCATCGCAGCGATGGGGGATCAGGGAGTGCTCGCGATTGTAGCGGATAGCACGAACGCGACGAAGCCGGGGCGGGCCATGAGTGAAAAAACGATCGGCGAAAGCATCACGCGTCTCATTGCGAGAGCGGAAGCACGCCTCATCATCAGCACCTTTAGTTCACGCCTCAACCGCATTCAGCAGATCGTGGACGCAGCGAAGGTCTATAACAGAAAGGTCTTCGTTGCAGGACGGAGCATGGAGGAGAATATCGAGCTTGCGCAGAACTTGGGCTACCTCAATGCGCCGCGCGGCATGATCCGGCGGGTGAATCCGGCGATGAGTAAGCTTCCGGATCACGAAGTCCTCATTCTCACGACAGGATCACAGGGGGAGGAGATGGCTTCCCTCTCTCGTATCGGTCTCGGCACGCACCGGGATGTGTCGATCAAGAAAGGCGATACGGTCATCCTCTCGAGTAATCCCATCATTGGGAATGCGCGCGCCGTTTCGACGATGATGAATAACCTGCACCTGAAAGGTGCCAAGGTTCTCACGAACGACATCTTCGATCTCCACACTTCGGGTCATGGCTATCAGGAAGATCTCCTCCTCATGCATCGCCTGGCTCGCGCCCGCCACGTGATCCCCGAACACGGGGAGCCCTACATGCGCTCAGCGCATGCGGATCTTGTGCTTGGCATCGGCTACGAAGAGAAATGCGTACATCTCCTTAATAATGGGGAGATTTTGGAGTTCGATGCAGAGAAGAATGCTCGCAAGAGCAAGCACAGGGTCATTGCAAATGACATCGTCATTGATGGCCTGGGAACCAGTGGTGAGGGTCAGCGTGTTCTTGCCGATCGCAAGCAACTCAGTAATAGCGGAATAGTCATCGTGGCATTCCGCACGTACAAGGACAGCCTCCGTCTCGTCTCGGATCCGGATGTGCTCTCCCGCGGTTTCATCTACGGTTCAGAGCTCTCCGAAATCACGCGCGAGGCCATTGAAGTTTCCCGCAAGGCCTACGATGAGGCGCGGAATCAAGGAGAGAAAGAGCGCAAGATGTTCAAGAAAGCAGTCACAGCGGGTCTCCATCGGTATTTCCGCAGGAAGCTCGACAGGGAACCGATGATCGTCCCACTCTTCATGGAAGTCTAGGGAGAACGGACATCGCCGAAAGGGCATCCTTTCGCTATTCTGCTCTCCGCTATGCGGAGAGCCTGCTTTTGTGTCTTCGGTTTAGGAGTGCTCTTTGGATTTCTCCTCCCGCGAAGCTTTGCGCTCACAGAGGCGGAGATCCAGGGCGCTGTTGCGAGTGTCCAGGGGCAGGTGAGTAGCGATGCCGCTGCAGCGCTCCAGTACACCTGTGGGGGTCTCCTCAGTACGCTGGATCCCCGGGTACTTGCGCACTATGCCCGTCGTCCCGATCTTGCCTGTACGCTCACGGAGTGGTGCGCGGAGTATGATGAGAAGACGGGCGCGTGCACGGGGAGCAAGTGTCTCCTCGTCCGTGAGAAGGGTGTACCGGACAGGACACTCCTGCAGAACTGTGATGCGAGCGGTACATGCACGACGCCGATTCCCCATCGAAGCTGCAATTTTGTCTACTTCCAGTCCTACGCGCGGCGGTACGAATGCGCGCTCCTTCCCTTCGCAGGTTCTCCTACGAATGTCGGGACGGCAGAGGCCGAGTGTTACACCTACCTCCCCAATCTCCAATATGCGCGATCCTACTACCCCTTTGCCTATAACTGTGTAGTGACGTACTCCGTTTCGCCTGTCACTATCCTCGATTCGCAAGGACAACCGGATCCCAAGGGCCAGCCATCGCTCATTCCTCCGCTTGCCACCCCTTCGCCCGAAAGAGAAGGTGAGGGGATCTTCGAACCTGTACCAGGGAGT
>CAZQCB010000051.1:0-6665 GCA_964592265.1 uncultured Candidatus Peribacteria bacterium | reverse complement strand
TTCGCTCGAGGGAATCTACTAGCACCTCTCCGAGATCCGGGAGAGCGTTCGGAAGAAATTAGAGGCAGATCGCTTGAGTGCATTCTTCTGCAAGAAGCTCGCAAAGCTTGTGACCGATGTGCCACTCTCAATGCAGCTCACCGAAATGGAGGGCTGGGGGCCTAAGAGCGAGAAGATCGATGCCTTCTTCCAGGACATCGAGTTCTTCACCTTGCGGCGGCGCTTCCAGAAGTTCCTGGAGGAGAATGGGTACGCTCGAGCACACTTCGGAGGATCAGTATCTTCTTTTAGGTCGGGGGATGTCCCTGATGAACCTCAAGGTTCAGAGAAGGGGAGGATGACGGAGGGACAGTTGCCACTCTTGGATTAAGGTGGCACGGGCCTCAGCCCGTGCTTGCAATAGTCCATCTCTGCATGGGCTAAAGCCCATGCTACTACCTTCGTTCCTTCCCTCACCGAAGTTTCTTCCTCTCGAGAACAATTCTTATTCGTTTTCTTGGAGAGAAAGAGCTATCGCGAAAATGGAAAGAATTGGCTTCACCTTGCGGTTGCTTTTTCGTTCTGAGCGCAATTCTTACTCAGAGAGATGCCTCTCGTTGTGGTGCCATTTCATGATTTCTTGAACACCTCACGTGTTCGAGCGATATTTGCACGTTTTTTTATGCGTTTTTGAGAGGAGTAATGGGGATTTTCTCCCTTGGGGATGATAAAATATCTGAGTAGGGGAGTTGTTCATGATTTTTTTCTTGAGTACAAAGACTACTCTTGTGTCTGGTTGCGTTGGAAGAAAGCCACAAGGTAGACTGCGCTCCCAAGTCACCCCCCCTTTGCCATGCCGCACGAACGTGTTCTCGCCAGCCTCGATGTTGGAAGTTTCAAGATTCGTACCGTCGTTGCGGTGATCGGAGATGGGAAGCAACCTCCGAACATCATCGGAGTCGGCATCTCACCGTCCCTCGGGATGCGGAAGGGGCAGGTGATTGATGTTGAGGAAACGATCCATAACATCATTAGTTCTGTCGAGGATGCGGAGCGGATGTCGGGTGTCCCGGTGAACCATGTCTTCGTGGGGATGAGCGGAACGCACATCGAATCCTTCAGTAGTCGCGGTGTCATTGCGATCTCCGGTCCGGAGATCACGGTGGAGGACATTGCGCGCGTATTGGAGGCGGCACAGGCAGTCAGTATTCCCGCCAATCGCAGAATTCTTCACCTGGAGCCCAAGTCCTACACGGTCGATGAGCAGCGCCAGATCAAGAACCCCGTGGGGATGAGTGGGATTCGCCTGGAGGTGGAAGCCCACATTATCACCGGGCAGGTACAGCACGTGAAGAATCTGGAGAAGTGCATTGATCAGGCGGGTCTCGATGTCGACTCCATCGTCCCATCGACCATTGCCGTCTCCGAGGCGGTGCTCACGAAGCGCCAGAAGGAACTCGGAGTCATCACCATAGATATTGG
The DNA here is from genome assembly GCA_964592265.1 of uncultured Candidatus Peribacteria bacterium. Classification (GTDB taxonomy): domain Bacteria; phylum Patescibacteriota; class Gracilibacteria; order Peribacterales; family Peribacteraceae; genus CAZQCB01. Next base: position 5,204 of record CAZQCB010000051.1, on the reverse strand, counting down.
GGCGGGTTCAACGAGCATTGCAGTCTTCGAGGAGGGGACGATTCTGCATTCTCTCTCGCTCCCCATCGGCGGGGAGTCCATTACAAATGATGTGGCGATTGGGCTTCGCACCTCCCTCGATACTGCGGAGCGTATCAAGATCGAGTATGGCTCCCTCCTCCCTGCGGAAATCAGCGAGCGCGAGATGATCGATCTCTCGCTCGTCTCCAAGATCGATACCCAGACGGTGAGCAAGAGATACTTGGCAGAGATCATGCAGGCGCGCTACTACGAAATCTTCTCACTGGTGAAGGAGTCTCTGAAGAAGGTCGGGCGGGATGGGATGCTCCCTGCCGGAGCGGTTTTGACGGGTGGTGCGGTCAAGGCACCGGGGACGCTCGATCTTGCGCGGGAGATCCTCGGTCTGCCCGTGCAAATGGGGTTTCCGGTGGAGATCGGCGGCGTCATCGAAAAAGTGGACGACCCCGCTTACGCGACGGCGCTCGGAGCCCTCGTCTGGGGTGCCCGGGAGGGGCACCGCGCGTACGGCGGAAGTACCGTTGCCAGCATGAAGCGCGCCTATACCCATGTGAAGTCCTGGTTCCGCAATCTCCTTCCCTAATTTTTTCTCCTCTATCCCATGTCAGACACGCTTCGCAGCCTCTTCTCAGGCACAAAGGCAAATGGGAGCTCTTCAAGCTCCTCGGGCAGTGCACGCTCTTCGGGGAGTGGCAGCGCTTCTTCCCATCAGGAGGTCCTCCCGGAAATCATTCCGAGCGCGAGCATCCTCGTCGTTGGTATCGGGGGGGCCGGCAGCAATGCCGTGAAGCGCATGATCGAGCTCAAAGCGCAGGGAGTGGAATTCCTGGCGCTCAATACCGATGCACAGGCGCTCTATCACAACCCCGCTCCGAAGAAGATCAATATCGGACGGGGAACGACGCGTGGGCTCGGCGCGGGGGCCAATCCCGATATTGGCAAGAAAGCTGCGGAAGAGAGTTCCGAGGACATCAAGGCAGCCCTCACAGGTGCCGACATGGTCTTCCTCACGGCCGGCTTAGGAGGCGGGACGGGAAGCGGCGGCATCGTCCCGATTGCGGAAATTGCCCGCAGTCTCGGGATTTTGACTGTGGCGATCGTGACAAAGCCTTTCAGTTTCGAAGGCTTGAAGAGGAAGAAGCAGGCAGAGAATTCCTTGGAGCAACTGCGGGGGAAGGTGGATACCCTGATTGTGATTCCGAATGACAAGATCCTCTCGCTCATTGACAAGACCACTCCTCTCACGGAGGCATTCCAGATTGTGGATGAAGTCCTCCATCAGGGGATTGATGGGATTGCGAGTCTCATCACTGTGCATGGTCTCGTGAATGTCGACTTCGCAGATGTGAAGTCCATCGTCCAGGATGCCGGCTCTGCCCTCATGGGGATCGGCTACGGGACGGGAGACAGTCGTGCTGCAGAGGCAGCCCGTGCTGCGGTCGATAGTCCTCTCCTCGATCTCAGCATCAGCGGTGCGAAGGGCATCCTCTTCAATATCACCGGAGGCACGGATCTCTCGATGTTCGAGGTGGATGAAGCTGCTCGCATCATCACGGAAGCGGCGGACCCGGAGGCGAATGTCATCTTCGGGGCAGTCATTGATGAGAAGTTCACGGGGGAGGTGAAGTGCACCGTGATTGCGACGGGCTTCGATGATGCGACCGTCGGTTCCTCGCTCCCTGTCGGTACGTCCATGCTCCGCCCGCATACGCTGCCTGCGAGTAAGGGCACGGGGGGAAACGTCGTGCCGCTTTCTGAGCGCGAAACTCTCCAGGACAATGCGCTCAAAATCTCCGAAGAAGAGCTCGAGGTTCCGGCATTTATGCGCAAGAAAATTTCCTCCAAATAGGGCAGGAAAGGCAGGAAAGGCAAGGAGGGCAGGAAGGGAAGCCATTGTCTCTGCCTTTTCTCCCTTCTCTGCCCTTTCTGCCTTCTCCTGCTACTATTTTTCCGATGCAAAAACCTATCCTCCTGCTCTGCATTTTTACCCTCGCCCTTGTGGCGTGCTCTGGGCAGGGACAGCCCGAACCCTCCCCCAGTGACCTCTACGGTCCCTATACGGCGACGGGGACGATCATGGGGACGGGCGCATCGCTCTACCGCCGTGGAACGCATGTGCTCATCGTGAACACCCGACCGCAGTTCTTTTTGGAGAGCAGAGAGGTGAATTTGCAGGAGTTCGAAGGTTTGCTCGCTGTCATCCGGGGCGAGGTTACCCCAAATACCCACGAGACGTTTCTGCCTGTCTTCCAGGTTCAGGAAGTTCGCGTGCTCGGAGAGCAACCGATTGGCGCTCTCGAAAAATATGATGTTCCGTCACTCGCGCTCTCTCTGGAAACTCCCGAAGAGTGGGTAAGCGCACTTTCGGCTGGCCGTCTTGTTTTCATGATGAATGAGGGCAGCCCCCCGGTGGTCGAGATCGAGAAGAGGGAACTTGGGGAAGTTCCCGAGGGTCTCTCCATTCGCATAGGAGGGAGAAATGGCGTTCGCGTGGTGGAAGAGGAATCAGGCAGACATCTTCTCTATGTTGAGCAAAGCGATGATTCTGTGATCCTCTTCACCTTCACTCCTGCAAACGGAGAAAATATGGCCCTCCGCGATGCGTTCTATGCGCTCATTCGCAGTGTTCGCTTCGGAGATACGGAGACTTCCGCAAGTTCTGCTTCGAGTACGTCTTCTGAAGATGCTATCCCGTTCATTCCGTGTGGAGGACCTGCGCACGTTCTCTGTCCCGAAGGCATGTACTGCGCGGTGCGGGAGTTCGATACGGGGATCGGGGCCTGTCGGCCCCTAGCTTCTTAGCTTCTTAGGTCATAGCTTTTTAGGGAATGAAACCTTCCTTTTCCTAAAAAGCTAAGAAGCTAAAAAGCTACAACCTATAAAACTTTCCTCGGGTGCGCTTTCGCTGGGTACTTGGGATCCCGCTCAAGTACTGCAACAGGGAGATCCTGATGCCATGCAATGCAGGGCTCCTCTTTGAGGCGATGAGGGATCGAGCGACCATGTTCCACCTCCTTCCATTCGTCTTCCGTGAGATCGAGGCGATCAAAGGGAAGGAGCACTTCTTTCAGGGGGAGGACTTTTGCCCAGGCGATGTTTTCAAGTGTGCATGCGTCCTCCAGTTTCCATTTCCCGACCTTCGTTCTTTGTAAACCTTCAAGGTACGCTCCAGAGTGCATGACCTGCCCAAGCTCATGCGCGAGTGAGCGGATGTACGTTCCGGAGCTACACTGGATGCGAAGGCAGGCTGCGGGGTAGGCATACGAGAGGAGCTGCATTGTGCCGATATGCACGGTGCGTGTGGGAAGGGTGAAGGCTGCTTCGGGATCTCTCCGGATGATCTCGTATGCTCGTTCTCCATCGATATGAATGGCTGAATGGTGAGGTGGAGTCTGCAGATGATCTCCTGTGAAGTGGGTAGCGAGGATTTCGATGAGCTGCTTTTCGGTTGGGGGAGTCCATCCCTTCTTCGGTGCGATCTCCTCGATTGGCCCCTCCCGATCGTACGTTGCGCTCACTTTTCCGAACGAGATTCTCGCTTCGTATGTTTTTTCGAGGTTCTGAAAGAGCTCAACGACCTTGAGTGCTTTGGCACCGACAAAGAGCGTCAGGAGCCCCGTCGCGAGCGGATCCAAGGTCCCCAAGTGCCCGACATGCGTCTCCGGGAGTTTTTTCCGCACGCGCGCGACGACGTCGTGGCTTGTGAGACCTTCGGGTTTATCGATGAGGAGGATGCCGTGACGCATAAGGCAATGGTCAAATTGCTAAATTGTCATATTGTTCGCAAGCGACACGAATGTTTCCTGCAATGAAATCATTGAACAATTTGACAATATCACAATATAACAATTCCATTCCTCTGTGTATGATTTGAGCCAATTTCGTTTTCAACTATGGATTTGACCCTGAGCTGGGATCTCTTCATCGTCTTCTTCTTCTCCGTCGTCACCGCGTATAGCTTCATCATTGGGAAGCATGAGACCTTGAAGATCCTCGTTGCGGCCTACATTGCAATCCTCGCAACGCAGGGTGTCGGCAACATCCTCACACGTTTTTCGGGCGAGACAGAACCCGTGTACCGCATTCTCAAAGTCATGGGGGTCAACTTCAATATCTCCACGCTCTCGGTCACGAAGCTCATGATCTTCATGCTCTCGATTATCGCGATCGCGCTCAAAGGGGGATTCTCAGTGGAGTATGGACGGAGTCATGCGTCCTTCATTGCGCTCGCGGCGACCGGCCTCTTCGGCTTCGCAACCGCGGGCCTCATCATCACGACCCTCCTCACCTTCGTTGCAGGTTCTCCCATCCTCGATCCCGCACTCGGATCGCAACCCCTCCTCGTTCCTCTCATGCAATCAAGTACGCTCGTGCAGATCATGGTGCTCAATCAAGACTTATGGTTCGCGCTCCCGGCGCTCCTCCTCATTGGGTTTGGGATGGTCAGGGAAGAGGGCGTGTAGCACGGGCATCTTGCCCGTGTAATACACGGCCGGGACGGCCGTGCTATATGCCTTATTGTCTTAGGATAGGCATCCTGCGCGTGTTTTTGAGACACTTGACATATCAATAATTATATTATATCGTGCTTCAACTTGCCCTTTGGCACCACCGAGCCATTTTATGCGCTATGAAGCGTATGGAATGGCACTCACCCTACGCATCCTGTCTCGTTATGGGCAGGTCCTCTCTGTATAAGAGGAGACATTCATGTTTCATTTCAACAGGTGGGGGCTTGTTGTAAACGAGATGGGATGTCGTAGGGGGAATACGATCGAGAAAAACTTGTTTGGAAAGGAGTCGAGCAATGAAATATTTGCTCACGCTTACGCTGGCGTTGCTTCTCGTGAGCAATGTGCTCGCGGGCACGAAGCTCGAGGAATTGCAGGCTGAGGCGGATGCCAAGGCCGCTGCCGTCGCGCAAGCGGCGGCTCAGGCCGAGACGGCCAAACAGGCCGTCACTTCGGCGGAAGCCGAAGTCACCCGCACGACCGTGGCGAAGGATGCCGCAGACAAGGCCCTGGCCGATGCCGATGCCGCAGCCCAGGCGGCAGAGGACCTTGTTTCGCCGTCTTCTCTTTCGGTGACGGCAGTTACCACTGCCGATGTCGCCCTACAAGCGGCTACCACCGATGACGAACGGCGCACAACAGCCAAGGCCTACGGCCTGGCCGATGCTGCCCTTA
>CAZQCB010000050.1:0-6683 GCA_964592265.1 uncultured Candidatus Peribacteria bacterium | reverse complement strand
AGAATTCCCTGCACAAGGGGCCACCCATCGGTTTCGAGGTACGCAAGCACCTCGTAGATCTGAGGGACCGCGAGGATGACACCGCTCAAGATGAGGAGGAGACCGACGAGGGGTTTCATGTGTGCCAGTGTACCTCTACACTGGTCTCCAATGAAACTCTCTCTGAATTGGCTTTCTGACTTCGTAGAGTTCACGGAAGCAGATCCGCAGAAGATCGCGGAGAGACTTACCCAGGGCACGGCAGAAGTGGAACACATTGAAGTGCAGGGAGCACTTCTCACACACTGTGTGGTGGGGAAAGTGCTCACTCTCGAGAGACACCCAAATGCAGACAAGCTCTCTCTCTGTGAGGTGCAGACGGAAAAGGGGAAGAAGCGTGTGGTCTGTGGTGGGACCAATCTCCGTGCGGGGATGCTCGTCGCGTTCGCCCACGTTGGGGCGCGCGTGAAGTGGCATGGGGAGGAACTCCTGACGCTCCAGGAAACGAAAATCCGCGGAGAGATGAGTGAAGGAATGATTTGTGCTGCCGAGGAGCTCGAGCTCACGGAGCACTTCCCAGAAGCACGTGGGCATTCCATCATTGATCTTGGTGACGGAGAATTCAAGGTGGGGCAGCCGCTCAAAGAGGCATTGCACCTCGGAGACGTCGTTTTCCGTATTGACAACCATGCGATCACCCACCGTGCTGATCTCTTCTCCCACATCGGCTTCGCCCGTGAGTGTGTTGCCTTGGGTCTTGGAGCCTGGAAGAAGAAGCCTGAGTACACGCTTCCGAAGTTCCCAAGTAATGCTCCCCCCTTCCGTTTCATCATTGAAGATCCGCGCATCATTCCGCGCTATGCCTCCTGCATGCTCCACATCGAAGGTCTGGGAGAGACGCCGGACTGGATGAGGAGGCGACTCGAGGCCGTCGGCTGGAGAGCTCTCAACCTCCCGATCGACATCACGAACTACGTCGCATCTGAAGTTGGGATGCCCCTCCACAGCTTCGATGCGGATGACATTCGGGGAGATATCTGTGCGCGTGTGAGTCGAGAGGGGGAGGAGATCCAAACTCTCGATAAAGTCAGGAGGAAACTGCCGGGGGGAGCGATTGTCTTAAGCGACAACGATGGCATTTTCGATCTCCTCGGCATTATGGGGGGGCTCCGAAGTTCGACGAAAGCAGGGACGAAGCATATTTACCTCCACTCGGCCGTCGTGGATCCGATTCTCATCAGGAGGACCATCATCGCAACAGGGCACCGCACAGAGGCCTCCACGGTCTACGAGAAGGGGATACCCCGCAGCGCTGCAGCGGAGGGCCTCATGAGGGCTCTGGAGCTCTTTCTAGCCCACGTGCCGGGCGCACGCATCGCTTCTCTGCTCGAGTCGTTTGGAGAGGAAGGGAAACCTCTTTCCATCACACTCCCTCTGCGGAAAGTGACGCAGGTCCTGGGGAGTGATACTTCCCCTTCGGACATAACAGAGACTCTCACCGCACTGGATTTCTCTGTGCAGAAGAGGCGGGAGGATATCTTGGAAGTGAGTGTGCCTCCACACCGCTTGGGTGATATTCGTGAACCCATTGACCTCGTGGAGGAAGTGGGGCGGATCAGGGGGTTTGCAACATACGCACCGACACTCCCTACCGCCTCTATGACTCCTCCTCATCGAGACTTCCGCATGCAGGAAGTGCGTGCGGTCTTAAAGGAACTGCAGTGCATCGAGCTCGTGCAGTTCTCCTTTACGGGGCAAGCGGCACTTGTAAAGGCAGGGATACCTCAAGAGGACCTCGAGAGAATCGCAAATCCTCTTGGGGAAGATGTGAACACCATGCGGCCCAGTCTCCTTCCGGGACTCCTCGCCTACGCTTCAGAAAACCTGGAGTACATGGAGGACACACTTCGCGTCTTTGAGATCGGCCGTGTCTTCTCCTCCCAGAAAGAGGAGCTTCATCTTGCTCTCCTCGTTGCGGAGAAACGCGTTGGAGAACTCAAGAAGGAACCTTTTCTTCTCGCGAAAATGCTCGTGCGCAAGCTCTGTGAGACGCTGAATCTTCAGAGCACGTTCCTGCGCAATCCCTCTCCTTCTCCCGAGCAACACCCGGCGCGGAGTGTCTCACTGCACATCGGGAAGAAGCGCGTGGGAGTTCTCCATGAGGTGCATCCGCTCCTCCAGGAGAGATTTGGCTTCCCAGGAAGAGTAGCCAGCGTCGTTCTTTCGCTTGATCTCCTCCTACAGGGGAAAGGGGAAGAGAGGCTGCATCATGACTCTCCGGTGTTCCCTTCCATCACCTATGACACGACAGTGGCATTTGGTACGGAGAGAGCGGTAGGGGGTATCCTCCAGAAGGTCCGTACAGCGCATCCGCTCCTCCAAGAGATTTCCCTGATTGATCTCTACCAAAAAGGAAAAGGAGAACGCCGACTCACCTTCCGCTGCACGTACGGAGCCCCGGATCGGACTCTTCGGGAAGAAGAGGTGAAACCCATTCATGAGCGCGTAGAAGCTGCTCTATCCTCTTCCACATGACCACCCCTTTTCCCAGGTTCCCCTTCGTCGTTCTCGATACCGAGGCGACGGGGTTTTTCCCTCGCTCAGATCGGGTACTGGAGCTTGCCATTGTGCGCTATGAGGAAGGGGAGAAGGTTGCTGAATACGCATCCCTCTACCAGGTGCACTGTGAGATCCCTCCCCATGTCCAGGTACTCACGCGCATTCGTCCTGCAGATCTTCAAGGGAAACCACTCCTTCTGGAAGAGAAAGGGAAAGTCGAAGAACTTCTTCAAGGGGCTCTGATCGTCGGCCACAACATTCCCTATGACCTCGGAATGCTCACAGGAGAGGGAGTTGCTCTGAGCGATGTGCCATGGATAGATACCGCAATGCTAGCTTCTCTGGTCTTTCCCGAACTTCCCAGTTGGTCTCTCGGGTACTTGAGCGCCGCGCTTGCTCTCCCGCACACTCCAAAGCACAGAGCACTGGGTGATGTCTATGCGACACTCGCGCTCTTCGCATTGGAATGGGAGAAACTCCGGGAGCTGCCTAAGGATGTTCTTGAGGAAGTGCAACATCTTGCCGAGAGGGGCCCGGAGGGGTATGCACTGCTCTTCTCTTCCCTCAAAGCAGAAGGGAAGAAACGTCCCTCTTGGCTCTCCTTCGCAGGGAGAAAAGCCCCGGAAAAGAATGTGGACAAAGGGGGAGACAACGGTTTCCTCCCCCTTCCAGGGGAGAGGGACCAGGCTGCTTCCTCTCCGACTCTTCTCCCGGTCTCCCTCTCCCCCTCTCTTCTTCCTCGAGTACTCTCTTCTCTTTCGCAGACCGTAGAGGAGAGGGGCAGCGTATGGATTGCAGTGAAGAACTTGGAGGCAACGCTACGGATGCTTCACCCTTCTCTCCTCACAGGGTACGCAGTACTACGACCTCCATCATCCCTCCTTAATCCTGGTGCAAAAGAGCAATTCCTTGTGCAGGGGGTCTTCACAGCCTACGAACTCACGCTCGCGCTCAAGCTCCTCCTCTTTGCCCCAAGGACGCAGAGAGATGCTCCTCTCCATGCAGAGGAAATGGACGTGTGGAAAGCAAAGGTTGCCTGTACGGAGGAATCGGCTCCGTACCGTGCGCAGTTCTCAGAGAAAAGGACCCAGAGACTCATCGATCAGCAGCATCTCCTCGATCTCCTCTCCAAGGGGGAAGGGCCTACAGGCGGGGATTATGTGATTGTCGATGATGCGTCCATGCTTGAGGACACGGCAACAAAGGCGTTTCGATGGATCGTCGCACTCGATGTCCTCCGTGCGGGGGCGGAGGGAAATGCATCGCTCACACGGTTCCTGGATCTCTACCAACTCTGGGCGGAAAAAGTGAGGAACTTCCAGAGCATTCGTTACCTCGTGGAAGCGGATCTCAAAACCCCCGAAGTCCGGGGGGTGCGAGAAAGACTGGAGGAAGCGCTGCTCTCTCTTCTCACGGATCAGGTGCGTGATCGTCTCGAGGACCTCCAGAAGATCCTCGACCCCAAAAACCTCGAGGGACGGATCGTCTGGATTGAGCAATTCCGCGATGGAGGCCAGACACTCCAATCCGTTCCCTTCGACATCGCCACTCTCCTTCGGAGAGTGCTCTACGATCGGTGTAGGACCCTGCTCCTCCTCCCTCCAGGGGAAGAGGCTGCCTTTCGCCCCATTCTTCTTCGGGGGACAGGGAGGGTCGCTTCCCCTCTCCAAGAGAAGCAACACGAAACCTCTCCCAACATCCTCTATCCCGACATGCACCTCTCCTTCGAGAGACTCCTCAAATGCATCGATAGCAAGGTCATCGCGCTTGTTCCAAGCAAGCGCACGATTGAGCAGCTCTTCGTCTCTCATGCGGAAGAACTCGAGAAGGCAGGGGTGACGCTCATCGCGCAAGGTTTGAGTGGAGGGCAGGGGAGGATGCAGGCCGAGTTTCTCGCAGCAAAAAATCAAGCACTCTGGCTTCTCACTCCTTGGATGTACGAGGGCAGCGAACTTCCTCCGGGAAGCGTCGATCACCTCTGGATTCACACCCTCCCTTTTGATCACCCCTCCCATGCGATTTTAAGCCGGCGGGCGGATCAGTACGCAAATCCCTTCGAGGAGTACTTCCTCCCACGACTTCTCCATCGCCTCTTCCGGATCGTACGGACCTATGCACTCCACCGTACAGAGGAGGGGGATGTCCTTGTGCTCGATGCGCGGATGCGTACGAAGGAGTACGGAGTGAAGGTGAGGGCGTACCTTTCGGAAATCACAGCAGCGCTCCCATCGCATGGAGAACAGGCGAAACAATGAGGGAGATCCACCAGACGATGAGGGGAAAGCCGAAAAGACGCTCTGCGAGGAGAAGGAAGAGGAGAAGAATCGGTCCGTTCCGAAGGTATTCCTCATAGACAGCCTCGTACTGGAGTGGGATGAATATTGCGAGGATTTTACTCCCGTCGAGAGGAGCGATGGGGAGGAGGTTAAAGGCCATGAGCCCCAAATTCAGGAAGAGCATGTTCTGGAAGAGTGCTTCGAAAAAACGGCTTCCCTCGAAGAGGCCGAACGCGTGGGCGCCGGCAACGAGGCCGATGGTGAGGAAAGCAAGAACAAGATTACTGAAGGGGCCTGCAAGTGCGGTGAGTGTCGTATCGCGCTTCGGATGCTGAAATGACCTCGGATCAATCGGCACAGGCTTCGCCCATCCAAAACCAACAGTGAGGAAGAGGATTGTCCCTAAAAAGTCGAGGTGGGCGAGCGGATTCAGGGTCAGTCGTCCCTCATACTTTGCTGTCTTGTCTCCGAGGAGATAGGCGGTATACCCATGTGCCCACTCATGCACGGTGAGTGCGACGAGCATGCTGATGATGAAGGGGGGAGTGAGATGGGACACGAAGGAAGTATGATGGAGTATGGGGTAAGGAGTAAGGGGTGAGGTGAAAATTTCCTCTGTGACCCACTTGCCCCTCATTACCCAATACGCAATACTCGTCCGTCAATGGCCTTCCGATGCGTCAAAACTGGCAAAAAGCCCTCCTCCGGCCACAACCGGAGCCACTCCCTCCGCGCGACGAAGCGGAGGTTTCTCCCGAACCTGCAAGTAAAGCGCGTCTACGATCCAAAGACTGGGACATACCGGAGATTGAAAGTTTCGGCAGCGTACCTTCGCACGCTTGCGAAGAGGTTGCGAGAAGGGGTGGAAGCGTAATATCCTCGTCCCTGTGTCAGAGCGTTTCCACAGAGTGCGCGTTGTCCTCCTCGTTCTTCTCCCACTCCTCGGGACGGTGGTGGCTCTCTCCCTTGCCTGGCAGAGGTACGTCTTCCCGCGCGATATTGTTCTCCTCCTTGTGTTCTATGTTCTTACAGGTCTTGGTGTAACCATCGGGTACCACCGCATGCTGACTCATGAGGGATTCAAGGCCTCTCCCCTCTTGCGTGGCTTCTTCCTCATCCTTGGGTGCATGGCATTCGAGGGAATACCGAGCACATGGTCGGCAACACACATCAAGCATCATGCACACTCTGACGATGAAGGGGATCCGCACAGTCCTCTCGATGGCTTCTGGCACGCCCATTTCGGATGGTTGTTCTCTACGAGGAATTTCCCGGATGTGCGGGAGTACGCTCCGCACCTTCTGCAAGACCGAACCGTGCGGTTTGTTGACCAATGGGCGGCTCTCTGGATGGGCTTCAGTCTCACTCTTCCCGCTCTCATCGGGGGGTGGACCGGGTTTCTCTGGGGGGGACTTGTGCGCATCTTCCTCCTGAGCCACATGACATGGAGCGTGAACTCCATCTGCCACTCCTTTGGGAGACGCCCGTTCGAGACAATGGACGAGAGTCGCAATGAGTGGGTGGTGGGGCTCCTCGGTTTTGGCGAGGGGTGGCATAACAATCACCATGCATTTCCGCGGAACGCATTCCATGGGATGCGCTGGTGGCAATTTGATCTCTCCGGACTCATCATCCGCGCACTGGAAACACTTGGCCTTGTCTGGAACGTGCAGCGGGTGAGTGAAGAGACGGTGGTTGCGCAAGCATCAAGAACAGAGAAGGCACAGGAAACGCTCAGGAAGTTGCATGAGGACCTCAGGGCAGCGGTTGCGACTGCGAAACAAGAACTCGAAACGCTGCTTGCGAAGCCATTTCACACAGCTCTTGGGGATAGGCAATTTTCCGAAGTGCTCACCTTTATGCAGAGTG
>CAZQCB010000049.1:0-6803 GCA_964592265.1 uncultured Candidatus Peribacteria bacterium | reverse complement strand
CCGTGCGCTCGTAGTTCAGCCCGGATAGAACGCCAGGTTGCGGACCTGGAGATCGCAGGTTCAAATCCTGCCGGGCGCACCATGTACCAGAACGCCGCAGGCTCTTCGAGCCGGCGCATGCTGCGGCATGCATGCGTCGTTCGGTACATGGCACCGCCGAGGATGTTCTGGGACATGCCCTGTACCGATGCGTTGTTCTTGCAGTGCTTCCATACAGGAAGCATCTGGTACGGGGCTATTTCCTTGAAGGCCCCTCGAAGCTCCGCCCTATGAGATAGACAACCTCATCTATGCATTCGCTCTCCTCAAACGATTTCCAAACCCCCGGGCCCCCCTCAACGAGGAGAGAGGTGATGCCCTCCGCTTGAAGTTTTTGTAAGAGCTCGGGGATAGGAAGTTTCTCGCGAATCACGAGCGTTCGCTCGGCATCAGCATCAGTGAGCACTACCGCAGTGGGAGGAACTTCGCCATGAGGATCGAGGATGACACGCCGCGGGTGCGGCGGGTTGTTCGTTTTTGGTTTCCTGCCCTGCCTGCCCCTCGAAGCCTTGGCGGAGTGGGGAGCCGGGTCGAAGGGTTCTTCGTTTTTCGTTCCGAAACGGACAGCGAGTTGGGGATTGTCTGCAATGATAGTGCCACTCCCGACGAGGATCGCATCATGAGTTGCGCGAAGGTGTACATGAGACCACTCATCCTGTTCTTCAGAAGTAATGAGAAGTCGAGGTTGTCCTTCAGGGTTTGCGAATCTGCCATCACGCATCATCGCCTTCTTGAGGGTCACCCACGGCCGACCTTGTTCGAGAACCGAAAAAAAACCACGATTGAGTCGCCGACATTCCTCCTCAAGAATGGGACCGAGAACGCGGACCCCTTTTTCTTGTAAAAACTCTGCTCCGGGATTGCTCGGATCATGCACTCCAAAGACAACTTCAGAAATCCCCGCTTGGAGGATCATCTCTACGCATGGCGGTTGTTTACCTGCTTTGCAACAGGGCTCCAAATTGACATAGAGCGTCCCGCCCTTTGTCCCCTTGCCCCTCGACTTGTCCCCCATAGCCCCAAAGGCGAAGGGGGAAGCTCCTCGCAGAGGAGCGAAGTGGGGTGCCCTCTCCAAGGCCATACGTTCAGCATGGCGAGCCCCCAGGGCCTCATGCCATCCCTCGGCGAGGATGCGGCCATCTTTCACCACAACACACCCGACAAGGGGATTCGGAGAGACCTTTCCTCGACCGCGCTCCGCAAGTTCGAGGCAGCGGCGCATGAAGGGGACATGTTGTAGCACGGGCTTTAGCCCGTGCATATCCTTGCCTGTTTCAAAGCATGGGCTGAAGCCCATGCTACGAGTATGCCATCTCAACCGGAATTTTTCCCTCCTCCATCCCCGCCTCATACTGCCCTTGCTGTGCCAGGCCATTCAACTTCGCACGCTTGAGGAAGGCAGCTTGAGCGAGAGGGACATTGCCCATATTCCCCTTCCAACTCTTCAGCGCATCATCCTGCAATGCTCTGCCGTACGAGAAACTGAGGGTCCAGGGCACCTTCAGGCGCTTCGCTTCGGCTGCACAAGCCTGGAGATTCTCCGTCGCCTGAAGGGAACTCTGACCGCCGGAGAGAAAGACTACCCCGGGGAGTGATTTCGGAAGCGAGCTCTGAAAAACTTTCAGAGTGGCTCGCGCCACTTCTTCGGGTAAGTCTTTCTTCAAATCTTTTCCGGAGAGCACCATATTCGTCTTGAGAATGGTGTGCGCAGGATCCACCCCATGTTCGCTCAATTTTTGGAAGAGGGTTTTGAGCGTGCGCTCCGTCGTCTCAGCACACTGCTCCATCGTATGACCGCCGTCCATGAGAATTTCCGGCTCATTGATCGGGACGTAGCCTGCAGCGAGTGCAATCGCCGCCTGCTCGGCCATCACATGTGAACTATAATCGAGGAAAGCCTGTGGAGCCTTGGGTTCAACCAAGACCACCTGCCGCCACTTGGTGAAACGGAGCGTCCCTTCGCTTCGTTCTGTATATATCGCCAGTCGCTCTGCAAGACCTTTCAGCCCCCGCGTAATTTTATTGGGCGCGAAATGTGGGTGGTCTTCCATCCCCTCGTCGGTCTTGATCCCGGGAACGATGCCCTGAGCAGCTATGAACTCAGAGAAGGTCTGTTGACTGTCATACATTTGATCTACCGTTTCATCATAGAGAATGATCCCACTGATCCACTGCTCGTACCCTCGGGTTGTGAAGAGCAGGTGGCGGTAACTCCGGCGAGTCTCCTCTGTACTTTCGAGCTGAATGGAATCAAAGCGCTTCTTGATGGTTCCGGAGCTTTCATCCGCGGCGAGGATGCCTTTACCAGGAGCAAGAATCATGCGAATCGTTTCCTGGAGGCGCTTTGGATCGAGAGTCATAGGAATTCTTCAGAAGAAAAATCAAGAAGTATGGTAGCACATGCAGCCTCAGAATTCTCCCACAAACTTTTTCGCAAGGCATTCTGATACAATCATAAAGATCTTGTCCTCCTTCGCTCGCAAAGCGAGCTTCGGAGGACACCCGCCTTCGCCATTGGCTACGGTGGGCAGGCAGGATCTTACGATTCACTTCGTCGCGGAGCCTGTCCTGAGTAGAATCGAAGGGCTCCTTGCTCATCTGCAATTCACCTGTGGGGCTGTAGCTCATCTGGTAGAGCGCTTCCATGGCATGGAAGAGGTAAGGGGTTCGAGTCCCCTCAGCTCCACCAGCCTTCGCTCTGCGAAGGCTGCCCACCGTAGCTCAGCCCCCTTCCACATCGGACACATCATCGACAGACAAGATGAGTGTTCTGAGAATGCGGTGTCGGAGGTACAAGGAATGAAAGTGAATAATCTGTTCTCTCGCGGCAGAGACAAACTCTTCTCGGACTTCCTCAAGAGTCACATTCAATGCAGAAGCAAGCTGCTCCAATTTCTCTTCCAAAGAACGAAATTGCGGTGAAACCATCGTCTCAACTTTTTCTCCTTTCAAGATGCCCTTATGAAGAATGGAAGCACTTTCGAGAGCTCCCGGATCTTCGAGAGCAGAGGGATCCTTCAAGAGAGTCATTCCTGCAAGGACGTGACCTGCATTTTGAAGGTCCTCTCGGCTCCGCATGACATCATCAGGAACGAGTGTGCCGGCACTGCGATACATGCGGATAATCTGCTCTACATCGTTTCTCACCTTTTCCGCAATGAACCGAGTACTTTCGGGTTCATTCGGTAGAAGGAGGCGTGATTCATAGCTGAGGGAAAGATCACTCACCTTTTCTACAACAGACCGTGACATTTGTATCTGTTCGAGATACGTGTTCATTGCATTCGTAGCTCTCTTTAGTGATGCTGAGAGGAGATTGCTGCGATTGCTCTCATCAGGAAACACTTCGCATATGTGTGAGAGAACCTCGCCAGTTTCTCGTAATGGCGTCATGACCTGAATGCTCAACGTTTCCGATTCTCCTTCAATGGATGAAGATGAAGATTTCTGCGAACCCTCATCAATCCTCTCGTAGTAATACTGCGCAGCCTCATCAAGAGACCGGAATTTGCTCATATAATTACTATAAAACTATATTCGAATTAGTCAAGTACTCCAAAGAGACCCTTCACGCAAGCGCTACCGTATACCACAGATACCCTATGTACACGCCGATGAGCGGCACTGCCTCCCACCGCGTGACCTTGCGCCCCGTCCAGAGGAAGAGCAATGCGAGGAGTGATCCTCCGAGCCAGAAGAGGAACGCAGGGAGGAAGGAGACGAAGACGAACACATAGTTCCCGATGATCGTGCCGATGCCAAGGGAGAGGAGGGGGTCGGTGATGTTACTGCCGATGAGGTTCCCGAGGGAGAGTGCTGAGGAACGTTCCTTGAGAGCAATGAGGGACACTGCGAGCTCCGGGGTAGCAGCGCCAAGCCCCGCAAGCATCCCGATGAAGACCTCCGGGAATCCAAAGCGGTGCCCGAGGAAGATGCCACGATTCACGAGGAGCTCCGCAGAGAAGTACACCACCGTGAGACCAACGAGGAACATGCCACCCGTGAGGGCCAGATTCCTGTGTGACGGCCACTTCGCATGGTGTCCCCACGATGGGAGGGCATCATGCACACCCCTCTCCATGAGGTAGATGATGTAGGTCAAATAGAGAGCAACGGTGAAGAGTCCTTCGTACCGGCTGTAGTGACCGTCTGTGCCGAGGAACATCATGAGGAGGATGGAACCGATCAGGATCGTGCCATCGCGCTTCAGGGACTCCAGAGAAATTGTGGCCGTGCCTCCGAGCAGGATGCAGAGCCCGAGGATGATCGTGATCTGTCCGAAGCAGGATCCGATGACACTGCCAATTCCTATGCTCGGCGCATGTGCCCTCCCCGAGGCAATATTGAGGAAGATCTCCGGGAGGGAGCTCCCGAATGACACGACTGTGAGGCCGATTGTGAGCTCCGAGAGGCCGAGGAGACGGGCAAGGAGTCGTGCCCGATGAATCACCACCTCCGACCCCAACCAGAGACCCACTGCTGCAATGATAATCGCAAGGAGCGCAACGGGGGTCGAGGAGAGGAGCAACATAGGCACATTGTATCTGCTACGCTGCCGCTGTGTCTTCCCCACGCGGCACTGACTTCCAGCTCTTCTCGGAGGAGCAGATCATTTCTCTCCGGAAGGGGGGGAAAATCCTTCACGATGCCTTGCAGCACGTTGCAGCGATTGTGCAGCCGGGCGTCACCACCGCAGAGCTGGATCGGAGGGCGGAAACGTTCATTCGTGACGCCGGCGCGAAGCCGGCCTTCAAGGGATATCGCGGCTATCCTGCGACTCTCTGCACATCAGTGAACGATGTATGCGTCCACGGTATCCCAGGGGAAGCGATGCTCCGGGAGGGTGATATCGTCGCACTCGACTGCGGCGTGCTCTTCGAGGGTCTCTACACCGATGCCTGCATCACTGTCCCTGTGGGACACATTGATGCGGGAGCGAAGAACCTCCTCCATGCGACGGAGGAAGCGCTCTACGCGGGGATGCGCAAGGTGCGAGCGGGAACGCCTACAGGAGATATTAGCTCGGCAATCCACGAAACTCTCGTCCTCCATGGGTTCGATGCCGTGCGCGCTCTCACCGGCCACGGCCTCGGGACGAGCCTCCATCAATTCCCGGACATTCCGAACTTCGGAAATCCAGGGTCAGGCCCCATCCTCCCCGCAGGGACGATTGTCGCCATCGAACCTATCTCCACTGCAGGAAGCACGGAGATTCGCGAAGATGAAGATGGGTGGACATTGCGGACGGAGGACGGATCGCTCTCGGCGCACTTTGAACACACCGTCCTGGTGACCGATAGTGGTTGCGAAGTCCTCACGTGAACATCGTTGCTACAGAAATTTGCATCGGTCACCAGGAAAATTCCAAATCTCAAGCACCAAATCCCAAACAAATTCCAAACTCCAAATACCAAATGACGTGGAACAAATTATGTATTGGAATTTGGCTTTTGGATTTTGCTTGGAATTTGAAATTTGGTGCTTGGAATTTCCCCTAAGAGGGGCTAGATATTGGAGTAAAACTTCGCCTTCTTATTCTCCACGCGGAATTGCTCCCGCTTGAGGGCACGGATCCGGATCTCCCGCTTCGTAACCTTCCCCTTGAAGCGTGCACGATCGCGCAGCATCTTCACAAGCCGCGTCTCCTGCACCTGCTTCTTGAAGCGGTTGAGGAGACGCTCATTGCTCTCGGAGCCCTTCTTGACGGCGTGGATAGCCATATTGGTGGAAGCAGAATGTACAGGGACCGCTTCCGGAGGTCAAACCCCTGAAGCTTGGAATTTCTCCTCAAGCTGTGCTATAATGGTTAGATTTCTCCACACAAAAATACATGTCCCTCCCCGAACGTATTGCGCGCGCTGTGCAGGCATCGATTGATCCGATGATGGAAATGCCCTTCCTCGCAGATTGCCAAGTCGAGGAAGTGAGCCTCCTCATTGATGAGTACTTGGCAACGATCCAGTCCCAGCTTCTGGAGGTGATCTCGGAGCATGGGGAACCCTTCCTCCAGAGCGCTGATGCAGCAGGACTCTGCGCGACGTGCATTGCAGAGGGCATCGATCTCCCTCCAGACACGCTCCTGCGGACCTGCCAGGCAATCATCCATACTGCTGTCCAGAAAAGCGAATACTTCGCGGATCTCCCGACGGGAGAGGCGGTCTACGTGGTAGCGATGGAGGTATAACGGGGATTGGGGACTGGAATACTGGAATACTTGGAAGGCAAAATACTGAGCCCAGTATTCGAGTACTCCAACCCCTAGTCCCCAAACTAGCGTTTCGCAAACTGCGGAGCACGGCGCGCTCTGTGGAGCCCCGGCTTCTTCCTCTCACGTATGCGGGAGTCGCGACGGAGAAATCCTGCCTTCTTGAGCGTGAGACGAAGGTTGGGATCATAGAGGAGGAGTGCTTTGCTGATTCCCGCTCTGACCGCTTCCGCCTGACCGTGCTTCCCTCCCCCGAGGACATTCGCTTCGACATCGAACACTTGCTTGCGATTCGTGATCGTGAGCGGAGCGAAGACTTTCTCCGGGAGCACGCCGAAGAAATATTTCTTGAGGGGATGTCCGTTCACGGTGATCTCACCACTGCCCGCTTCGTACAGCCGGACACGGGCAATCGCCGTCTTCCGCTTGCCGGTCGCGAAGAAGTACTGACGTTTCGTCATACGGCTTTGCGATGAAAACACCAGGAATCCTGATGCATTGCATTGGAAAATATCGGCGTAGCAATATCGCTTCGCCGATACAAAGATTTTGTAGATAC
>CAZQCB010000048.1:0-6887 GCA_964592265.1 uncultured Candidatus Peribacteria bacterium | reverse complement strand
GAACCGGTGACCCACGGTTTACGATACCGTTGCTCTACCGCTGAGCTACGGCGGCACCTGCCGTCTTGTACCTCAAGGGAGTACCATGACACCCAACCTCTCCTCTTTCATGTGTTCTGTGTTCAACGCCGGCATCGCCCAAATTCGACGTGGCTTCACCCTCATTGAGGTCATCCTCTGCACAGCGATTCTTGCTCTCATGGCCGGAGCGTTCGTGAGTTTTTTCCTTCTCTCGAATGAGGTGGGTGTCCGGAATGAAGTCATGGCGAATGTGGAGCAGACGGGAAGCTTTGCCCTCGATGCGATTGCGCGCAAAGTGCAGGAAGCGGTGAGTGTCGATGCCACTCCTACACAACTCACGCTCACAATGAGCGACTCGAGCCTCAACCCTACTATCATCGCGCTTGCCGGTGGGAGGATTCAGCTGACGGAGGGGGCATCGGTCTCCTACCTCACTCCTCCCACCATGGAAATCCAAAGCCTGAATTTCGTGCTGCTTTCTGCAACGACCGTGACCAAGCGCGGCGTGACAGTGTCCTTTGCCATTGCGAATCTGCCCCAAGGCAATCTTGCTTTCCTCTCCACATTTCTTCGGTGGTTTAGGATCACCATCGCGGGAAGAGGGGGAATCTCCTCCTCCTCATCGGTCGCCTCCTCGTCTTCATCCTCTTCCTCGTCTTCATCCTCTTCATCCTCTTCCTCCAGTTCATCGGCTCCTTCCGAGGTCGTCGTCGACCCCTCCGTTGCCGGCGAGACTACCGAAGCACAAATACAGCGGACTCCCATTGTCATCTTCACCAGTGACCAAGTGGGGTACGTCTTCTTCACGAACGACGATGGGCGCTGCATGTACTCTAAGACTACGAATGCGGGTGCTTCGTGGGGAAGCGCTGTGCAAGTCACAGCTCAGACAGATTGCGAGGGGGCGGTCGTCTGGTACGACCGATGGACTCCTGGAGATATCACCGGGAATTTCATTCATCTCGCGTTCATCGATGATGGCGGCAATGACCTTTGGTACCAGCGCCTCGATACGAGCAATGATGCTTTGCTTGCCTCGGAGGTGAATATCTCGGGGGCGGGTCAGGGGGGATCCCTGGATGAAGATAACCGCT
Organism: uncultured Candidatus Peribacteria bacterium; assembly: GCA_964592265.1. GTDB lineage: Bacteria > Patescibacteriota > Gracilibacteria > Peribacterales > Peribacteraceae > CAZQCB01. The sequence goes on along the minus strand of CAZQCB010000048.1, from coordinate 5,772 downwards.
TCTCGATCACGAAGGCGACGGACGGGAGGCTCTATGCAGGTTTTGCGGACGACTCCGACTCTTTTATCCTCAGATGCGTAGCGAACTGTGACGTCGCCTCCAACTGGAGTGAGGTGGGGACGAATCCCCTGGATCTTGCTGAAGACGATCTCAAACTTCTGCCCCTGGCAGGGGGGAATGTGCTCCTTCTCCATTGGGATCACAGTGGGAACAGCATCCGCTCCAAGGTCTGGAATGGTTCTTCCTGGAGTGCGAGCTGGATCTCCATCGCGGGTGCACAGGAGGACTCGAGCTACGTAAGTGCGTGGGGTGCGACCGTGAAGAAAGGCACCAATGAGATTTTCCTCGTCTGGAACGATCACGTTGCAGATTCCAGCGGCAAGATCCGGACCGCGATCTACAACGGGGCATGGAGTATCAAGACCGATATTGCAACCAGCCATCATGGCTATGGGGTCGATATTGCGATCGATGAGAATCCGGGAGGGAAGGTGTATGTCACGCGTCTGAAGAGAATAGGCAGTGAGCAAACCAATGTCTTGGTCGTCTCATCGAATGACAACATGCAGAGCTGGAGCGCGGATACCCAGCTCAATCCGCAGGCCCTTGATTACGAGGCCCTCTCGCTGAACATGATGTCCCTTTGGCGGATCTATGGAGTATGGTGGGACGAGGATACATTCCGTCTCCTTGGCGGCACCGTTGCGGACCTCTAGCATTCTCCAATCTCCCTATCCTATTCGCTTATTCGCGCGAATGTGCGAATAAGCGAAACAGTATTGAACTATTCGCGCGAATAGTTCAATGAAGTATCTTAGAGAGAGGGTTTTGCCCTCATGCTCACTGTTGCCTTTTCGTAGGCATGCCCAGCTCGGAGGAGGAGTTCCTCCCCCCATTGGGGCCCCATGATCTGGAGTCCAATAGGGAGTGGAGAGGAAGGGCCGGGGGATGGTTTCGCTTCGGCGAAACCACAGGGAAGCGAGAGACCGGGAATGCCAGCGAGGTTTGCGAGGACAGTGAACACATCCTCCAGATACATTGCCACGGGATCATTGGTATGTGCTCCAACAGGAAATGCGGGGGTGGGAGAAATGGGAGATAAAAGAACGTCAACCTCCTGGAATGCTCTTTCAAAATCCTGCTTCACGAGTGTGCGCACCTTCTGTGCTTTGCGGTAGTACGCATCGTAGTACCCAGCAGAGAGTGCAAAGGTCCCGACCATGATGCGACGCTTCACTTCGGTACCAAATCCTTCGGATCGCACGCGTTCGTAGTACTCTGTGAGATTCTTCACACCGTTCACCGAGTGACCGAAGCGGATGCCGTCGTACCGTGCCATATTTGAACTCACTTCAGAAGGGCACAAAACGTAGTAGGTCGCGACCCCATATTTCGTATGAGGAAGTGAGATATCACGCACGGTTGCACCCAACTGCTCGAAGACCTTTGCGGCCGTGCGTACCGCTTTTTCCACTTCCTGATTCATCCCTTCGATGAAATATTCTCTGGGCAGGCCGATGCGGAGTCCCCGGACGTTCCCTGTGAGTGCTCTGCTATAATCGGGGACTGGTTCCTCACCTGTTGTTGCATCGAACGCATCCTTTCCCGCAATTGTCTTGAGGATAATGGCGCTATCTTCCACACACTTCGATAATGCCCCGATGCTATCGAGTGAGCTTGCCATACTCATGACTCCGTACCTGCTCGTCCGACCATACGTCACCTTCAATCCCGTGCATCCGCAGAACCCCGCAGGCTGCCGGATCGATCCTCCCGTATCTGTGCCCAAAGCAAAGAGGCATTCATCCGCAGAAACGGCTGCTGCGGAGCCTCCGGAGGAGCCACCAGCTACGCGTGTCGTATCCCAAGGGTTTCGCGTCGGGCCGTAACAGGAAGTCTCCGTGCTCGCTCCCATCGTGAATTCATCGGTGTTGCTTTTCCCGAGGCTGATTGCTCCCACGCTCTTCAGGCGCTTCGTGGTTGTCGAATCGTACGGAGGACGGTAGGTCTTGCCCGCCTTCGCTTCGCTCCGCGAAGCTTCGGCGGGCAGGCCGCCTCTTAAGATGTTTGAACAAGCTGTTGTTGGCACTCCCTTCTCACAGAAGACATCCTTCGCGAGGTAGGGGATTCCGGTGAGTGGATGATCGAAGACCCCGTGTTTGTCGATTTCTTGTGCGCTCTTCAGTGCCTGCTCTCCATTGTTGTAAACCACTGCATGGATCTTCCCGTCGATATTTTCGATGCGATCGAGGCAGGCGCGGACAAGCTCAGTGCAGGAAATTTTCCTGGATTTCAACTGCGCATGCGCTTCGGTAATTGTAAGTTCAGAAAGCATAGGCAGGCTCTAGGCCTTTTCATGAGCGCTGAAAGTTTCGATCTGATCATTCACAATGGGGAGAGGGGAGCACCCGAGGAGCTCGTCTTTCGTTGCTTCCGATACTCTCACCTCGTCTTTCCGGAGTATGTTCGTGATGCCCGTGACCTGCGCTGTGGGTTCCACCGAAGTCGTATCAAGCTCATTGAGGATATTCACGTAGTCGAGAATCGAGGTGAGCTCTCGTGTGAATTTCTCGACTTCCCAGTCTTCGATCTTCAGCCGCGCGAGCTTCGCGATATGGCGCACATCCTGTGCTTTGAGGTTTGCCATGCCGCGAGCATAGGGATTGGGGCGGTAGGTCTCAAGAGGAAGAGGATGAAGAGCTCGCAGCTCCCCCTCTCCCTGCGACTGTGGTCTGGAATTGCTGACTGTAATTGAAGACGGGAGCAGCACCTCCTGCAGCATGGTTGGCGATGTCGAAAGAAACGGTCACTCCGCGCTTACTTTCGGTCGTCTGTCCGAGGAGCACAAAGTTCAGGTTCTCCACTTCCGTGACGGAAGAAGTGAGGAAGGAGGTGACACCCCCCTCTTTCAGGAGGATTCTCCCCTCATCGAGCTTGATGATGGTGGGGTTGAGGCTCGGGTCGCTCATCGTGAGCGTGAGTTGCCCAGGGGTGGCAGTGACACTTTCTGCGGCCCGAACCTTACGCGCGATCACGTCCACCGCGAAACTTCCGGTCTGCTCCACATTGGCAATCACTTCGTCCCGGATGCCGACTTGAGAGGAAAGGAGCGAGAAACTCACGACCACCCCCGCCATCATCGTCGTGATCCCGATGAACATGATGAGTTCGAGGAGGGAGACCCCCTTGCGATGCTGTCTCACTGCATCGGTCATAACGCAGCGAACGATATCGGACTTGCCACACTTTCGCAATATGGTTCTTACGCAAACGTGGAGAGAAGGCGCTCGTAGATTTCCTCCATGCTCCCACGCCCATCGACCTTCGTCACTTTTCCCGCCGCCTCGTAGACGCGGATCACGGGCATCGTTTTTTCCGTGAACGTGCGCATCCGCTTGCGAATAGTCTCCTCGGAGGCATCGTCTCTACGGCCTTCAATTTCTGCGCGCTTCAGGATGCGTCGTACTCCTTCTTCCGGATCAAGCGTGATGTGCATGCACCGAAAATCCCTTCCGAGTTTCCCCATAATCGCGTTGAAATCGCGCATCTGATCGAGATCGCGCGGGACGCCGTCGAAGAGGATCTTCTGGGAAAGAGGCTGTGCTTGGATGGCATCTCTCAGGACATCCATGATGATCTCGTGGGGGACGAGTTTCCCGACGTCGATGAAGGACTTCACGGTACGGGCAAGCTCAAGTTGCTTCTGAGTAACTGACCCCACTTCGCTTGCCCGTGGCGAGCTTCGTGGGGCAAGAGCTGCGATGTTCCTCAGTGCACCTCCCGCCTCGAAGATCTCGTATCCCTGCTCCGCGGCGAGGCGCTTTGCTTGGGTGCCTTTGCCAGACCCCTGAATACCAAAGAGGACGAGATCCATTGGGGAGATGATACATCCCAAAATCCGAAGCACGAAATCCGAAATCCGAAACAAGCACGAAGTTCGAATGACCAAAATCCAGAACAAGTAGTTTCGAGCATTCGAAATTCGGATTTGTTTCGAATTTCGAGTTTCGGATTTCGTGCTTTTAAAAAGGTGCTCTGCACTGCCTCAGCATTCGGGTGCCTGAAGGACAGGCGAGAGCACCTCTGGTACTCCTTCTTGCGTCTTCTAACTTCCCTTGGAGGGCGCGAGAAGAAAAGAGTGAGTACGCTGTTTGTAACGTTGAGACCCTTACGTTACGCCCCTCCCTACTCTGTGCTGGATTCTACTGAGGCGCACAGACCTCTATGTGTTTTGGTTTGAGACCAAAGAACAAGTGTGTGTTTGTGTAGGATCACTGCCCGGACAAGATCCTTGTGTGCAGCGGGTCTTGCTGCGGGAAATAGGGAAGGGGCGGTGGCCCACGGGTCAGCGGCTCTTCCCTACGAATGAGAGGGGGTGATGTGCAAAGAACAAATCCTCTCATTGTAGCAGAGAATTGGGGCTTAGAACAGCTCATTTGAAGCACGAAATCCGAAATCCGAAGCACGAAACAAGCACGAAATTCGAATGCTCGAAATTCAAAACAGAGACCGGATTGGGGTTTTGGGATTTGGTGCTTTGGATTTGTTTCGTGCTTCGTGCTTCGTGCTTCGGTATCATCCCCATCATGAAACCTCAGACACGTCCGCATGATCCAAAGCAGGGTAAGTTGGTCCTCCTCATGGGCCCGAGCGGGGTGGGGAAGAGCGTCATCCTGAAGGAATTGCGCAGGCGCCATCCGGAGTTCCACTTTCCCCGTTCAGCCACCACGCGTCCTCGCAGACCCCGGGAAGGGGATGATCTCTACCACTTCGTGACGGATGCCGGATTCGATCACCTGCTTTCCGAAGAAAAATTCCTCGAATGGGCAGTCGTTCACCAAGGTGCGCGTTACGGGACGCTCCTTGAAGAGATCACTCCTCCGATTGAAGCTGGGAAAATAGTTATCCGGGAAGTGGATGTGCAGGGATTCGAGAGCATTTGCACTCATCCGCTTTTTGCGGGGACGTCCGCTCGGTACGTGCTCCAATCCATCTTCATTGCCCCCGAGAATACGGAGCAACTCATCGCACGTATCAAAAAGCGGGCCCCCATTTCTGAGGAGGAGCTTGCTCGGCGCATCGCGAGTATGGAGAAGGAGCTTGCGTATGCTCCGCTCTGCAGCGTGAAAGTCGTCAATCGAGAAGGCCAACTTGAAGAAATTGTCGCGGAGGTGGAACGCAGAATCCGTTGAAACCTCAACACACTACGGGTCGGCGATTGTGGTCCCGGTGAGAGGGTCTGGAAGAGCAAAAATATTTGTGTACCAAGCCGAAAAGAGCCGAAAAGGAGACACCATATTGAGGGAAAGAGATCGATGATCCAGAGTGGAGGTATTCACTTTTGTGTCTGGACTCCAGGTTGCCATGTTGTCCAAAGATGACTTGACGAGGACATCGGCGATAACAAAGGTGACGACAAGAGGGATAGTGACTGTCGCAGAATAATCCAGTCGTGCAACGTACACCTTGCCGCTGCTCTCATCAATGGCGATATCGCAGCTGTAGCCGTAATCACCAGTCGCGACATCTGCTACCGTGGGGGAGGTAATCCAGGTCGAGTTTGCACTGTCATAGCGGGCGGTCTTAAAGCTGCTTGCTATGCCTGAGTTCCCTGCTCGATTATTCCACACGAGGTAGATGTCGTTCGTACTCCGCCGCACCGTTGCCCCCCACACACTCCGGTATCCCGCGACGTAAGTGGCATTTCCGATCGGGGTCCAACTTGCATCCCAGGAGGCGCCATTCCACACTTTGGAGCCGAGAGCATTCAAT
>CAZQCB010000047.1:0-7484 GCA_964592265.1 uncultured Candidatus Peribacteria bacterium | reverse complement strand
AGCTCGTCTATGGCGATTCCAAAAACCCCCCGCCTCATAGCCTCATTCGCAATGCCCTGAGTACTCTCACGAAGGGAATCTTCATCCATCTCCTGGGAAACCAGCATATTGGAAAATTCAGCAGCTTCCGTCTCATGGAGGGGGAAGTGGCGCGGAGCCTCGCAGCGTATTGTGGATCCGGCGTCTTTCTCGATGTCGCGCTCGCATGGGTAGTGAGGGAAGCGGCACACTGTCCTGTCGTTTCTCGTCCTGAGCGCGCGCACCGTTCGGGATACACGTTTGGAACACTCGTCGCACATTTCTGGAGACTCCTGGTGACTTCGGGAACACGGCCACTGCGCTTCATCTCCTTCCTTGGCATCCTCTCCCTCCTCCTCTCCGTCGCCCTCGCCGCCTACGCCCTCTGGGTGAAAGTGACTGCGCAAGTGCCGATTGCCGGTTGGGCATCCACGACCATCATTAGCTGCTTCTTCTTCGGCGGCACACTCCTCTCTCTCGGCATTGTCGCTGAATACCTCGCTATCGCGCTTGCGATTGTCATGGGGAAACCCCCCTATATCATCGTTTCCCGTCCATCCGCTCCCCATACTTCATCGTGAGTCCTGCATGGATCCTCGGGCAGGGGGGCATGCTCGGAAGTTTTCTCGCGCCAGCGCTGCAGAGCGAGAATGTGGATCTCTGGCAACCCCGTTTCGACGGGCCTTTTCCATGGGGGCAGAGAAAAGTCATGGTCGCTGCCTTAGAGAGCGCTGCTCGCGCATTCGGAGACACCCTGCAAGGGAAGGCGGAGTGTCGCTGGATTGCGGCGTGGACAGCCGGGATCGGTGTCGTGGGAAGTACCAGGGAAACGCTGGAAGAAGAGACCTACACGTGGCGGGCCCTGCTCGAGGCACTGGCAGAACATGTGCTCCCACTGCAACCCCATGGTCTTGTCTTCTTCAGCAGTTCCACAGGGGGGGTGTACGGCGGGTGCGGCAATAGTGAAATAACGGAGGCAACCCCCCCCTCTCCCATTTCTGCCTACGGACACGCAAAGTTGCAGCAGGAGCACTTGCTCACAACGTGGGCAGAGCGGCATCCATCCGTTTCCACGGTGATTGGACGCATCAGCAACCTCTACGGAGAGCGCCAAAATCTGCGGAAATCGCAGGGCCTCCTTGCCCACCTCTCACAGCACATGCTCCGTCCTGTCCCCTTACACATCTACGTGTCCCTCGACACGATCCGTGACTATGTGTATGCGGGGGACTGTGCGAGAGCAATCGCAGCCGTCCTCGCCCGCATGCAGCGCACAAAGGCTCCGCAGCATCTCCTCAAAATTTTCGCCTCCGAGCGGACAACAACCATCGCAGAGATCATCGGAATCTTCGCCCGCATGGCGAAGCTGCGACCACGCATCGTGTATGGCAAAACGACGCGCACGGTCGAACAGCCACAGTGCCTGCGCTTTCATTCTCTGGTCATGCAGGACATTCTGCCGCTCCTGCAGCACACGCGCCTCACCGAGGGCATCCTCCGTATCCATGAGCATCACCGACGGCTCCATGCCCAAGGCCTCCTTTCCTCTCTATAAACTCATACGGCTTTGCGATGAAAACGCTAGGAATCCTTGTGCATTGCATTGGAAAATATCGGCGTAGCGATATCGCTTCGCCGATACAAAGATCTTGTAGATACCACATGCCTATCCTTTTGATTGCGAAGCCGTATCATGGAGCGCTGACGGGCGCCGGGAGGGAGAGCACGCGGTACCCTCCTTCGGCAAACACGACCGTCCCGATCATTTCGAGCGTAGCGATAGGCTCCGATGGTTGGGTATTTGGCTCCACGACAAGGAAATGGAGAGGTGCATGGGACAATTTTTCCTCAAGGGAAAGGTGGAAATACCGCGCGTATGCGCGCGAATGCTCTGTGAGGAGGGTATCAGGAATAGCGGTGTACTGACCGAGGAGCTCCCGATAGTAGATCGCGTAGATGCGACTACTCACCTCCGAGCGGAGATCGGAGTGAAACCTCTGCTCGGCTTCTTCTGGAAGCACTCCGCGCAGCCATAAATCGAAGAACAACGTATCCCGGGCCCGTTCCATCGGCGTAAGGGAAGCATTTGCATTGCCCGCAGCGTAGACATCAGCGGATGTGTACACCGGGACCATCTCCGCGAGCGATCCCTCCACCGTCGAATGGACGACGACGCCCGGTTGCGTACGCTCGCGGAGAAATTCAAGGACCGGTGCGTACGCCTGTCGGTGACCCCAGAGCACACGCATATCACGGTAGGCACGTGCCTGCTGTACCGTGCCGAACATGATCGATCCGAGGGAAAGGGCAAGTGCGGCGCCCGAGAGGAGACGAGGAAACCTTGCAAGGCGGCAGAGGAGCGAGAAGACGAGGAGGAGTAACATCCCCGAAGCGAGCGGCTGGAGGAAGTACCAGTGATAGTGATGAGGAACGAGGAACATGCCCGTGAGGATCTGCTGATTCAGGACGATGATTCCCGCAAGGGCGAGTATGGGAAAGAGTGGAGCAGTGTCGCGCCAGCTCCGATTCGCGAAGGGGGAAAGGAGCAAGAACACTACCGACCAAACACCAAAGACGGGCGTGCGCAGGTGCACGAGACCCAGTCGCGCCGCAGTTTCCGCATACCAAGGATGCTGGAGGAGCGCCCACACATTGAGAAGATACGGAATACCGAGGAGAGCGATGCACACTGCGAGGACGAACAGATCCCGAACTCTGGCCATGTCCCGCTGGAAACAGCACCACACCAGCAACAAGACGAGCGCAGTGCCAAGGTATGTCCATGCATAGACGTACGCGTAGAGCATCATGGCCAAACAGAAGCCAACAAAGAGCATCTTCCATGTCCTCCGCTCTCGCAGCCACGACGCTACACCAGCAAGTGCGGCAAAGAACCACAGGGACGACCAGAGCGGATTCACGAGCCGGGCGAATCGTAGAGCATCGAGAGAGAAGGAGGAGAAGAGAAATCTCGGCAGATTCCATGGGGCATGGAGTGCCGATCCCGCGAAGAGGAGCGTCGTCGCAACAAGGAGGGCAGCCCACTTCTTCCCGGTCGCGAGAGTGAAGAAGGAGACCATCGAAAGCATCAGAAAAAAAGCAAGTACCCCCTTCGTAAGAACGAAGGCGGAACTCGCACTGAGGCCAAAAATTCGTGCGATCTGCGCTATGCACCACTCAGGGAGCGCCGGTTGCAGTGCCGGTTGATCTTTCGGAGAGGAATAGAACGTGTTCGCCCCTCCGGAGAAGCCATCCATTTCCTCACGCACACGCGCTGCATAGTAATGCTCCTGATCCGCAGGCATGATCTCGATACCCCGGAAGGGGTAGAGGGGATCCATCCGCTGCAAGATGTGCGGCAGGAGCACAACAACAGCAAAGATCACCCCTACGAGAACCGTCGTACTGCAGAAAGGAAGATGCCGAACATTCATCGCGCGCGTTGCAGGAAGCGATCATACCCAAGCGAAGCGACAACGATGTACGTGAAGATGACCGGCATGTGGAAGCGGGGAATGTTCACAAAGAGCGAGAATATCCCTGTGCCATAGAGAAGAATGAGGAGGAAGAACAGATGTTCTTTTTTCCACTCCTGCCTCACGAACCAGAGATACCCGATACCCCCGAGATAGAGCACTCCCGTCATGAGGGCCTCGAGAACATTGTACGTGCGTCCCCACCCATTCACGAACGGAAGGTGGTATTCCAGCACACCGAAGAGTGATTGAAAAAGGTAGGACGGTACATGGGCCACAATTCTTCGCTTGGCCTCCGTCGCAATCGCATCGCGCTCGGCATCGTCCTCCGCTCCTCCTGTAGGAACACGCACCGAGGTATCGGGCTTGCATACTTCATGGAGTTCTGCCGTCCACGATCGCGTCACGTACTCTGCGGCGATGCAGCGAAGTGGGTCCCATGCGCGCCACCGCTCCGCATGATCAGCGCGCACCAACCAATGTGCGGAGGTGGAGCGCTGATTCCCCGTAATGCGAAAGTCCCCATACTGTGCATTGCGTAGCCCCCAGAAGAAGACGAGAAGGAAGGGAACGCAGAAGATGAGAGCGGAGAATTTCACCGGCGTGCGGAAGAGGAAGAAGAGAAAAAGGAGGAAGAAGGGTAGAAGGAGAAAAGGAATGTAGGTGAGAATGATGGCACTGAGGGACACGGCGCTGAAGATTGCAGGTATTGAGCTTCGCGTTCGAAGAAAGGAGAGGAATGCTGCGGAAAAAAGCAGGAAGAGCGAAAGGACGACACTCTCACGGTAGACACTGAAGATTGTGTGATAGATAGAAGGGAGCGTGATGAAGAAGATCAGCGCAATAATTGTCGCGCGTTTTGAAGCAATGCGCCCAAACTCCCTCAGGAAGAAAAGAACGGAAACAATGTAGAGAAGCCCTTGCGCAAAGAAGATGCCGAAACGATTCTCGATGCCAAAAAGAAGATACGTGAGTGCAAGGAACCCGCTGTACCCGGGTTCAAGCTCGCGATGGGGAGTGATCCCGTCCTCAGAATAGAACCCCTCCTCAAGAAGATGCGTCGCCAGGACGCTATACTTCCGTGCATCATCCCAGAAAGTCACGCTGGTATCGAGCTTCAGGCGCGTGAAGAGGAGAAGCCCCCAGACAACAGTGAAGAAAAGAAGAGCGATGAGGAGAGTGCGATGACGCATAGAAGAATTGATTACACGGACGCTGGCTTTGTGAACACTCCCCACTGCGACAAGAAGGCGATGGTTCTGATGTACTTTTCGGGGAATTGCACGATGGAGGAGAAGGACGTCAGGTTACTGTGGGGGCTAGTGCGCTTCTGGTTGAGTCCCAGGACCTCCAATGTCTTCATGACGAAATCCATGTACGGCACGGGGGAGGTCATCATCAGACGCCCGCCGGGTTTCAGCAGATCATAACAGGATTGCAGAAGGTCAACGTGTTCCACGACCTCGAAGGCAATGATCACATCGAAGGAATTGGGCTGCAGACCAAGAGATCGCCACTGGTTGATGTCACCGACGATGCCAGCAGGTGGCACGATATCAAGCCCTGTGTAGTGTCCATACCCATTCTTGCGGAAATACTCACCCACCCATCCGCTCCCACTGCCAACCTCCAAAATGTGTGCATCTTTGGCAATGTCTTTGAGAAAAAAATTGATTTTCTTGCGTTGTGCGATATCGCTAAGCAGAGGCATAAAGGTATCATACACCGTGTCGTAGATCTTCCTTTCTTAGTCCTTATGTGCGGTATCGCCGGATTCATCGGTGAGGACCAGGAGAAGATCACCCGTATGGTCGCCTCCCTCAAAGAGCGCGGACCGGATCATGATGCAGTCTTTGTGACGCACGGCGCTTCGATCGGCAACGCCCGACTCGCCATTCTCGATCCGAGCCCAGGGGGCAACCAACCGATGTGGAACGCTGATCACACAGTTGTGATCACGTATAACGGGGAAATCTTTAACTATCGGATCTTAAAAGAGGAAGAGAAATTCTCCTGCAAGACAGGAACAGATACCGAAGTGCTCCTCAAGCTCTATGAGCGGTATGGCATGGACTTCCTCCCGCGCCTCAAGGGCATGTTCGCCTTCGGGCTCTACGATACGAAGACCGAAACGTGGTACCTCGCGAGGGATACGAGCGGCATCCTCCCGCTCTTCGTCGCATACCCTCAGGGAAAGTTGCACTTCGCATCGATCACGCGAGCGCTGATGCAGGGGCTCCCGAAGAAGCCTGCGCTCAATTTCCCTGCACTCTCCGAGTACCTTCGCCTTCAGTACGTACCGGGCCCCGAGACGCTCTGCGAAGGCATTCAGTCACTCCCGCCAGGTACCCTCCTCACATGGAAGAATGACAAAGAGCAACATCGTTCTTTTCAACCAAAAGTTGATCCTCCGACCTTCCCTTCAAAAGAGATGTTTCGAGAAGCATTCCCTTCGCTTATGGATTCGGTTGTCAAAGATCACCTGATCGCAGACCGACCCATCGGAATTTTCTTAAGCGGCGGGATGGATTCCTCGATCGTCCTCCACCACATGTGTCGTCACGCGCCCGCACCCGTCCGCACATTCACGGTCCGCTTCGAAGCGACGAAAGAGGAAGACGAAGCGCGATTCAATAGAGACGCCAATCTTGCGAAATTGACCGCAGAGCATTATGGAACTGCGCATACGGAGATTGTCCTCACCGCAGAGACCTGCAGAGCACTCTACAGTGCAAGCGCCCGTGCGCTCGATCAGCCGAATGCCGACTCCGTTGCTGTGGCATCGTTTCTGCTCGCGAAGGAAGCAAAGAAGCAGGTGGACGTTGTCTTGTGCGGAGCCGGAGGAGACGAACTTTTCGGCGGATATCCGCGCTACCGCGTCGCACGCGTCCTGCATGCCCTGAGATGCATCCCAAAGCCTCTCAGACGCATGATTGCGAATGTAACAGGGTATCCCCCGGACGTTCTTCCTTTGGAGCCTGGAGCGGCTCTTACGGAGCGCCTCCTCACACGGTCCATCGCAGAAGTTGAAAGGATAACAAGAGGAGATTGGTTTAATGGGGGAAAAGTGACGGAGCTGTTCACAGAACGCTTCAAGCCTCTTTCAGATCTCGACCCTGTCCGCGCCATGATGGAATTCGATCGTGGTCTCTGGCTCGTTTCGGAATCGCTCCGCCTCGCGGACTCTACGACGCTCGGGAACGGACTCGAGTGCCGCGTCCCCTTTCTCGATCCACGGATCATTGCCGCATCACTTGCAACTCCCAGCTCTTGGCACGTCACACTGCGAAAAACAAAGGCACTCCTGAAAGATACCTACAGCAGTATTTTGCCCCAGCACCTCTTCACACTCGATAAAGCGTCATTCTTCCCGCCTCTTGCAAAGTGGCTCCGGCGCGAGTGCGCCCCGCTCGTCCTTGAAACTCTCGAACACCCGAGGATGCGGGAGCTCTTTGATATGGAGAAAGTGCGTACGATCTTTGAAGCGCACCGGACGCATCAGAAATATGCTCTCCATACCCTCTCAACACTCGCGCAGCTCAAGTGCTGGTTTGAGGAGGTCTATGACGCAGAGAGCGAATCGCTCTAGTTGAATTGAGAAGTATCAATCTGGAAGGACAGCGACATAGGTCTTAACTCGGCCTGCCGCTCCTCAGTTGTCCGGAGGGAGAGCGAAGCAGCTCTTTTTAGGAGAGAGAGTGCAATCCTTGCAGGATGCTCCTTCCCTGATTCACAGATAGAAAGAATCGCTTCTTGTGAAGCATCCTGAGGATTCATGTTGAGTAAGACTTGCTGTGCAACGAGGGCAGAAGCAGTGTTAATCGCATCCTTAAGAGAAAGTCCTTTCTTCTGCAAAGGCTTCCTCTGCCCATGGAATTCAGTAGCGACACGAAGGAACATCATCCACGCAAGGTCTTCCTTTCCCTGCCGGCATTTTTCCTCCGTATAGGCAATGAGCCCATTCAATCTGCCAGACAATTCTGCCGCGGC
>CAZQCB010000046.1:0-7680 GCA_964592265.1 uncultured Candidatus Peribacteria bacterium | reverse complement strand
CCTCGGGAGGACTTACTTTCAGCCCTGCGGGCCTATCGCCTCCGGTCTTCGGACGGTCACTATTGTACTCAGGAAGGAACTCATGTCAATGGCACAATACCCTGCAGAAGTACCCCTACCGTGAATGCTGCGAGGGCACACACCATACCAATACTGAGGACTTCCATGATGCCCCAGAACGGGCGCTGCTTCGTGACGAATGAGCGAAGGGCCCCGAGAAGGAAGAGGGCAGCAACTGTCGAAATGACCGCGACCGAGAGACGGGATTCCGGAGAGACAACTCCTAACATGTAGGGGAGAATGGGAATCGCACCGAAGAGAATGAAAGAAATGAAGGTCATGAACCCATGGAGCGCGGGCATCTCCACTCCGTGGGGAGAGAGACCGTGCTCTTCGCGCATCATCGTCTCGATCCACACACGCTCATTCCCTGTGATGGTCCCAACGACCCGATCAAGGTCCGCGCCTGAAAACCCTTTCCCTGCGTAGATTGCACGAATTTCCTCCCGCTCGATCTCCGGCATCTCCGCGACTTCCTTCTTCTCCTCCTCATACATCTGTTGATACTGATCCCGCTCCGATCGGAGAGAGAGGTAGTTCCCCATTCCCATGGAAATGCCATCTGCGAAGAGATTCGCAAGTCCCAGGATCACGACGATGTGATGTGCCAGGTCCGCACCTGTGACCCCAGCAACCACCGCAAAGGTGGTGATGATGCCGTCATTCGCTCCGTAGACGATATCCTGAATGAATGGCCCGAGCCTGCGCCCGTGGACAGCTTCTTCCCGGTGTGCGAGGAGTGCGGGGCTGGGAATGTGAGCGGACATGCAAACGCAGTGTAGTTTACAATGCCCAAGTGCCAAAGGAGGATCTCATCTTCGGAAATCTCAACGACCGCCAGAAGCAAGCGGTGCGGGCGCTCCAAGGCCCCGTCCTCATCCTCGCCGGAGCGGGATCAGGGAAGACGCGGGCACTCACTCACCGCATCGCGCACCTGATTGAGCAGGGAGTCCCCCCTTGGCAGATCCTCGCCGTGACCTTTACGAATAAAGCCGCGAAGGAGATGAAAGAGCGAATCATAAATCTTCTCAAACTTACAAACGAGCAGGGTAGTGGACCCTTCGATTCGCCCTTCGGGCTCACTCAGGGTAACAGGCAGCCCCGGCTGCCTGTTATGGGCACTTTTCACAGTGTCTGCGTCCGCATCCTCCGCCGCGACATTGAGCATATTGGTCGGAATCGCAACTTTGTCATCTATGACACATCAGATCAGGAAAGTCTTATGAAAGAGGTGCTGAAGGAAATGCAGATCGATGTGAAAGAGTTGAAGGCAGTGACCGCCCTCGGTCACATCGGCCGCTTCAAGTCCGAAGCTCTCTCGCCGAAAGATGTCCTCGAGCAGGCCACCACAGAATTCATGGGGCGTATCGTCAAAATCTACTCGCTCTATCAGAGCCGCCTTCGAGCGCACAATGCTCTCGATTTCGACGATCTCCTCCTCGAAACCGTGCGCCTCTGGCATGAAGTCCCAAAAGTGCTCGAGCGCTACCAAAACACGTGGCAGTACATCAACGTGGATGAGTACCAGGATACGAACCATGCGCAGTATCTCCTGATCTCCCTTCTTGCACAGAAATACAGAAATCTCTGTGTGATTGGAGATCCCGATCAGTCCATCTATGCATTCCGCGGCGCGGACATTCGAAACATCTTGGAGTTCCAAAGAGAATATCCCGACGCGCTCTCCGTGAAGCTCGAGCAGAACTACCGCTCGACGCAACCTATTCTCGATGCTGCAGATAGGATCATTGCCGCAAACCCCCGCCGACCGGAGAAGAAGATGTGGACCCACCGAAGCGATGGCGAGAGAATCTGTGTGCACGAAGTCGCAGACGAGAAACGGGAAGCCGAGGAAGCGGTCCAGGCAGTCCTTTCTGCTCTTGCCCACGGGATCCCTCTGAATGAGCAGGTAGTGCTCTACCGCACGAATGCGCAATCCCGCCTCTTTGAGGAAGCATGTCTCAAGCACGCGCTCCCCTACCGCATCGTGGGTGGAGTGAAATTCTATGCTCGCAGAGAGGTGAAAGATCTGCTGGCGTACCTCTATGCGATCCATAATCCGGAGGATTCCCTCTCGCTTCTCCGTATCATCAATGTGCCAAGCAGGAAGATTGGCGAGACCACACTCCAGAAAATCCAAGCGTACTGCCAAGAACACAACGTGAGTCTCTGGGAGGCATTGAAAAAAGTAGCTTGTCACGCTGAGCGGGATGAGGGTGTCATGCTGCCTGAACCCACCAGGAGGCGCCTTTCTGATTTCGTTTCCCTCCTCGAGAACTATCAGCAGAAGAAGCTCATCATGAATGTCGCCGATCTCTCGCGCGAACTCCTCAAGGACATCAATATGGAAGCCTGGCTCCGCGACGATACTTCGGAAGGAGAAGCACGGTGGGAGAATATCGGAGAACTCCTCACGGTCATGCACAAGTACGACCAACTGGAACCCGAGCAGTCCTTCCTCTCTTTCCTTGAAGAAGTGAGTCTTGTTTCCGAAGTCGACAAGTTAAGCGAGATGCAGAGGGACGCTCTCACCCTCATGACCCTCCATCTCTGCAAAGGACTCGAATTTCAGCATGTGATCATCGCAGGCTGCGAAGAGGGAATTTTCCCGCACAGCAATACCCTCTTCGATCGTTCGCAGCTCGAGGAGGAGCGTCGCCTCATGTATGTCGGCATGACGCGAGCGAAGGATATGCTGCGCCTCTTCACCGCTCGGAGCCGGATGCTCTGGGGCAGAGTGGAAGGAAACGCCCCGAGTCGCTTCCTGGATGATCTTCCCCCTGAACGCATCGAGAGGAAGAGCGACGACCTCCTGAGTCCCCTTCTCTGGCGCACATCGAAAACATCCACCAGTGTCACTTCGAGTAGCTCGCGCGAAGCGCGAGCGTATCGAGAAGTCTCCATCGAATTCAACCAAGACTTTGGAAACACTGAAGTTGCATCACAGATCGAACAGCATGACCTGCAAAAAGGGAATCGCATCCACCACCCCTCCTTCGGAGAGGGCATCATCACGGGCAAACGCGGCGACATCGTGGATATCACGTTCGATTCCGGAGAGAAGAAGCGTTTTGCGCTGAGCATTGCGCCGCTACGAGCTCTGTAAAGCACGGATTCTTTCTGCAGTATCCGTGACTCCGGTCTGGACCAGAGTCACTGTGCGAATCTCTTGATGCACGTGACTCAGTCGTAGATTACGATCCTCTATTTTTGGAACATCGAGGTATGCTCGTAATTCTTGCTCATTATGCACAAGAACAAATTGGGGATTGCGCGCATGATGAAGACCAGTAGAAAGATGGATGCCTTTGGGATTCTGTCCCAGCATGCAGAGGAAAGCAGCATGTTCGATGACTGAAAGTTCTGCAATGGGCTGTGAGGATTCCCTGCTCGCAGGAATGGCTTCGTCTGAAGACAAGGATACTTCGGTAGAAGGAGGTACTGTATTCATGGGATGAAGGGGGAAATGGGAAATACAAAAAACGCCTTCCTAAGTGGGGAAGGCGGCGGGTGACTTTCGTTCACTTTTGGTCACACACAGAAGCACCTTCCCTCTCTAAAGAAGAAGTACCAAAAGGCGCAAAAGTTGCATGAGTGCGGATGCACGAGCGCGACTTTACTCTCTCCCAAGCTCCTGTCAACCTTTCCCCATGGGCACTTTGGAAGAGACCGTACGGCAATTCTGTCGCGCACATCATCTCTCACTCAATACAGATCTCGGTCAGCATTTCCTCAGAGATGAGAGTGTTCTCCAGAGTATTGTCGAAACCGCCCATATACAACCGGGTGATCACATTGTGGAAATCGGTCCCGGCATCGGCATTCTCACAGCAGAGCTTCTGAAGAAGGGAGCCACTGTCACAGCGATCGAGCTCGACTTTCGCCTCATCCCGCTCCTGAAGGAATACCTTAGCCGAGAAGGATATTCTCTTATTCGCGCGAATAGTGGAATATCGTTTCAGAACCTCGACGTCATCCAAGGGAATGCCTTAGAAATTCCCTTCCCGAAGGAACCGTACAAGATCGTCGCAAACATCCCCTACCACATCACCTCGCCACTTCTCAGGCATGCATTCCTAGAATCCCCAACACATCCAACCACTATGACGCTTCTCATACAGCGGGAAGTCGCGGAGAAGATCTGCCTGCCTCAACATCACACATTGCTTTCTATCCTCGTCGGACTCTTCGGAAAACCAACACTCATCCGCATTGTCCCACCTGAGGCATTTCTCCCCCCACCAAAGGTTGACTCTGCAGTGCTCCATATCGAATGCTTCAAAGAACCCCTCGCAGATACAAAGACGATCGAAGAAATTTTTCGGCTCACGAAGATTGCTTTTAGTCAGAAACGCAAAATGCTGAGAAATACGATTGGAAGTCTTCCTCATGGCTTAGAGCACCTCGTCGCTGCTGGCATTGAACCCACAAGGAGGCCTCAGACGCTGACAATTGAGGAGTGGATACGGTTAGCACAGAGCTAATCTGTAGCATGGGCTTTAGCCCATGCCTCAAAAGAGGCTGCACGGGCTAGAAGCCCGTGCTACAAGTGCCACTCCCCCTGTATTCTTCACTGCTGTATGAAACTCACCGTAGGAATCCTCACCCATAATTCCGAGAAATTCGCGCAGCGTTCTCTCGAAACTCTCGTCGCCCAAACGGGTTTGGGAGCGCTCGGGAAGGATTGGATGATTGTCTCCCTCGATAATGCATCGAAGAATCGCATCGAGCTCGCGAGACTCGAGAAGAAATTTCCCCGGGTGCGTTTCATCAAAGAGGAGATGAATCTCGGATTCGGACGCGCCCACAACCTCATCATGCGCACGTTTCCGGCGGAGTTTCATGCGGTGCTCAATGTCGATGTGCTCTTCTCTCCAAATTTTCTTTCCGTGCTTCTCCACGCACTTGAGAAAAATACTCGGTATGGATCTGCAGTGGGTAAACTTCTTCGCTGGGATATTGGAGAAGATCCCGAAAAGACCTCGATCATCGACAGCGTCGGCATCGGCGTCACGAAAGACCATGCCTTTTTCGATATCGGACAGGGGAAAAGGGATAAAGGAGAGTACGAGAAAGAGGAAGAGCGCTTCGGTGGCTCCGGTGCAGCCGTCGTCTATCGTCGTTCCGCCCTTGAGGACATTGCCTATCGCTCCTCGCCCCCGCCCTCGCCCCCGACTGAGTTCTTCGATGAAACCATGTTCATGTACAAAGAGGATGTGGATTTGAGTTACCGCTTCCTCGTGAAAGGCCATCTCTGCCTCTATGTTCCGGATGCCGTCGCGTGGCATGCGAGAGGAGTTTCTAAGAGAGCCTCGAGGCAAAAGCGGTCGCATGCAGAACGCGCATGGTCCGCGGCCCACGAGAAGCTCCTGCTCAAAAAGCACAAAGAGTGGTGGCCGGAATCCATTCGACGGGCAACAGATATACGCCAATGCCTACGCTCTCTCTACATGCTGATCTTCGAACCGACAGCATTCTTTCGGATGCGTAGACTCCTCAAGGATCTTGAACCCGAGGCAGCGAAGAGAAGAAAAGCGGTAACGCGCACGGTATCATTTCAAGAGATCGCTCACCTCTTTCAGTAGACTGCAACAGCTCCCTTACCTCCATACTTCCTTACCCCTTACCAAATACCCACTAGTCCAACAATCTCGGCAATTGTCCTAAACTACAGAACTCCCCATGAAACCCTGCGATGCATTGATGCGCTACGCCGGCAAACTATTGCGCGGGACATCGAGATGATCGTCATCGACAATCATTCCGGAGACAAATCGATGAACATTCTCCGACCACTCCTGAAGCAAGATGCACGCATCGTTCTTTTGGAAACTCCGGAGAACGTGGGGTACGGCAAGGCGAATAACCTGGGAGCCGCCCGCGCACATGGGGAATATCTCCTCATCATCAATCCTGATACGACACTCGAACCCGATGCACTCGAGAAAATGCTGCGGTATCTCCAGGAGCATCCTGATGTCGGCATTCTCGGTCCGCAACTGATTCTCCCCGATGGGAGTATCCGGGATTCCTACCGCACCTTCCCGACCCCTTTGGATATTTTCATCAAACGTACATGGCTGCGCTTTTTCTTCCCGAAGCGGATGGGGCAATACCTCCAGTGGGGCGCCGACCCGCACGAAGTCCGCCCCGTAGACTGGATTGTTGGCGCCTGTCTCTTCATGCGGAGGGACTTCTTCGAAGCGCTCGGCGGATTTGATACACGCTTTTTCCTCTTCTTCGAGGATACCGATCTCTGCCGACGCGCCAGATTGCTCGGAAAGAAAGTCGTCTACTTTCCGCTCGCGAAAGCGCGCGATGGCGAGAATCGCTTAAGCTCCGGGAGCACGTTTGTCTTCTTCACGAAACGCACCGCCCGCATCCACCTTTCGAGCGCGCTCAAGTATTTCTGGAAGTGGAGGAAGAAAAAAACTGTAGCCTTCTATTAAATTTTCACGTATCTCGTCCCTCGACCCTGTCCGATGCGCTTGATCTTCCCGAGTGTTCTTAATCGATTCAGTGCCTGCCTCACTGTCACTTCCACAATGCCCGTGTCTTTGGCAATATCACCCCGGGAAGCCTCTCCCACGCGAGAGAGATATTTCCATACCTCATACTGCTTGGGGGAGAGGATATCTTCGACTTTTTCTTCCTCAAGGTGCGAGAGAGCATTCAGAGCTTGCTCCTTGACAGTGGAAAAAAAGAAATGGAGCCATGGAGTGATAGTATCGCCAGCCCTGAACGTCTCCTGCGACTTGCGAAGTGCGACGTAGTATTCGTCCTTCCGACGTTCGACAATCTGCTCATGGGAAACGTATTGCGCAAAGGTATAACCGGAACGCAGTAGCAAAAGATTGGTGAGAATGCGCGACAAACGCCCATTGCCGTCCTCAAAGGGATGAATTTTGAGAAACTCTACAATGAAGTTGGCAATGACGAGCAGATGATGGAAACGGTTCTTTTCGAGGGCGTCTCTCGTCCACTCTACCAATTCCTGCATTTCCTTTGGCACAAGGTACGCGGGAGTCGTTTCAAAGAGGACCTTTGCAACCGTGCCATCAGCTCCGAGCACGCCGACGGTGTTCTCTTTCTTTTTGTAGACGCCACGGTGCATGTCATCCTTGGTGGAATATTTGAGAAGCTGGTTGTGGAGCGACGTGACAACGCTCTCCCGTAGCGGAAGAACCTCGAAGCTATCAAACACATTTTGAAGGGTTTCAAGATACCCTTGCACTTCCTGCGAGTCTCGATCTGCAAACTTCGATACCGCGAGGCCTCGCATGATTTTCTCGACCTCTGCATCATTGATTTTCGCACCCTCGATACGGGTGGAAGCACCTGCCGAGGTAATGAGCGTCGATCTCTTGAGATTCGTGATCGCTTGCGGCGCCATGCGTAGACCTGATTTAAACTCCCCTCGTATGCCGTCGATCTCTCCGAGGAGAGCAACAATATTTGGTTCGGGAGCCTTGATCCGGTGATCGAACTTGTGGACGATGTCAGCCATAGGGATATGCGTGATATATCCGATTATACGCGATTGTATCAGAAGATCAAAGTACAAGGGGACAGAGACAGAAAGAGCTAAAACTGGCTAAAGAGCATTTCGGAAATTCGCCT
>CAZQCB010000045.1:1436-7949 GCA_964592265.1 uncultured Candidatus Peribacteria bacterium | reverse complement strand
TAGGATTCTTCCTCTTATATAAAATCGAGCTTACCGACTCCCCCGATAGTCGATGACGCGGCCAGCCTTGGAGAAGACCATCTGCCAGTGCTGCATCCAGCCGGCCCGGAATGCGCCTGCCGAGGAGAGGAGATAGTATTCGAACATGCGCCTGAATCGCTCGCAGTACTGCGAAGCGATTGTGGGCCAGTTTTGCTTGAAATTGCGATTCCACGCCAGAAGTGTCGGCGCGTAATGATGGGCGAGATTCTGCACGTCTTGCAGCGTAAAGAGCCCTGCACGTGCCCGGTCGATCTGCTCGACGGATGGGAGCATGCCATTGGGAAAGATGTACTTCTGCGTGAACGGTTCGCAGGTCTTCACGGATTTGTCGCTCCCAATCGTGTGCAGGAGGTAGAGACCATCCTCGTGCAGATGGTTCCAAATGGTCTGGAACAGCGTGCGGTAGTTCCTGTAGCCGACATGTTCGAGCATGCCACAGGTCAGAGCTTTGTCGTATTCCCCTTCCAGATCGCGGTAATCGCAGAGCCGGATATCGACCGGCAGATCCCTGCAGAACTCTTTCGCGTAGCGGACCTGCTCGTCAGAAATACTGATACCCGTGACGTGGCAGCCGTAGTGTTCCGCGGCAAACCGGGCAAATCCTCCCCATCCGCACCCCACATCCAGGACACGGTCACTTGGTTCCAGCTGCAGCTTGCGACAGATGAGATCGAGCTTCTTCTCCTGCGCTTCGTCCAAATCGTCTGTCCCATGAAAATACGCACACGTGTACTGGTTGTAGGGATCGAGCAAGGCATCCGGCAGCACGCCGGAGAGATTGTAGTGCGTGTGAGCAACCTGCTTCGATCGGCTTCGCGTCTGTCTATTACTCACTTTCGCCTTGAGGAGCGCCCAGATCGTATGCCGGTTCCACCGAATATGCTGATGGAGATTCTTCCGGAGGACTCGCTCGATGAACGTATCGAGCTCTTGAGCATCCCACCACTGTTTCATGTACGACTCGCCGAGTCCCAGTGACCCATCCGCCAGTACTCGCGGGTAAAAGTCGGGATGATAGACCTCAATATCCTGGGGTCTTTTACCCCCAACCTGCACATCTGCACTCTCGAGGAGCACTCGCAGCTCTCGCTCAGCACTGGACATTCTTTGGTTCATACACATAATCCTATACATTCCTTTACATCAAGACAACGGCTCAAATCAGGTCTCCCTCGAACGGTGTTCGATTCATTCATGGTATCCTTTGCAAGTATTGATGAAAATAGCCCTCGTTCACGAACTTCTGACCATGCGTGGAGGTGCAGAACGCATGCTCCGGGTCGTTGCCGACATGTTCCCGGATGCCCCGATCTACACGCTCCTCTACGATGAGAAGAAGTTGGGAGAATGGTTTCCCCGTGAGCGAGTACGTGCAGCAAGGTTTTTTCCTTACCCCTTACCTCTTACTCCTTACCGTTACAACCACCACCTCTATCTCCGCAGATTTCCCAAGGCCATTGAATCCTGGCCCTTCGACGGAGTTTATGCTGAGCATGGTCGAAGTACTCAAGGTGACACAGAGTACGATCTCGTCCTCAGCTTCTCCTCCGCCTTTGCGCATGGCATCAAAACACGCGGTATGACGAAGCATCTCTGCTATGTACACACCCCCGCACGCTACCTCTGGGATCAGACATTTGATGTGCTCGAGCGTGCTGAGCAGGGATTTCTCGGCTCCTTCAAGAGGAGGTACCTCGAGAGAACTTTCCACAAACTGAGACAGTGGGATGCGCAGACATCCGAGAGACCGGACAAACTTCTCGCAGCATCGAAAGCAGTGAAGAGGCGCATTGAGCTCTACTGGAGGCGCGAGAGCGAAGTGCTCTATCCGCCGGTAGATACGGAAGCATTCCCTTTGTATGAAGGAGAAAGAGGGGACTACTACGTCATAGCTTCCACCCTCGTTCCCTATAAGCGTATTGAGCTTGCAATCGAGGTATGTAATCGTCTCAAGCGTTCTTTGAAAATCATGGGGGAAGGACCACATCGTGCGACTTTGGAAAAACTGGCAGGCCCAACAATCGCATTCGTCGGATACAAAGATCATCGTGAGCTTGTTCCTCTTTTCCAGCATGCTCGGGCATTCCTCTTCCCTGGTGAGGAGGATTTCGGGATCGCACCAGTTGAAGCAATGGCGTGTGGTACGCCGGTTATCGCCTACCGGGGTGGGGGAGCACTCGAAACGCTCATTCCGGGAGAGACAGGCGAATTTTTTATGGAAGCAACGCAGGATTCTCTGCTTCAGGCAATGCAAAAATACGAACAAAAAAGTTATTCAACAGAGCGGTGCAGAGC
The DNA here is from genome assembly GCA_964592265.1 of uncultured Candidatus Peribacteria bacterium. Lineage (GTDB taxonomy): Bacteria > Patescibacteriota > Gracilibacteria > Peribacterales > Peribacteraceae > CAZQCB01. Next base: position 5,612 of record CAZQCB010000045.1, on the reverse strand, counting down.
ACAGGCGGAAAAGTTCTCGAAGGCAATCTTCACGCAGCGCATACGCGGGGCAGTTGAAAGTGTACTGAGCGCAGAGTAGGCTCACCCCCATGTTCGAGCGAAAGGGGACGAAGGGCCTCCTCGTGTGCGTCGTGATTGCCATTCTCCTCGCTGCCCTTCTTGTCCTTGTTGTGTACAACCGATCGGCTTTTCTTGGCGCATTCGTCCCTCTTGCTCCGGCTCCTCCTCCCAAAAACACCTGTTGTGTTTGTCTTTTTGAGGAAGCGCCAGAGTGTAGCACCTACCTCACGAAAGAGGAGTGCGAAGGGACGCAATGCAGTGACGGTACCGATAACGATGGTGATACTCTCATCGACAGTAAGGATCCAGAATGCAAAGATGAGCTTGGAACGTACTGGTCGTACGATGATGATGAATCCCAACCAGGAGTACAGTCCGCAGAGAATAGAAACTGCATGTGGGATGGCTCCGAGTGTAAGAATAAGTGGGAAGTGCGATGCTACGAATGGCTGGAAGGGCAGTGCACCGACACTGTCGATAATGACGGCGATAGCTTGATCGATAGTAAAGATCTCAATTGCACTGTGCCGAAGAAGAGCGAATGCGATGTTGATCTCGTGACTCCAAGGTCCAAGTGGCCCGACAAGACTTTTCTTCAGCAGTGTGATTCCGTCGCAATCGCTGATTTTGGCCACGGGAGCGCTCAGGATTGTCGAACGTACATCATGGGTTGCCTGGAATGTCTCACGCCGAAGTGTCACACGGTGCTCGCATCACACATGGGCTGCAGCGTATTCCAGAATATGCAGGAAGTCATGAAGTGGACACAGTACCTCCAGAATCTTCTCATCCCAGACGAAACGGTCTTCATCTCTGGTCAGCAAACCCTTACCAGCCCGGAGTGTACAACAACAGTGACAGTGTATGTCACAAGTCAGAAGATTACGGTCACTCTCCCTCCTTGTCACAAGGAAGGAGATTTTTGCTACACCACTATTCCACCTTCATCTGTTGCCTGTACTGATGAAGCAGGCAATCCTGCCCAGGAAATCTGCTGCCCGAGGGCAGGGGGCAAACCCGGGTGGAAACGCGGAAGCAGCTGTTAGAGGAGAGGAAGGGAAGGTTCGCTGCATGGCACCTGGAGTCCCAAATGCTGATAGGCGAGGGCGGTTGCCATCCTTCCCTGCGGCGTTCTCTTGAGGAAACCCATCTGCAGGAGGTATGGCTCATAGACATCCTCGAGTGTCTGCTCCTCCTCCGAAATCACCGCTGCAAGCGTCGAAAGACCAACGGGGCCGCCGGCAAATTTTTCAATCACGGCGGAGAGGATCGCGCGATCAGTTGCATCGAGTCCCTGCTCATCGATGTCGAGGGAACGGAGGCTCTCCAGGGTGCGTGGGAGTCCGATAGTTCTCTCGCGCTGAATCTGCGCGAAGTCGCGTACGGCCCGGAGTAACCGATTCGCAATCCGGGGAGTCGCTCTGCTGCTTGCAGCAATGCGATGCGCAGCCTCCGCATCAATCGCCATGTTCAGGATCACTGCGGAGCGCTCGACGATTGCCATCATCTCTGTCTGCTCATAGAAATTGAGCTTGAAGTTATGGACGAAGCGGTCCCGGAGCGGTGCGCTCACGGATCCCGCTTTCGTCGTTGCGGCAACGAGCGTGAAGGGCTTGATAGCGATCCGCATCGAGCGCGCGGAAGGCCCCTTCCCAAGGACGAGGTCGAGTGCAAAGTCTTCCATAGCGGCATAGAGCACTTCCTCAATTGCAGGGCGAAGCCTGTGGATTTCATCGATGAAGAGCACGTCTCCTGCCTGGAGGTTCGTGAGAATGGAGGCGAGGTCACCTGGCTTCTCAACCGCGGGACCCGTCGTGATCCGGATTTGCGACCGGAGTTCATTCGCGATGATGTGCGCAAGGGTCGTCTTCCCGAGACCCGGAGGCCCGTGGAGGAGGGTGTGACCGAGGGGCTCCTTCCTCTCTTTCGCAGCGCCAATGTGCACGAGCAAATGCTCTTTGATCTTCTGCTGCCCAATGTAGTCTTTGAGTTCTTTGGGACGAAGCGTCTGCTCAAACGCATCGCTCTCACGAGCGGTGACCTGGGATTTCACGAGCGTCTGCTTGCGCTGCGCATGACGGATCGTCATGATCTGCAGTGTAGCACAGAGCAATATCTCCTCAATTTCGGTCCTCCGGAAGCGTGAAATCGAGATCCTCTGGTTTCAGGTTCTCAAAAGCGCTTATGATCTCATCCATCTCCATTTGGATGTTGAGGTTTCCCGATTGAACATTCGCATTGCTCATTTGCATAATTTTTACAGCTGCAATGAGTTGTATGTATGTGATATGATCCCCAACGTGAGCGAGTCGGCTCTGGAGAAACGCGATGAGTACATCTTTTGTCTCTTTTGAGACATTTCTCATTTGAGAAACAAATCGAGAAATGGCATCAACAGAACACTGTAGTTTTCTACCAGCATCGGCAGATTCCGGCGTTTGTGCCAGCATTCTCCTCTCCACTTCTTCAAGTGCTTCTAAAAACTTCCCTTGATCATCTGGTGGTGTCGGTGGGTGAACCTTCACAGTAAGTACACTATACAATAAGGAAAGTCTAAGTCAATAGCCCCTTCTTCAAGGTCTCCACAACAGAAGGATCCGCAAGCGTCGTCGTATCACCCGGATCAGTCTTATGGACAATCGCTTTAAGTACCCGGCGCATGATCTTTCCCGAACGGGTCTTCGGGAGACCATCGATAAATTGAATGTAGTCCGGCTTCGCGATGGGGCCGAGTTCTTTGCCAACGTGCGCGCGGAGAGTTTTTGCGAGCTCGTCACTCTTCGTAAGTTCATTCTTCAGGATGACAAATGCGTAGATCGCTTGTCCCTTGATCTTATGCTCGACGCCGATGACCGCGGCCTCCGCAACTCCGGGGTAACTTACAAGTGCCGATTCGACTTCTGCTGTTCCGATGCGGTGACCAGAAACTTTGAGCACGTCATCGAGTCTTCCCATGATCCAGAAGTACCCATCCTCATCGCGTTTCCCCCCGTCACCGCTTAAGTAGACATCCTTGAACTTCCCGAAGTACGTCTCAACGTAACGCTTGGGATCCCCCCAGATAGTGCGGAGCATTCCCGGCCAGGGCTGGCGGATCACGATGTAGCCGCCTTCATTCGCCGCAGCTTCCGTCCCATCCTCACGGAAAATTGCCGCATCGATCCCGAAGAAGGGAAACGTTGCCGATCCCGGCTTCAACGTTGTTGCCGCAGGAAGGGGAGTGATGAGGAATCCTCCGGTCTCTGTCTGCCACCAGGTGTCCATGATGGGGCACTGCTCCGATCCAATCATCCGGTGATACCACATCCATGCTTCAGGATTAATCGGTTCACCCACAGAGCCTAAAATTTTGAGGCTACTCAAATTATGCTTCCTCGGAAGCGCATCGCCCTCTTTCGCAATCGCGCGGATTGCGGTGGGAGCCGTATAGAACTTTGTCACTTTGTGCTTCTCGATGACTTCCCAGTACCGATCCCACGCGGGATAACTGGGCACACCCTCGAACATCACGGTCGTTGCGCCATTACAGAGAGGGCCGTAGACGATGTAGCTATGACCCGTGATCCAGCCGATATCCGCAGTGCACCAGTAGATGTCGTCTTCCTGCAGATCAAAGACCCATTTGTGCGTGATTGCTGCAAAGAGAAGATAGCCTGCAGTCGTATGGAGGATGCCTTTCGGTTTTCCTGTCGTTCCCGACGTATAGAGAATGAAGAGGGGATCTTCACTGTCCATTTCCTCCGGAGGGCACTCGGCAGCAACTTTCTGCATTTCCTCTTCGAAATGGAGATCTCTCCCGGAGGTCCACGGAACTTCTTTCCCCGTGCGCGTGACGACGAGAACGTGCTTGATTGTTGGACACGTTGCGACCGCTTCATCGGCATTTGCTTTTAAGGGAATCACTTTGCCTCCATGAAAACTCCCATCACTCGTGATGAGCACTTCTGCGCCAGAGTCCTGAATCCGGGTCTCCAAGGAGTGTGCGCTGAATCCACCGAAGACAATCGTGTGCGGAGCTCCAATCCGCGTGCATGCAAGCATCGTGATCGCGAGTTCCGGGATCATGGGGAGGTAGATGCAGACACGATGGCCTTTCTCGACGCCTAACTTCTTCAG
>CAZQCB010000045.1:0-1426 GCA_964592265.1 uncultured Candidatus Peribacteria bacterium | reverse complement strand
TTTGCGCACTTGCTGACCTCTGTGTGAAGCTCTTTATAAGTGAATTTCCTGACGCTTCCGTCTTCGCCCTCCCAGAGAATTGCGGTTTTTCCTCCTCGCGAAGCAAGATGACGATCGAGACAGTTCTCCGAGACATTGAGTTTCCCTCCAAGGAACCATTTCGCAAAAGGCGGTTTCCATTCGAGAACCCTGTCCCACTTCTTGCGCCACATGAGAAGAGCTTCTGCTTGGGCTCCCCAAAATCCCTCAGGATCCCTCAAGGATTCTTCATGGAGTTTGAGATACTCCTCATGGGTCTTCACATGTGCTTCCTTTCGGAGCTCTTTAGGTGGAGGAAACAGCCGCCCTTCCCGCATCATCGAAGTGATCATTGAGTCATTTATCTCCATTGGAGGTGTATTTTGACTATACTCATATAGTATAGCATAAATGACGGAAAAATTCAAGAGATCCGGAACCCAAGTGTATGCTGAACGACGTGCCAAAATATTTTCCTCTCATTCTCGTTCTTGCTCTCGTTTTTACAAGCGCGTGTGAAAGCACCGAGCCTAAGCAACCTCGAGAGGTGAGAGACATCCTGAGCACCGCGCAAAGCACGGGTTTTGAGCTTCTCCCGGAAAGTGAAGCCGAACAGAGTTTTCTGCAATTCTTACTCCCACAGAATGAACAAACAACCCTTCGCTCTGTCACACTCCTTCGTGATGGCGACCGCGTTGCAGCCCTCTACTTCGTAAATTCCCCAAATGCGGAGGATTTCTATCTCACGCTCAAAGAAGGCCTATTTGATCTCTTCTCCTCTCAAATGACGAATCTCGTTGATGAGAAAATCGAGAGAGAAGGATACGAATCATTTGATGTGCTTGCTTTCACGGATCCCGTGCTTGGGGAAGATCGCTTCCTCTTTGCTCTGCTTGGAGATTCACTCTATGAGTTTCATGTAGCAACGGAGAAGGAGCCACTTGTGCAGGGATTGATTTTGGAGGTGGCGAGAGAGCCAAATGTGTAGCACGGGCATCTTGCCCGTGTGACACACGGCCGAGACGGCCGTGCTACACGCTGCCCATCACAAACTCCCTCACCATCTCCGGAACTTTCTTGAGCGATTCTTCGATCAACTTTCTTTCCGCAGCCGGAGGTTTTGAGAGAACGTACGCTGAGAGGTCTTCTCCCGGCTTCTGAGCCCCAATGCCTATGCGAAGACGCGGAAAGGTTTCCCCAATATGGTCCACGATTGAGCGAAGGCCGTTATGCGTTCCCGGACCTCCGGAAGCGCGCAGGCGCGTTTCTCCGAGGGGGAGATCAATATCGTCGGAGAGGATGAGGAGAGAAGTTGGCTCAACTTTAAAAAAGTCGAGAAGTTTCTTCGCTGTCTCCCCGGAACGATTCATGTAGGTATTCGGTTTCACGAGCAGAATCGGCGCAGTCA
>CAZQCB010000044.1:0-7974 GCA_964592265.1 uncultured Candidatus Peribacteria bacterium | reverse complement strand
GTCCTAGGCAACGGCAATCTCCTCGCGACGTTCGATGATCGTCTCCTCCTCCGGGATCTCTACTTCCCGTACGTCGGGGATGAGGACCACACGACCTATGGGCATGCGCACCGCGTCGGCTTCTTTGTGAAAGGGAAAGGCTTTTCCTGGCTTACAGATAGCCCCTGGCGCATCGACGTGCAGTATGCAGGGGATACCCTGGTGGGCTCTTCGCGATTACGGAACGAGCAACTCGGGCTCGATATTGAAGCCATAGATTATGTTCACCCTGTGCGGAATATCCTCATGCGTCACTTCATTATTCGCTCACTCGATCCCGCCCCTGAAGGGTCGGACAGGCAGGAGGAGAGAGAAGTGAAAGCCTACTTCCAGCATGACCTCCACCTCTACGGGGACAAGCAGAAGGACACGGCTTTCTATGAGCCCGGGACAAATTCCGTCGTCCATTTCCGCAAGCAGCGATACTTCCTCATCGCAGGCTCAGGAGGAGTCCAGGGCATCACCTCCTTCACGACCGGCAAGAGCGAATTCCGCGGCCTCGAGGGAACATGGCGCGACGCGGAAGATGGGGCCTTAAGCAGAAATCCCATTGAGCAGGGATCCGTAGATTCTACGGTAGAACTCACCTGTACCGTCCCAAAGGGGGGGGAGGAGCATCTGTACCTTTGGCTCTGCGCAGGGAAGAGACTGAGTGAAGTCCTGGAGCTGCATGATTTCATTCACGAGGAAACGCCCGAACGGATGGAACGAAGCACGCGGAACTTCTGGAAAAGCTGGGTTCATAAGCAACATCGCACATTTGGATCGCTCGATGATCCGCTCATTCAGCTCTTCAAGCGGAGTCTCCTCATCATCCGCACACAAGCGGATAATCGCGGAGGCATTCTCGCTGCAAATGACTCCGACATCATGCAGTTCAACCGCGACACGTACACCTACGTGTGGCCACGGGATGGGGCCTTCGTCTGCATGGCCATGGATCGGGCAGGCTACCACGAAATTACAAGGCGTTTCTTCCGCTTCTGTTGCCAGTGCATTTCGCACGAGGGATACCTCCTGCATAAGTACAATCCCGACGCTTCTCCCGGCTCTTCCTGGCACCCCTGGTATCGCGATGGGGAGATGCAACTCCCCATCCAGGAAGACGGGACTGCGCTCATCCTGCACGCCATGTGGCATCATTTCGAGCTTTTCCACGACTTTGAATGGCTGCAGGAGATGTATGAGAACTTCGTGAAGAAGGCGGCTGCATTCCTGGTTTCCTACCGAGAGAAGGACTCTCACCTTCCCCTCCCGAGTTTCGATCCCTGGGAGGAGCATCGGGGAATTTTCAGTTACACCGCCGCAACGGTGTACGCCGGTCTCGCAGCAGCAGCGAAGATCTCCCAGGCGCTCGGACACCTCACACATTCTGAACGCTACCAGGAAGCAGCCGATGAAGTGCGTCAGGCAATTCTCTTTCATCTCTTCGACGACGAGACGAAGCGCTTTGTGAAGAAGATCAAGCGCGAGCAGGGGAAGATCGTGGAAAAAGATACAACACTCGATGCGAGTCTCGCGCTCCTCTGGACAATGGACCTCCTCCCACCGAATGACAGCCGCATCGTCTCCACAATGACTCAGCTTATGGGAGCTCTTCAGGTGCGGACACCCATCGGGGGCTACGCCCGCTACCCGAACGATCGCTATCAGTTCGATGGTACTACGCAGAAGGATATCCCCGGCAATCCCTGGATTATCACCACACTCTGGTTTGCGCAGTGGAAACTTGCCACTGCTCGCAACATCGAAGAATTGCAGGAGCCTCTCGAAGCACTCCGGTGGGTGCAGCGCGCTGCAACTCCCGCAGGAATACTCCCGGAACAGCTGCATCCTCGCACAGGAAAACACCTCTCCGTTGCACCACTCACCTGGAGTCATGCAGTATACGTCGAGACCTTTCTGCAATTCCTGGAGAAGGAAGCGGAGCTCTGCTCGAGCACCTCCAGCCCTCTCCCGAGGAAGAAGACTCCTTAGAGCAATGACAGAATGTACCGCTTCACGTTTGCAAAAATTTCCGTGTGCTCGTCGAGTGCCTCAATTTCCTTGCGCGTGAACCAGCGGATTTCCCGTCCCTCAACTTCCGCAAGAGTCACTTCTTGCCTTTCATCAAGAGGCCTTGCAACAAAGAGAAAATCCATGTGCTCGTGAGCAGGTTCATTTCTCTCTGCACTCGCAGGGATATTCTCGAGGAACATCGCAATCGGTTTCGCGAGCATCCTCCCCTCCTCCTTATTTTCCTTGAAGAGATCTTCTTGCCTGTCACCGATGATCTCGACATCGAGCCCCGTTTCTTCCTTGCATTCGCGCTTCGCAGCATCCTCCGGGGTTTCGTCGTCTCCGATGTGCCCGCCCGGCGGCATCCAGCGATTTAGGCGTTTATGAAAGAGGAGAAGAGTTCGCTTACGTGAATCAATGATGAAGGCGGTGGCGGTAAAGTGGCGTATCATTGCTCTATTGCTCCATTGTTCCATTGTTGGAAGAAAACTGCGAGTGCGCTTTGCGCAGCAATGAAACAGTGGAACGATGGAACAATTCCATTTCCAAACCCGCATCATGGTTCTCATTAACGACAACTCGAAGACCTTGAAAATCGGCGATCCCCTCCCCCACTTCTCGCTCCCCGCAACGGATGGGCTCATCGTGAACTCACGTGACATGAAGGATCCCGTCCTTGTGGTGATTTTCACCTGCAATCACTGCCCGTATGCGCAGGCGTACGAAGATCGCATCATTGCGGTTGCGAAAGAATTTCAATCCAAGGGAGTGGCATTCGTCCTAGTCAATAGTAACGATGCGACGAACTATCCGGAGGATTCCTTCGAGAGCATGAAGAAGCGTCATAGAGAGAAAAACTATCCTTTCCCGTACTGTTTCGATGAATCGCAGGAAGTTGCAAGATCTTTCGGTGCGCTCTGCACGCCGCACTGTTTTGTATTGGATCAAAACAGGAAGCTTCAGTACAAGGGCCGCGTAGATGACAATTGGAAGGATCCCGCGAGCGTAAAGGAACGCAACCTCCACGATGCCATTGCAGCGCTTGTATCAGCCAAAAAACCGCCGAAGCATGAGGCTAACGCCATTGGGTGCTCTATTAAATGGCGGGAATAAGGTTTGCTGGTTTACTGGTTTTCTGGTTTGCTTGATTTCCTGTGGGAACTTTTCAATCTTTTGAAGAAATTGAGGCATGGCAGGAAAGTAGGAAGCTGACACAAGCAGTGCGGAAGATTTGCAAGCGGGAAAGAATGAAGAAAGATTTTTCTCTTGTCGATCAGATTACACGTGCAGCACGCTCAGTGAGTCTGAATATTGCAGAAGGTAATGATTCTCTGTCTGTTCGAGAATTTATACAATCTCTTGGTCTCGCAAAACGTTCCGCCGCAGAAGTGAGAGCGTGCTTCTACGAAGCACTGGATGAAGCATACATCACTGAAGAAGAATTCTCTGTACTCGCAAAACTAACGAAGAAAATATCAGCTATGCTTGCGAGTCTCATCCGCTATCTCCAAACTCTTGATCATAACCGCAAACGCATCATTCCTCATGCAATAAAACTCGTATCCAAAAACCAGCAAACAAGCAAACCAGAAAACCTTTAAATACCCTTCGCATTCAGCACGAGTATCTCCGGCGGCGCGAAGAGCCGCGCCCGCGGGCCGCTCTCGCCCATGCCACGCGTAATCGCAAGCGTGGTATTGGCATCGACCGGAAAGAGACCCTGATCGTACTTCCAGCCAAGCTGCGTCGGAGAGGGGGCAATGGGACCAACGAAGGGTAAGCGAATTTGTCCCGCATGCGTATGTCCCGCAACAATCAAGTGCGGTCGGCGTGCGCGTCCTTCAAGGATGATATCAGGATTATGAGCAATGAGGATGAGCGGTGATTGCTTGAGCACCTCCGGAATGGCAGAAATGATGTCGTCCTTCTTCGTGCAGGAATCATCGACCCCTCCAATGAAGATAAGCCCCGTTTCGGTCTGTACTTCCCGCCACTCGTTACGGAGCACTGTCACCCCTGTGCGTTCGAGCGTGCGTCGCACGGGGAGAGAATGGTCTCCGCCGGTCCCCTCAAATAAGCGATAGAACGGTGTGACGCTACGGCATGTGTACTCATGATTTCCGAGGACGGCGAATGTTCCATACCGCGGATGGAGATCTTGTAAGGGAACAAGGTGGTCCAGAGGATCGCCCCCCGCGTACACAAAATCGCCTGCGAGGAGAACAAGATCCGAGTCCAGTGCACTCACCTTGTCGACAACTCTCTGGATGAACCTCCTCCCTTTGTACGGTCCGACGTGCATATCCGAGAGCACCACGATGCGCATGTCCTCCTTCATGGGAAGGGAAACTTCCTGCTCTGTCATAGTGATGAATTGCGGCTCGACGAAGGAGCCATAGAAGATGATGAGTACGAAAAAAGAAGAGGCAGTGAGGAGTACAATTTTCCGTCGCTTCCAAGCTTTATGGGCAAGCACTCCTCCTCCGATCAGGAAGAGAAGAATCGCCAGATCCCAGGGGAGTGCGGAGATGTTGTACGAAGAAAACATTGTTCCATTGTTTCACACTGACAGAAGAGCAGGCAACCTATACAATAAGCTCATGCACAATCGAATTGTGATCGGCACAGACCATGCGGGATACACGCTGAAGGAAATTTTGAAGAAACACTGCATCGAGAACGGCATTGATGTCATTGATGAGGGAACATTCTCTGAGGATCCCGTGGATTATCCCGATATTGGGAAGAAAGTGGCAGGAGTGATGCTCTCAGAGAAAATTCCTGGAGTCTTTCTCGGAGGAAGCGGTCTCGGAGAAGCGATGATCGGAAATAAAATTCCCGGCGTCCGCGCCGCTCGCTGCGTCACACCGGAAGATGCAGAACTCACGCGAAAACATAACGATGCAAATATGCTCTGCATGGGGGGACGCATGATCGATCCCGAAATTGCGAAGAAAATTGTCGATGTCTTTCTTACAACTCCATTTGAGGGTGGCAGGCATGAGAAGAGAGTGCAAAAGATGCATGAAATGGATGGATACCCCTACCCATAAGTTCTAAGCACGAAATCCGAAGCACGAAACAATTTCTAAACTACAATACCCAAAAAGTGGCGGAAAAGTTTTTGTGCTTGAGAGTTGATGTTTAGGATTTGTTTCGGATTTCGTGCTTCGTGCTTCGTGCTTTCCAGCAAGTGCTACAATCCTCCCAATGCCTCAACCTCGCATTCTTGTCACCCCCAGCATTCTCTCCGCCGATCTCACTCGTCTCCAGGAAGAAGTGGCATCCGTGGAACCCTACGCAGATTGGCTCCAGATTGATGTGATGGACGGACATTTCGTGCCCAACTTGAGCTTCGGGGCACCACTCCTCAAAAATCTGAAGACGAGGCTTCCTCTCGATATTCACCTCATGGTCGAGAATCCCGAAGAGCGTATTGAGGAATTTGCCGCCCTCGGCGCATACAACATCACTTTCCATGCGGAAGCGGTACCAGAACTCAATGCACAACAAGAGCTCCTCAGAACAATCCACCAGAAATGTAAGAGTGCGGGTATCGCGCTCAACCCAGATACCTCTCTGGAAGCAATCAGAGGCCTTCTATCCTCGAACTCTTCGCACTCCTCGTCTTCTTCGTACTCCCCCCATCCTGACCTCGTTCTCTGCATGACCGTGCAACCAGGATTCAGTGGACAGAAGTTTCGGGACGACGTGCTCCCGAAGATTCAGGAAGTGAAGCGACTCGCTCCCAAAGTCATGATTCAAGTGGATGGAGGCATTGATGCGGCATCTGCGAAACTCTGCCGCGAGGCAGGAGCGACGAATCTCGTTGCCGCAAGTTTCATTTTCGGGAGTACAGATAGGAAAGAGGCCATTGCTGCACTGAGGGGATAGAGAACTGCTACACTGCAATCACCATCCTCCTCATGACAAGCTACTCCGATGCCGGCGTCAGTATCGAGCGGGGAGAGGAAACCGTGCGCAGACTCAGGAAGCACGTTGAGAAAACCTATTCCGATGATGTCCTCGGAGGCATCGGATGGTTCTCCGGCGTCATCAATGCCGCATCTCTCAAGAAATTTGAGGAGCCAGTTCTCTCGTTCACCATTGATGGCGTAGGAACAAAAACCATCATCGCTGCCGCACTTGGAAAGTGGAAGGGCATCGGACACGATATCGTCAATCACTGTGCGAATGATCTTGTATGCCAAGGCGGCGCTCCCTTCGCCTTCTTAGACTACCTGGCAAGCAGCACGCTCGATCCTGCGGTCGTAGAAGAGATTGTCTCTGGAATGAGCGAAGCCTGTCAGACACTTGACTGTGTCCTCATTGGCGGGGAAACCGCCGAAATGCCACAGGTCTATCATGAAGGTGCGACGGACGTTGCGGGAGCAATGGTCGGTATTGCCGAGAAAAAACAACTCCTCACGGGAGAACATATCCGCGCTGGGGATCTTCTCGTTGCACTTCCCTCAAACGGCCTCCACACAAATGGCTACTCCCTTGCGCGGAAAGTTCTGCTCGAGAGTGCGAAAATGGACCTCACCGAAGAACTCTCGGAGCTCGGAATGACGCTTGGAGAAGCCCTCCTTGCTCCTCACACGGAATACTCACGACTCGTAAGAAAGCTCCGGGATACTATCGGCTTACATGGCGTGGCCCACATCACCGGAGGCGGCATTCCCGGAAATCTCCCGCGCATCCTCCCAAAAGGCCTCGGCGCCCGTGTGCAGCGAAGCTCGATCGGCGTGCTCCCTATTTTCAAGCTCATTCAGGAAAAGGGAAACGTGCCTCAGGAAGAAATGGATGCCACAATGAATATAGGGGTGGGGATGATCCTCGTCGCAGACCCTGGAAAACTTGAAGGTATCCTCCATGAGGCCAATACCGCCTATGTGATCGGGGAGGTATGCAAGGGGGAGGCTGTGGTCATCGTATGATTTGAGTACAACTCGTCCAGCTATTTCTTGACTCTTTATTATTTCATGTTTTAATGTAGTGCATATATGCACATGCTCGATTCTCCCATTCGACATATCAATGCTCACGACAACTGTGCAGAAATCCCTTTATGCGGAGATGGAAAAGTGTCATGGATTTCACATGCAGTCCTCCTTGCGGTGATCGCATGTACAGGCTGCTTGGACAAAAAGTCGCAGCCACAACAGGAATCGGGCAATCCTCAGAATGGAGTGCAGGTAGCTCCTCCTCCAATCCAAAATAAAAAGATCGATCCGAAGAAACTAGCATCTCCCAAAACTACGGAACTAAAAAAAGAAAAAAAGCAAAGAACGGAGGCGAGGATTCATTGGGAAAAGCTATTGCCCGAGCAGCAGGAGGAACTGATTGCTGCAACACGAGCGTACGTACTAAAGCACAAGGCAACAGTAGCGGATGTTCTGGAGAAGGAACTGAAGAATGGTGCCAGATTTGTTCTCATTGGCGAGCATCATTGGAAGGAACTGGAAGGACAAAGGAGATCGGTTGCTTCCTCTCTCACTCAATTGAAGGAAGCAGGTCTTACGCATGTTGGTATCGAGGCAGATCGGGGTCTCCAGGATGCGCTGGATACCCTGAGCCTTGATGTACTCGATTCAGAGCAAGAAGTAGAGCAGTGCTTGAAGTTGCCATCTTGGGAAAAGGGCCTCGCTGCAATAGTCGTAGAAGCAAAGAAGCTTGGATTACGTGTGCTCTGCATCGACGATTATGCAGAACTTCACGAGCATAACAAGAGATGGGCTGGTTATGGAAGAAGTGAAAATCCTGATGGTACTTCGTCTCTTGCTAATTTCCCTGATGCATACTGGAATGGGCTAGCTCATATTGAGTACAGGCGCAATCAAGATATGTGTACGTATGTTGAGCACCATGTCGCTGCCACAGGGAAAATTCTCATCTATATTGGCCAAGCACACGTCGACAAAATACCAATGGCAA
>CAZQCB010000043.1:0-7994 GCA_964592265.1 uncultured Candidatus Peribacteria bacterium | reverse complement strand
AAGTGTCACCGACTGACACCGACACCCGCTACACCCTCGCCCTTGCCCTCCTCCCCGGGAACGCAGGAGCAGCCTCCTTCACCGAAGACCAGGCGAAGACTCTGCGCTCCTCCATCCTCTCCCTCATCAATGCAAGCAGGGAGAGAGAGGACCTGCCCGCACTCACGGTGCATGAGGGCATTCAGAAAGTCGCACAAGGTCATGTTGAGGACACGGTGACACACTTCGATCCCGCAACTCCCGAGAGCAGGGAGGAAAGCTACCTTGCTCACACGAGTTCGGACGGGCGCTCACTCCATGCACGGTATCGGGATGCGGGAGTGGAAACGGGGTTCGCATTCGCGGAGAATGCGGGCTACTGGACGCGGAGCCCCTACGGGGACGCTCTCGAAGCCTCCCTATTCGGCCTGCGGATGATCCATGGAGGAATGATGGCGGAGGTGCCGCCGAATGAGGGCCACCGGAAAACCATTCTCGGGAATTTCACGGATATCGGCATTGGGCTCGCCCTCCTCAATCCGGAGGATGCGGAGATGAATGCCCTCTTCCTCGTCACGAATTTCAGTTTCTATGGAAGGAGAGAAGAACTCACCTCTCCTCGCTCCTTCCCGCGCCACGAGATTCCGGTCCATGGAGGGCCATTCCTCGATATCACACCAGACCATGAATATGCAATCGCCATCCGCTCCCTGCAGGAACAGGAGATCATCGAAGGATACCCCGACGGGAATTTTCAACCTGAAGCATCGGTGAACCGAGCGGAATTTCTCAAAATGCTCCTCGACGCGACCGATTTCTCCCCCATTGGCAGAGAGTTCACGGAATGCTTCACCGATGTCCCGACCTCGGAGTGGTTTGCCCCCTACGTCTGCGTCGCGAAGCGTGAGGGATGGGTGGAAGGCTACCCCGACCAGACGTTTCGCCCGGAAACCGCTGTGAGTCGCGCTGAAGCGGTCACTCTTACGGCAAGGATTTTTGAGCTTGCAGGAGAGATGAGTCCCCTCCCCTTCGACGACGTTCCCACGGATGCATGGTTCAGTGCCCCCCTCCAGGCACTCACAAGCAAAAATTTCCTCCCCTTTTCCTCCCGATTCTTCAAACCGGTAGAGGAAATGAAGCGGGGGGAAGTTGCGGAAATGATTTACAGGGCAAAATACGAAATCCGAAGCTCGAAGCACGAAACAAATCCGAAATCCGAATAATCGAAGAAAAAAGGTTGAGAAGGGTCGTTTCGAATTTCGAATTTTGTGCTTGTTTCTGATTTCGGATTTCGTGCTTCGGATTTATCCTAAGGGACCCATGACTCTCCGTCCTCACCCCTCTCTCCTCCTCGTAAGCCTTACCCTAAGCTTCAGCCTCCCCTTTTCTGCCTTTGCTTACCAAGTTCCCGAGCGCGACTATTGGCGCGCCTTCACGCTCTCCCTCATCAATGCAAGCCGTGCGGCGTACGAGCTGCCACCTGTCGGGATTGACCCCCTTCTCCATGAACTTTCCCAGACGCACGCCAATGATTCCGCAACACACTACGACGATGCGACCGCAGCTTCGCGCAGAGCAACCTACATCGTGCATGTGAGCTCCGATGGGAGGACGCTCCAGGATCGCGTGCGGGATCACAGCATCACCAATGCAAGCTCCTTCGGGGAGAATGTCGGGCTTCGCTTGAGCAGTGGCTTCGCCGACGTACATGCTGCTCTCGAGGAAGCAATCACCTACATGCACGACTACATGATGGCGGAAGTGCCTCCCGATGATGGGCACCGCATCACGATTCTCAAGCCCGAGTACTCGCACGTCGGCATAGGACTCGAGCTCCATCGGAAAGCGGGCGATGCACTCAATACAATTTTTCTTGTGACGGATTTCGCAGCGTTCACTGATGAGCGGGAAGTTGTGATTCCGAAAGTCGGCAAGCGCCCGGAGTGGACCTTGCCCACGCCTCCACCCTCGCCCTCCGTTCCTCTTCGCACACGCCGTGTGCAGCAACGCGCTTTTGACCGCCTGACGCGACGCGCAATCGTTCCGGTCACCCCCTCTCGCACTGAAAAATTTCCACAGTTTTTACCTGTTCTTCCGCAGGTAAAAACCTTGCAGGAGCGGGTGAAGGAGAGAAGATTGCGCAGGATAGCGGAAAAGTAGCTATTGACATATTTATTTATTATGATAAAAATACAAACATGACGGAAACTTTCCGGCTTCGCTCAACGCGCTTTGAGGAGGGGCAGTCGCAGAGTCTCGAGGATATTCGTGAAGAGTTCTTTCGAAAATTAGAAACTCTGTATGCAAGCGCAGTAAATTTTCAAGAAAGGACGGAACTCCCCTTGAAAGATTTTATCACTGAGCTTCAGGGTAGAACCAAGGCATTCGTGGTAGAAGCTTTTAGCAACGAACGATCCCTCACTGACCAGGAAAAGGCGAGAGAAATATTCTTTCGCCAAATTCCGCTCGCGAAATTTGCCGAGAGAAGTCTCATTCCTGCACTTGTTGCTCTCGGAAAAGGAGATGAAAACTCCTTTCACAAAGCACTCCAGACAGGAATGCCGCGAAGAACCCGAAAGAGAATTCTTCGGCAAATGAAAGAGTACTCCGATGAAGTATCAAAGGCGAGAATTCCTCTTACGAATGAAATGAAGCAACTGAGTGCAAACAACGCAGTATTTGATGCACTCGAGCCTCAGGGAATTCTCCTCACAGGTAAGAGGACTGATGAAGGCCAGGTGAACACACCACACTACGCTCTCGGTCGTATTCTTGAAAAGAATGTTTGGACAAATCTCTTGGATGAAGCAGTCTATTTCTATTACGTGGATATTCTGCATCCCCTTGCTCTCAGCCGACAATGCGGTTGCCATGATCCCAACCTCGGAATCGCATGGATAGATCGACGTGGGTCGATACTCTCTGCTCAGAAAATCTTGGAGAATCCCCAGTACAAGTCTCCGCAAAACAAGGCTTTTCGGAATCACATTCGCTATAAGAAACCTTCCGATCTTGCCGAGTGTCATGAGGGATTAGCATTCTGCGAAGAAGTAAAACATCGCTTGAATGGGATGAAAAAAGAGAGAACAATTCCGCTCCAAGACCCCGATGAACGGTATCTCGCCTTCACCTCAGAGCGTCTCCAACAAAATCATCCTTTACACCGATTGTGGGCTCGAAATTGGACAGAGGACCAGAGGAGAGAGCTCGCTCTTAGCATCGAAGAATGCAATGCGAAACTCTTTGCAGCGGCCTTTGGCCCAGATCCGCAGTGTGCTCTTGCCGATGCCTATTGCGCACTTTTGTCGCCTCCAAGCTACCTCTCTTCATCAGGCGCCCCGAACGAGCGTGCGTTGATGGCGGCTACGCTCCTCGAGAGGAATCCCGATGACCTCCATTTTGATGATCTGCTCACTCAGCTGAAACAGCCAAACACGGCCTTACGCTTACGCATCCTTGAGAGCCTGCAGAAAGGATTCCATGAGGAATGGCATGATTTGCCCTTCTGCGAAATAGATTCTTCGGGTGACCTCCAGCCGCACAAACGTACACATCCCGTGTTCTCCAAGTGGAGCCATCAGTCGCTCGTCTGAATCCTCTGATAGGATAAGCATGCAGGTCGGGCAATTAGCTCAGCTGGCTAGAGCGCCACATTGACATTGTGGAGGTCACTGGTTCAAGTCCAGTATTGCCCACCAGTTGACATCATGATCCTATCCACTTGAAAATATCTGACATGTCGTCTTCTTCTCTCAATACCACAAGTTCGTCACCTGGTCCCCCGAGCGGTGACCCTCTCGCAGGTCATCAGTTTCCGCTGAAGAGGCATTATCAGCCAGCGCTCATTCGACTCGACGGCATGATTAATACATTCAGTGAGTGGGTCTATGGTCAAGCGAAGAGTCGGAGTCATGGGTCCTTTGATGCCACAGAACAACTCATCCTCGCGGAGGATCCTCATCTTAATGGCATTGCAGAATGGAAGGCGATTTTGGAGACCCGTAACGAATTGGCCTCTCTCTGCGGCATCGGATCCCGTGCATTCAACCGTGACGCTACAGGGTATACAGTGAGCGGAAACAAACCAACTTCACCGCTTCCGCGCTTGCCTCTTAGTGATGCTCGCGTTGGCAAGCGACCGTTTGTGAGCAAAATAAATACCGTTTCCAGTGATGAACTGGAAACAGTATTTCTTCCACTTATTTACTCAGCAGAGGCAACCATCAGCAACATGGAACGCCTCCTGTACGAAGAGGAATACTTCCGTAGTGGAAGGAGCGGAAGTACAGCGAACCGTGTCATTAAAAATCCGCAACATGCCACCCCGACCGCCGTACGACGTGACGTGCTGCTTAGTCTTCGTAACGTTCTTGCGACGCGCGTTGGGATTCCCCTACGTGCTAAGCACGATTACAACCCGAATGGGACACCCCCCTGGCTTTTGACGATTGAGAATATCCCTGTACCTAACTACCTACGCGATGAGCGTGAGTTCTCTGGTTTCCAGAAAACCGCGTAATGTGTGTAAAGGAAGCTGCTATACTCCCCTCACTATGCTCTCCATTCTTCACATAGCACTCGCAATCGCCTTAAGCCTTGCGATCACCCTCCAACAGCGTGCAGTCGGACTCTCCGCCACCTTCGGCGGATCCGGTGGATCCTATGTGCAGCGCAGAGGCGCGGAGGCACTCCTCTTCCAGGCGTCGATTTACCTCAGTGTTGTGTTCTTTGCACTGGGAATACTGAGGATGTTCCTGTGAGACATTGTTCCATTGTTCTATTGCTCCATTGTTACGCAAGCAAGCTCTATCTTTCGTCAACAATGAAACAATGGAACAATCGGACAATCTGTCTGTTCTTCCTGTAAAATCCCTCCACTATGCGTCTCGTTCGACGTACATTTGTTGCCATGAAGAGGTGGGAGAAGCTCCTCCTCCTCTTCCTCCTGCTGCTCCTCCTCATGAGCTTTCTTCTGCTCCTGCGGAAATTCTACTGGGAGAACACGGAGCCCGTTCCCATCAAAGGAGGAACCTACATTGAGGGATCGGTGGGTACTATCCGCACGCTCAATCCCTGGTTCACCGTGACGAATGATGTGAACGGGGACATCACCTCCCTCGTCTTCTCAGGGCTCCAGCGCTTTAGCCCCTTCACGGGAACTATGGAAGATGACATGGCAACCCTCACGATCAGTGGAGGGAATCAGATCTACACACTGACGCTCCGGGACAACCTCTTCTGGCATGACTCGACGGAGGAAGTTCCCCGTCCCGTGACCGCAGATGATGTCCTCTTCACCTACCAGACGATCCAGAAGCAGGGATTCCTGAATCCCATTCTGCAGAAAAACTTCCGAGGCGTCGAAATCGAGAAAATCGATGACAGAACCGTTCAGTTCCGCTTGAAGGAACCCTACTTCTTCTTCCGGAGCAACTTAACGCTTGGACTCCTCCCCGCTCACCTTCTCCAGGATGTCCCCGTGGAGCGTCTCAGCGAAGCACTGGATTTCAATCTGGCCCCGATTGGGAGCGGACCGTACAAATTCAAGAGCATGGTGGAAGCAGAACTCTCGACGGAAGTCACCCTCGAACAATTCCCCGAGTACTACGGCTCAAAGCCCTACATCAACCGTATTATCTTCCGCGCCTTCCCGGACTACCCTTCGCTCCTCTCGGATCTCCGCAACTTAGATGGCGTGCGCTCTGTACCACGGAACAAGCTCGGCAAAGCGATCATCCCAGGGCGTTATCGCACCTTCTACTACTCCCTGCCGCAGTATGTTGCACTTTTCTTCAACATGGAGAGCACTCCCCTGAACGATGCGAAGCTCCGCCTCGGGTTACAACTTGCAACGAACAAACAAGCAATTGTTGATGGCATCAATGAACGTGCGATCGTAGACACCCCTCTGCTCGAATTCGCACAGGAAAACTGGCAGTACCAGTTCCAGCCCGATGCAGCACAGGGAGCGCTCTTCGACTCTGACTGGAACCTCCCGGAGAAATTGCGACTCCAGCATCTCCTCGAGAATCGCGAAAGAAACGCCACGGGAGCACTCGTCCTTCCACAGTCCATCGTCCTCCTCGAGACCGGAGCTTCCCTCACCTTCACGGGCTCCTTCCTGGGGAAGAGTGCTCTCTCTGTGAATGGTATTCCCGTAAAAATCCTCGAAACTGATACGGCATCAGGGACGTGGATCATTTCCCTCCCGACGGAGGGAGGCACAGGAAGCATTCTGATGGGAGAGAATGCCTTGAAGCTCACCGCAAGCGGCGGCATCACCCTCGATACCTTCATCCTCACGCGCGTGGCGGAGAGCGGTACATTCGGCCGCCTCAGAGAAGAGGAGAAAATTGTCGAACTCTATGCGCCTAAGGATCTCACGAGCGTCACGATCGCGGACCTCCGTATGGAGGGCAATACTCTCCGCTTGAAGAAGGAAGAGGAGAAACTACACGGGGTGCGCGTCAATGCGAGAGGGGAACCTCTCCACCTTCGCCTCCTCACGAGCGCACTTCCCCCGGCGTATCGACTGGTTGCAGAGGAGATCGCGAAGCAGTGGCGGGAAATCGGTGCGGAAGTCACCGTGGAAGTGCCGGAGGAAAGGCAAGCATTCGAGGAGCGAGTGATCCGCCGGGAGTACGACGTTCTCCTCTTCGGACAACCCCTCCTCGATAATCTCGATAGCTACCCCTACTGGCATAGCAGCCAGATCCAGCTTTTCACAAAAGCGCAGGAAGGTGCAAACGGAGGGGAATTGCGTCTGGATGCCAATAATCTCTCCCAGTACGCAAGTTTTCTTGCGGATACTCTCCTCGAAAAAATACGGGAAACCCACAAAAACGCCGAGAGGGAACGAGCCCTGGAGGAACTTCGGGAAGTTTTCAAGCGGGACATCCCGGCAATCGTCCTCTACTCTCCCACCTACGTTTTTGCCGTGAGCGAGGATATTTTGGGAGTCGACATCGGGAAGCCCTCTCTTCACTCCGATCGTTTCTTAAGTCTCCACCGGTGGTTCATCAAGCAGGGGCGAACCTTCAAGGCGGGTACCTCGTGGTTCAGCTTCTTTCCGTGGCTCCTGACTCTCCTTAAGGAAGAGGCAGGAACATGAAGCTCCCCTGAGGCAACACTGTCAAAAAGTGATTTTTCCTCTTGCTGCAGAGGAAAACTCGGCATGCAAACCCAAATTGACTTCACCCTCCCACATCTCTAAACTGCTCCGGCCCCTATGAACCACATGGAAGTTCTCCTCCTGGAGGATGTGCCCGGCATCGGACAGCGAAACGACATCATCGTCGTGAAGGACGGCTTTGCCTTAAATCACCTCCTCCCGAGGCGGAGAGCCCTCGTTGCGACCCCTACGGTCCGCAAGCGCTACGCTGAGCAGATTAAGCGAAGAGCGGAAGAGAAAATGCGCGAAGCAGAACTCGCGAAGTCTGCCGCAAGCATCCTCAGAGGTAAGACCCTCACCTTCACGAAGAAGGCGACGAAGACCGGCAAGCTCTATGCAGGAGTGAGCGAGAAGGAAATTTCGGAGGCGCTGCATGAACAGCTGCAGATCGAGGTCCCGGAGGCGGACGTCACCGCAGCTGAGCCGATCAAGAGCATCGGGACGCACACAGCAAAAGTGAAGGTCGGGACGCAGGAGCTTGAGGTGAAGATTGAGGTGAAGGCGGAGGAAGTTTCGTGAGAGACAAACCTAACGGTTTTTCTCTCACGAGCTCTCTTTTCCCTTTATTGATGTGGCTCCAGCGCTGGGGCCCACGAGACCCAGCGCTTCGCCACAATCTTTCTTGGTAAGTGAGCGTTCGATCGTTAATATGAGAAACACCTGGGTTGGTAGCTCCAGCCTTCGTCCGCCTTTGCCCTTCGGGCTACGGCGAGACTACGGCCGGCAGGCAGTCTCCTCCTTCGCTTTGGAGACCACTACCCATCCAAGATCTTGCTCTTTTGTTTCCGTGGGTCGGTAGCTCAGTCGGTAGAGCAGTTGGCTCTTAACCAATTGGTCGTGGGTT
>CAZQCB010000042.1:0-8141 GCA_964592265.1 uncultured Candidatus Peribacteria bacterium | reverse complement strand
GGCATGGGTGTCCCCCAGGTGATCGTCCCTCCGTTCACCGTTCCCGCGCGTGCGATACCATCGAAGACCACGACGAATGTATCACTATCGATTGTGGTGACGTCGACGTTGCTCACGAGAACGGGACTGAAAGCGAACTCACCGGGAGACCAAGAGATGATGCCACCGGGATTTTTCCTCCCGATGCGTATCAATCTATCGGAACTGCTGTCCCGATAGACGACGACAAACCGATCTGCATCGAATGCGGCGATTGCTGTCTCCGTCGCAGCCGCCTTATAGAGAGATTCGGGACCGAGGAGTTCTGTGCAGAGAGAGGCGATCTCCTGCTGGCAGGAGGCATCACAGCCGTCACCTGCGATGAGGTTCCCGTCGTCGCACTGCTCTGCTCCCTCCGTGGCTCCGTTCCCACAGCCGGGTGTGTGCGTCTCATCGTTGTCGTTCGGATCGTATGAGGAAGAAACTTTGGCGTTCCCATCGCTGTGGCAGCCGGGATCGTCTGTATCGATGAAACTGTCGCTATCATTATCAGTTCCGTCACTACACTGTGGCAGAGTGACCGTGAAATTCGCGGAATCGTCCGCGAGAATCTCCGTGAAGAGACTATGATCTGCGCGTGATACCCAGACTTGAATCCGGTAATCGCCGCTTGCAGGAATGCTCAGTGTGAACGTTCCGTCGAGGTCAGTTTCATCTCCATGGAGGATGATGTACTGCCCCGATGCATAGTCGAAGAATCCATAACGCACGTGATCGACGTTCAGGGGATCCCCACCAAGTTGATAATTGACGGTTACAGTATTCGTAGTGAGTCCTGTGAGATTTGTTATGGAGATCGTTGGACCACTCTCATTCGGATCACTTGGCCCCTCGCAGCCGCTGTCCGCCAGATGATCGATCGCACCGTCTCCGTCGTTATCGAGACCATCGCTGCATGCCATTTGCGCGTTGGCAGTGATATTGACGGAGGTGGTAGCCTCCGGGTTGAGGAAGCGGCTGCGAGGATTTCCGCGGTACACCTGTAGGTCGAAGCGGTAGCTGCCGTTTGTGGAAGGGCCGAAGATACTGGAAAGGGTGATCGTGCCATCACCGTCGGTTTCACTGGGCCAGATGGAGAACAGGTACTGGTTTGTGGCATAGTTGAATAGGTTGTACTCCAGGTGATCGACATTCAGGAGATCCCCTCCGAGCTGATAATTCACGATGAGATCTCTCGAGGTGATTATCTCTCCTTCAGATGGCGAAAGGATCGAGACAGCCGGTCCACGTTCATCATTATCCAAAGTACTTTCACAGCCGTGATCGGGCCCGAGAGGTCCGACCTTCACGACGATCCCCGGGAAGGTATTGGTGCCGAAGTGGACGAAAGCTTCCCCGTTCTGGAAGGTGATAGTACTGGAGGTGAGGTTATTCTCTCCAGGATTGAGGGTGAGTGTTCCCACTTGCGTGAGTGAGGCGAGATCAATCCTCACGACTCTCCCCGGTGATTCGGAGGTGCCGAGGTAGGCGAATTGTTTGAAGGGATCCATCGTAGCGGTGAACCTACTGTCTGTGGGAGTGTCCACAGTGACCGCTCCTACGTGCGTAAAGTCTGAGAGTTGGATCTTCACGAGTTCCCCGGGGTCACCTGTGCTATCCCTCGTTGCGAAGTAGGCGAAGCCGCCTGTTACTCCATTGGGATCAATGATGGCGGCATTGGGCTGGTTCTCATCTGCGTTCAGTGTGAGAGCTCCTACACGCGTGAATGTCGCAAGATCCACCTTCACGATTTTGCCGGGAAACGTGTACGTACTGAAGTAGAGGAAGTCGTTGATCGTGTCTATCACCGCGGAAGAGAGGAATTCCTCTCCGGGGTTTAAGGCAATCGCCCCCACGCGCGTGAAGGTGCTGAGATCAATTTTCACGATGTTCCCCGGGCTGTTGAAGCCTCCGAAGTACGCGAAGCCGCTGGCGATATCAATCGCGGCAGCCTGGAGCCCTTCTTCGCCGGCATTGAGTGTGATACTCCCTACCCTTGTGAAGTCCGACAAGCGAATCTTCACAATCTTCGCCGGGACCGTATCCGTTGCGAAGTAGGCAAACCCGTTCGCATAGTCGAGGACCGCGGAGAGGAGGTTATCTTCTCCGAAGGGGAGCTGCAGCGATCCAAAGTGCGTGAGGTCGGAGAGGCGCACTTTTACGATGTTCCCCGGAGTTGTGTAGGTGCCAAAGTAGGCGAATTCCTGATTACCGTCCACAAGTGCATGGCTGATGAGTTTGTCCTCACCCACGCCAAGTGTGAGTGCACCAAGGCGAGCGCCCCCACCTCCCGTGAAGTCGACGAGACCGTCCCCGTCGTTATCCGCATTGTCACTGCATGCGGGAGTGAGGAGTTGTCCGCGAAAGGGGAGATCCACCCCTGAAACCATCACGATGAAGATTGCGAGGAGCGAGCAGAAGGTCGAGGCGACGATCTGGAAGTGGAACTTCAGGAAGAAGATTTGGAGCCGTAAGAGGAGGATCGACTGCCTCACGACATGCTTTGTAGGGGGTTGGTATAGTTGTTCTGTACATTATACCATAAAATCTGTCTCCTTACCTCCTTACCTCCTTCCTTGCCAGTCTCTGCTCCAGATCCGCTTCCTGAAGCGCTTCAATGAGATCCTCCAAGTGACCTTCCAGAATGGAGGGAAGATGACTGAAATTCTGCTCTATACGATGGTCTGTCACGCGGTCCTGGGGGAAGTTGTACGTCCGGATTTTCTCGGAGCGATCGCCGGATCCTATCTGTCCTGAGCGAAGTTCTCCACGCTCTTTCGCAAGGCGTTCCTGCTCTGCGCTGTAGATCCGGCTCCGGAGGAGTGACAGCGCAAGCACGCGGTTTTGCAATTGGCTTCGCTCCGATTGGCAGGCGACGACGGTTCCCGTGGGAATGTGGGTGATGCGTACGGCGGATTCCGTCTTATTCACGTGCTGTCCCCCGGCTCCTCCAGCGCGAAAAGTATCGATCCGAAGATCCTCCGGGCGAATCTGTATGTCCACTTCCTCGGCTTCGGGGAGGATCGCCACTGTTGCGGCGGAGGTATGGATTCTCCCTTTACTCTCGGTTTTGGGAATGCGCTGCACACGATGGACGCCGCTCTCAAATTTGAGATTTCCGAAGACGCCTCTTCCCGTGATCTTCACGATGGCTTCTTTTAAGCCCCCAACATCAGCAGCACTCGAACTCACGAGCTCGGTTTTCCAGCGCTTGTTCTCTGCGAAGCGTAAATACATGCGGAGTAACTCTGCGGCGAAGAGTGCAGCCTCTTCTCCTCCCGTTCCCCCACGCACCTCGAGAATGACTGATCGATCATCATCGGGATCCGGAGGGACGAGAAACCGTTTCATCTCTTCTTCGAGAACGGGAATCCTGGCAAGTGCATGCGCGGCCTCTTCCGCGGCGAGTGCATGGATCTCGGGGTCATTTTTCACCGATGCGAGCTCTTTCAGGGCTTGCTGACACTGCTCGTACTCTTCGTAGAGCGGTGGAAGATTCTGCAGCTCGGAGAGTCGCTTCCCGATTCTCTTGAGTTCCACGGGATTCGTGCTGATCGCAGGATCTGAGAGTTGCTTCTCGAGGCTATGAAACTCGGCGACGAGCGAGGAAATTGTTTCCAGCATGACGGGGATAGGATACTACAGACTTGTCCTTATCATTGAAGGATGCTCTCCTCGAGTGAGCCTCGAGCGTGTCACCCTGAGCGGAGTCGAAGGGCGAGAGGCGAATCGAGAGGCCTCTCCATTCGGCATCGCCAAACTCGGCCTCAGTCGAGGAGAGCCTATGCTACTCTCTGTATCTGTGAGCTCTTCACGAGGATTTCTTCTCTGTACCATATTCCTTCTCCTCCCCTTGCCCGCTTCTGCGGAGGGCAGCCTTCCCTTTGGCGATGTTCCTCCCGGAGCGTGGTATGAGGCTGCCGTACGGGAGTTCCTGGAGTTTCAGTACCTTGATCCGAAGCAAAACCACTTTCGCGGCAATGATCCAGCACTGCGAGCGGAATTCGTGAAGCTCATTGTTGAGCTCAATGGAGGCATTCTCGCGGAAACACCAGAGGAGTCTGGCTTCGCCGATGTGAAGCCGGGGGACTGGTTTTTTCCTTACCTCGAGGAGGCGGCGCGCGAGAGATGGGTGAAAGGGGATGGGGATTGCTCTGCTCCCGCCTCCGCCAAGGCTACGGCGGGCAGGCAGCATGACAAAGCTTGCAAGGTTCGCCCCCGGGATCCGATCAGCAGAGCTGAAGCTGCGGCACTCGTCCGGCGCGCGTTTGGGAAGAAGCCTCTTGGTCTTGCACCTGCCTTCAAAGATAACCCTCCAGGAAACTGGTTTACGGAGGTGATCCAAACAGCCGCCGATCACTGCATCCTCCGTGGCGACGATGCCTCCCGGAATGTCCGTCCCCATGATGCCCTCAAGCGGGCGGAGATGGTGACGATGCTCTGGAGGGTAGATCAGGGGAGGAAGTACCCCAACTGCTAAATCCGAAATCCGAAGCACGAAACAAGCACAAAATTCGAATGATTGAATCATATGTTGTTTCGAGTTTTGTATTTCGAATTTGTTTCGGATTTCGTACTTCGTGCTTCGAGTTTTTGAGCCTGTACAGTGGAAATGCTCCAAGGTAGCCTAAGACGCATGTTCGAAGCATTTCAATTCGGCCCCTTCCTCTTTCGCTCTCACCTTCTCTTCTTCCTCATCGGAGCCTGGCTCTCGACGGAGCTCTTCCTGAGACTCGCAGTGAGCGAAGGGTTGCAGCTTACGCACTTTCTGCGGAAGGGGTGGCTCTACCTTCTTGCGTTCCTTCTGGGAGGGAGACTCTTTGCAGTGATCGTCCTCTACCGTGTATACCTCCAGGATCCGGCGCGCTTCTTCGTTCTCTGGGATGGAGGATTCAGCTTCCTCGGGGGATGTACCGGACTCGGCGTTGCGCTCTTCCTCGTGACGCTCCGTCAGCGGAGCACCTTCCTCCAATGGCTCGATGCACTTCTGCCGGCGGTGACCCTCGGTCTTGCTTTTGATTGGCTGGGACGGTTCTTCGGGAACCTGTCCTATGGGAAGCCGACGGATGTGCTCTGGGGCATCGTCGTCGAATCCATGGCTGTCCGCTACACCGTCCCCATTCACCCTGTGCAACTCTACTATGCGTTCTACTTCTTCCTCCTCACGCTCCTGCTCCTCATGCTCCGGAAAAGCGAAAACCGTCGTGCCGGCCTTGTGACTCTCCTGGGGATTGTCCTGAGTGCCGTAGGAGTCATTCTCCTCGAGTTTCTGCGTGGGGATTTCGCAGTGACGATATTTGCGAAGGTCAGTGATTTCGCCTTTCTCGCAGTCCTCTTCATGAGTTTGGGGGCGGTTGCCGTTCTTGAGCGGAGGATGTCGGAGCGATACTCCATTATCAACAGCGTGCTCACAGCGAGTGGAACGGTCGTCTATCTCCTCCTCAGGCCTTGGATTTCCGTTGCTTCAGTGGAATGGCGTTTCAGTCAGTTCCTTGCTCTCCTTGCGATCCTCGGAACTATTGTGTACGTTGTGGTCCATCGATGGAAGTATCCGCATCTCTAGGAGCATTTGGAGAGCAGGCGAGTGGGGCGTTCTTGCCGCTAGTGGATGCATTCTTGGCTTTTTTAAGCGAAGAACCTCTCCTGCGTGCGATACAGCTCTTCCTCCTCGGAGGGGCTTCCCTGCTTGTCTTTTTTGTCTTCTTCACGACACGCGACATTCTCCACCGGACAACATCGCTCCTCTATCAGGTGTCATGCATTCTCCTGGTTGCCGCTCTCCCTGTCGCAGGGTTTCTCCTGTACCTCCTCATCCGGCCCTCTCGGACACTCAAGGAACGTGAGATGCAGGAGAACCTTCGGCGGATTCTGGAGCGCCTTGAAAAACCGCTCTCTCCGCGTCCTCACCTCCCTTCTCTCCCTCTCCGTCATGCCCGGCCCCTCCGCATAGCCGCTTCACAACCTCCCTCAGTACAGGCCGAATCGAAGCGCGAAGGAGCGCAGGAGTTCAAGCGTCGTCCGGTGCCCACCACTGCCTCCACATAGATTTCCTCATGTCTGCGCTCCTTTCCTACTGGTTCTACCCTCGTCCTCCTGCGACGAGCTACGAGAATCCGAAGGTACTTCTCCTACTCGGATTCTGCGTGCTCCTCTTCCTCGGATCGTTCGGGATTGCTCTCTTCCGGAAGAAGCGGGAGAACCCTGTGACGAAGAGGCTCATGAAGTCTTGGGCCCCCCTGATGCGTTGGTTTGGAGGGATCGGAGTCGTTCTCACAGTGAGTCGCGTAGAAGACATTCAATTTCTCTCGATGCGGGTGTTCTGGGCTCTCTGGGTATTGGGATTGGTGGTTTTCCTCGTTCTCCAGGCATGGAGGTTCCGTCTGAGGCACTACACAATTCTTCCGAGAGAGTATATCGAGGATCCGCGTGACAAGTACCTTCCGAAGAGATGAATGCGTAAGGTATACCATCGTACACCTTTCGTTCTCTTGCAACTCCATTTCCTTGCACGGGAAATGTTCCCAACATAGGATGGTGTACGTTCGTTCACTTCGCTTCTACCTCCTCTCTCTACTACTATTATGACAACGAAACGTCCCCCCAGTGCCTTGGCAGAAAAACCCGCACACACAGGCCAAGTTTCCAAAGGTGCTTCTCGTAGCTCTGCTTCGACTTCCAAAGGCGATGCGGTGAAGGCAGCACTTGTCGATATTGAAAAACAGTACGGTGCGGGGGCAATTATGAAAATGGGGGAGCAGTCCCATGTGCAGATTGAGCGGGTACCCTCCGGTTCTCTCTCCCTCGATATCGCACTCGGAGGCGGTGTCCCCAAGGGGCGCATTATGGAAATCTTCGGTCCGGAATCTTCGGGGAAAACGACCCTCGCACTCCACATGGTGGCGGAGGCGCAGAAGCGTGGCGGCCAAGCGGCGTTCATCGATGCGGAGCATGCGCTCGATGTGCAGTACGCGAAGCGCATTGGTGTTGATATTGAGAATCTCCTCGTCTCGCAACCGGATGATGGCGAATCTGCTTTGGAAATCACGGAGACGCTGGTGCGTTCGGGGGGGGTCGATGTCATCGTGATTGATTCCGTTGCTGCACTCACTCCCCGAGCGGAGATCGAGGGGATGATGGGGGATAGCCACATGGGCCTGCACGCGCGTCTCATGAGTCAGGCGCTCCGCAAACTCACGGCGATCGTTGCGAAGACGAGCTGTTCCATCATTTTCATCAACCAAATGCGGATGAAAATCGGCGTCATGTTCGGCAATCCCGAGACGACTACCGGTGGGAATGCTCTGAAGTTCTATGCCTCCCTTCGTCTCGACGTTCGCCGCATTGAGAAGCTGACGGGAGGCAAGGGCACTGATGAGCAGGAAATTGTTGGCAATCGGGTGCGGGTGAAAGTAGTGAAGAATAAGGTTGCGCCGCCCTTCCGTCAGGCGGAGTTCGATGTCATCTACAATACGGGCATCAGCAGGGAGGGGGAATTCCTCGACCTCGGGACGAAGTATGAGATTGTCACGAAATCCGGTGCCTTCTTTCATTACGGGGAGGAGAAATTAGGACAGGGCCGCGAGCAAGCGAAGGCGTTCCTCCAAGAGAATCCGAAGATTGCCTCAAAGATCGAGAAAGATATAAGAGATGTCGCGATGAAGGTGTGATGTGATATATTTTAGCGCATTCCTATGTTAGATCCCCTCTACCAGGATCATCTCTGGAAGATCTTCAAAGAGGAGGCTGCGTTACCTGACGGACGCAGAAAAGTCGTGAATCGCGTCCATGGTCATGATTCTGTGCACATTCTTGCTTTTCCGAAGCCTGATACGCTTCTCCTTCTTCGCGAATTCCGTCCCTTTTACGGAGAATGGGTGTGGATGCTTCCGAGTGGCAAGGTCGATAAAGAGAAAGATGTTCTCGTTGCAGCACAGCGAGAGTTACAGGAAGAGACGGGATACCGTGCCAAAGTTTTGAAGCCGTACTTCTCTACGAGGAATTCGGAGGGCATTGTGCAAACGAACCATGTGTTTATAGCTCATGACCTTGAAAGAGCGCCTTTAACACAGGATGAACATGAACTCATCGAAGTACATGAGGTTTCTTTGCGTGATGCCGTGAAA
>CAZQCB010000041.1:0-8434 GCA_964592265.1 uncultured Candidatus Peribacteria bacterium | reverse complement strand
TCCATCACCCGATCGAAACGCGAGAAGTTCACTCCATTGTGAATCACCTCGATGGGATACTTCTCCCCTGCGTGCTGCAGAATCATCTCCTTCGTAAAACGGCTGGGGACGATAATGTGCTTCGCCTGACGGTACGCCCATTGGAGGAGGTACTTGTCTGGTGCATACGTGAGAGGCATCACCCCATACGTTCCCTGAGCGCCCATGAGGAAGGGTTTGCCGTACTTAGCCGCAGACCGCGCCGCGAGGAAGCAGAAGGGAAAGTCGAGGAGGGAGTGGACGAGATCGAACTGTGAAACATCGATCCGACGGAAATACGGCCAGATATTCCAGAAGTTATAGCGCACAACGTATCGCGGGAGAATGCATCGAACGGGAAATGGCAATCGCAGCTTCTCCGCGAGAGAAGCTTCACCACGAGGGAGGAAGAGTACGAATTCCACCCCTTTCCTGTGTAACGCCGAGCAATACTCATAAGTGATATTTCCGTACCCTGTCCTTCTCTCGAGCGTCGCGCTCATCACAGCAACTTTCATGGGGCAATTGTAGGGGAGGTGGTATCCTCCGCGCATGCGGATTGCCGTGATTGCAGGTGCAGGCCCTGCGGGCCTCACTGCAGCCTATGAGCTTCTTAAGCGCACCGATATTCAACCAATTGTTTTTGAAGAGACGAGGGTGATTGGTGGCATCGCACAAACGTATAACTACAAGGGGAATCGGATCGATATCGGCGGGCACCGCTTCTTCAGTAAGAGTGATCGCGTCATGCAGTGGTGGTTCAACATTCTGCCTCTCCAGGGAGCACCTGCAGCAGACACCACCGAAAAGCAGCATGACATCAACTATGCCACGGAAGTCATCGTCGAATATTTATGCCCCGAATGCTTTTCGGAAATCCCAAGCACCAAATCCCAAATCCCAAACAATACCCAATACCCAATAGCCAATAGCCAAAACAACAGCTCGCAACGACCGAGTGTGCGCATAAAACGCGCAGCGCCGGATCCCGAGAGAGAAGATCGGGTGATGCTCCAGCGACCACGACTCTCTCGGATTTTCTACCGGAAGCATTTTTTCCCGTATCCCATCGGGATTACGCTCACCGTCGCGAGGAGACTCGGGCTGTGGAATACCTTCCTCATTGGAATGAGTTACCTCAAGCGTCAGCTCTTCCCCATCCGCGATGAGACATACCTTGATGCATTCTACAAGAACCGCTTCGGCGATCGCCTGTACAGAACATTCTTCGAAGCCTACACCGAGAAAGTCTGGGGCGTACCCTGCAGTGAGATTCGCGCCGACTGGGGCGCACAGCGTGTGAAGGGGCTCTCACTCAAGCGGGCCATTGCACATGCCATCAAGGATCTTCTTTCCAGTGATTTCAAAAAAGCACAGGGGGGGCGCGAAATCACGCTCATCAGTCGCTTCTACTATCCGAAATTCGGGCCCGGACAGATGTGGGAGACAGTCGCAGGAGAGGTCCGCACTTGTGGAGGCACTGTGGAAATGGGCAAACGCGTTGTCGGTGTACACACGGAGAAGAATCGTGTCATCAGTGTGACGATTGAGGAAACCGAAAGTGGGAAGACAGAAGAGATGCCGTGTGATTTCTTCTTCTCCACAATGCCAATCAAGCACCTTATCGGCATGATGCACCCGCGTCCACCACAGGCAGTCGTGGAAGTTGCGGAAGGGCTGATCTATCGTGATTTCCTCACCGTCGGCTTGCTCATGCAGAAACTTGAGGTCGAGGTGCCGGACAACTGGATCTACATTCAGGAGGGAAGCGTACGGGTGGGGAGAGTGCAGATCTTCAATAACTGGAGTCCGTACATGGTGCGTGACCGGAAGAACACGGTCTGGATTGGCCTCGAATACTTCGTGAACGAAGGGGGGGATCTCTGGATTAAGCCTGATTCCGAGATGATTGATCTCGGGATCAGGGAGATGGAGAAGATCGGCTTCCTACGGCGAGAAGACGTTCTCGATGCTTGCGTTCTTCGCATGCCAAAGGCCTACCCTGCCTACACCGGGAGTTTTGCCCAGCTCCATGTTGTACGCGAGTACGTGAACAGCATCCCCAATCTCTTCCTCATCGGTCGGAACGGGATGCATCGCTACAACAATCAGGATCACAGCATGCTTGCAGCGATGACTGCAGTCGATAACATCGCTTCCGGGAGAGAAGACAAAAGTAATCTCTGGGACATCAACCTCGAGATGGTGTACCACGAGGAAAAGAAGAGAGCAGGAAACTCATGAGTGAAGAAGTTGAAGATAATCCTCCTCGCGGGAATCGAGCACCCAGTCGAGGAAGGTTTGGAGATCAGGAGCATGCTGAAGATCCTCCAGACTCTTCGCATGAATCACGGCATCGTGTCCAAATGCGTTACGCTTCGTCCCGGCCCGAAGTTCACAGATGGTGAATGGAAGCGGACGGAGAAGGAAGAGTGCATGAGCGTGTTTGCGTGCCATGCTCGTCTCCTCTTTCGTGAGAGGAGGAATGGTCTCAATCGCGCTGAGTTTCGCGAGATATTCCTCCTTCGTCTTGGAATCATTCGTGAAACCGAGCCCAGAATACCGACCTGTCCCTGCGGTAATGACAGGAATACCAAAGCATGGGGCTTCGATTCCGATCGTGCCACGCACCGTGATGCAGTAATCGGTGATCGGGAAGAAGGAGTACGTGCTGATATCGGTATCAGGGGGGACGACCTTGATGTGGGGCGGGAGTGGCCCCACATGCGCATCAAGTGCGAGGATGTCGCGCGGAGACGCAGAAGATCCCATCTGTTTCATCTTCCAGACATAATCCGGATGGAGTTTAATGAGCCAGTTCACGGAAGAA
Organism: uncultured Candidatus Peribacteria bacterium; assembly: GCA_964592265.1. Classification (GTDB taxonomy): domain Bacteria; phylum Patescibacteriota; class Gracilibacteria; order Peribacterales; family Peribacteraceae; genus CAZQCB01. Next base: position 5,586 of record CAZQCB010000041.1, on the reverse strand, counting down.
TTCTTGCAAGCTTCCTTCACTGTTGCGATGAGCCACTGCTCATAATCGGGAAAGAGATTCTCCCCAAAGAAGAACGTGGCATCCCAAAGCACATGGGAGAAGATGATGGCGGTCTTCTTCCGAGGATCGAGTTTGAGTTCTCTTCGTACAGTCTCGGGATCCTTCATCTTCTTTCCCTCAAGGAGAAATTTCCGATTGAACCAGGTTCCCTCTGCATAGCTCTTCCGGAGTGTTTGCAGAAACTCTTCCTCTCCCTCCGGCGTCCATGGAAAAGCCTGCACCTGCTTCCAACTCACAGAAGAGAGGGAGAAAGGATGCTGGAAGCGATTCCCTGCGTGATACCGCTTCATGAGAAGGAGATCTGAGCGATGGGCATGGAGATACTGGACAGTATTGAGCCCATGCTTCAGCGCCGTATCGAAGATCTCCCCATAGGGGGTATACCCTTTTTCGAGGAAGAGCACCGCATGCGGACGGATACGTTCGAAGAGGAGAGATGCTGCACGCGCCGCTTTCCGCGAGAGAGGGAAGAATGTTTTGAGGAGACGCACCGCCTCCGGATCATCGAAAGAGAGGCTTCCGGAATGAAGCTGCCGGATAACGGAGGAAAGCACATGGCGGCCGATGCCCACATCATTCTCACAAAAGGCGTAGAGCGATTGAAAGGAGAAATTCTTGTGGAGGAGGGTTCGAGAACTGTCTTCTGAGAGCGTCTTCGCTCCTTCCTCGAGAAAATCGTCGAAGAAGAGGAGATCATGTATCCCCATCGCACGGAAGTAGCGATGGGACCACGTGTAGGCGCGATTCGTGAGAATCACCGGGTGGTACCCACGAAGCTGCAATCCCTTCGCAATGACAGAATCGAGCTTCGCACGAGGCACCCAGTCTGTGAAATTGATCATGAGAACAATCTTTCCCTGAGAAATTGCGGGGGGAGGAAAATCCCTCAGCCATATGTATTTCGACGTAAAGCGCTTGTACTCCAAAAACGCCGAGAGGTATCTGCGCACACGGCGAAAGAAATCCAGAGGATGCACAGTACTATCGTAGCGCATTCATGAGGCCTCTTCCCGGCGCTTGAGGAGAAATTCCACATACGCGAGATCTGCTGTGCCATCAACATCCACCGAATGCTCCCGATCCATGAAAAGTGGGCGGATATCTGGCCCATAGAGACTCCTCTCCTTTTCGATCACAGAAGGTCGAGTGACAAGCACTGCAGGACCGTTGCGAGCGAAGAGTTTTTCCTTGGATTGCCTCTGGAACTTGGGAGGTAGGTCAGTTGGAAAGAGTAGTCTCCCCTCCGTAAGTTGCATGAGGGAGGAGGAGACGAATTGATGCGGCACCTCCATGACACTGACCACAGTGTCAGCACCCGTCGAGAGGAAGAGATCAATTGCCGCATCGATGTGGGAACTTTGACGGAGAGGACAGGTGGGCTGCAAAAGCACGATAATGTCTGGCACATATCTTTCCTGCTCCCGAAGAACGGAGAGAGCATGCATGACGACATCCATCATGGGTGTGTCATCGGTTGCAAGCGCCATAGGACGAAGGAAGGGCACATCGATCCCACACTCTCGACCAACACGCGCAATCTCTTCATCATCGGTACTGAGGACCGTGCGCGTGAGTTTCTTGCTCCCCCGCGCGGAGGCGGCAGTGTAGGAGAGGAGTGGTTTCCCAAGAAGAGGCACCATATTCTTCCGTGGAATCCCTTTCGAATTGCCACGCGCCGGGATGAGACCGAGAATGTGCATCAAAGCATTAGTATGCAAGACGTTTCTGGACGGAGAGGGGCACAGTGGCAAGAATGGTCGCAATCCTCTCCCCGGCATGTCCATCGCCATAGAGAAAACTCTTGGGGTACGGACCATGGGCAAGCTGTGTTTGAATTGCATGCGTAATCTCCCGGCGATCATATCCAGAGGAGAGGACATTCCCCTCACGATCCCTCCCCTGCTGTCTTGTCCCAATCTCAACCGCAGGCACACCGAGAAAACTTCCCTCCCGCACCGCGGCGCTCGAGTTCCCCACTATGCATGCACAATGCATCATGAGCGGAATGAAGACATCGAGGGGAAGGTTCTTATAGAAACGCACATGCTCCGGCTGGTACTTCTCCCGGTACTTGCGCATACCGCGTGCAATATCCTCGGATCCCGCATCCGCATTCGGCCAGAGCATGAGTGTCGGCATTGTAAGCTCATGGAGCGCCATGAGCGTCTCTGTGATCTGCTGTTCCCCCTGTCCATACTCCGTCGTCACCGGGTGTTGCATGACGAGGAGGTAGGGCTTATGTGGGTCCACGTGTCCTCCTACTCCCCACTTCTCTAGAAGCTCCGACGAGGGGCGGGCAGGATGTTTCGCGGCGATTTCGGAAACGATATCCATGCGGGGACAGCCGACGGTATGGACTGTCTCCGGCCGCTCGCCCATGCGGACGATGCGCTCTGCCGCCTGCGCATTTGCCGGGAAGTGGACATGCGCAAGTTTTGTCACTGCATGACGAATGCTTTCATCGATCGTGCCGGAGATCTCCCCTCCCATGGTGTGTGCGAGGAGGATATTCATGTAGGACGCGGCGGCGGCCGTTGCGAGTGTTTCGAAGCGATCGCCCACCGTGAGAACGATGTCGGGCTTCAGACGATCAAAGACGCGTGCAAGCTCAATGAGTCCAAAACCTGTTGATTGTGCCATGGTGAGGGGCGTTTCTCCCTCAATGAGCATGTGAATGCGCTCGTCGGGGACGAAGCCGTCTGCCTCAATGAGTTTTGCAACCGCCCCGTAACGGTCGAGGAGCGCAGAGGCACCGACAACGAGTTGGAGTGTGAACTTAGGATGCGCGCGGATCGCGCGCATCGCACTCTTGATGCTCGAGTAATTGGCTCGCGAACCGATGACGACGCAAATTTTACGCATGGAGGGAGAGGGTCATAAACATAAGGAGAAATCAAATGAAGTCCTTCTCAGTGAGCAATCGGTCAACGGGAATATCGCATGCAGCTTTTTGCCCGATGATGTTGGGAAGTTTTGCGGCAGGAATCCCCGTCCCGGGCTTCTTGCAAGCCAGCATGTCTCCTGTGATCACTGCCCCTTTCGCAATGGGAAGACGAGAAACGACACTCTTCTCGAAGATCTCCTTCATTGTCTTGAAGTGCGAGAGATCCCCCTTCTTCACCGGGTGCCTCATCATCGTCTCGATTGCCCGAATGCCCTTGGTGAGATCACAGAATTCGGGAGGTTCGAGGGAAAGTGGTGCATCGCTCCCGTACATCTTGCGACTGAAGGTGAGGTGCTTCTCAATCACGGTTGCACCGAGCGTGACGGCAGCAAAGGAGCTAAAGCTCGTGAGAGTGTGATCAGAGAGACCAACGGGGCACTTGTACCGCTCTCGAAGCTCAGCAAGAACATTGAGCCCCACGCTTTCGTAAGGACAGGGGTACGCCGACGTGCATTGCAGCATCGTCAAGCGAGCCTCAAGACCCGCACCTTCAGACTGATTGTTCTTGAAAACTTCCACGGCGCGATCGAGCTCTTTCCAATCACTCATGCCAGAGGAGAGGAGCACCGGCTTCTTCGTCTTCGCGATTCTCTCGAGCAAAGGAACATTCGTCACTTCGCCAGAAGGAACTTTGTACCGCTTGATGCTCACCTCTTCCAGAAGATCGACGGCTTCGATCGAGAAAGGTGAGGACAGGAATTCAATGCCAATTGAATCCGCATGCGCCTTCAACTCCTTCCACTGCGGGAGTGTGAATCCTGTTCGCTCGAAGTACTCGTAGCGCGGCTCCCCTTTGAAGTACGGCGGCATGGGAGCATTCTTCAAAGTCTCCGCGGAAGCGATGTGTGTCTGAAACTTCACGGCATCAGCACCGCATTCTGACGCAGCCTCAATCAACTTCTTCGCATTCCCGAAGCTCCCGTCATGGACGGACCCCACCTCGGCGATGATCTGCACAGACATGGGACAAGAGAGGGAAGACACTCAGGATTTCTCCGCGAGGAGCGGAAGCACAGTATCATGAACCAAACCGTTCGTTGCAAGGAGAGGTCGGGCTTTACGATCCCATGCATTTCCCTGAAGATCGGTCACTCGTCCTCCCGCTTCCGTGACGAGAAGGGCAGGACCAGCGAGATCCCATAGCTTCCCACTCCGGACAATGGCTGCAGGCACGGTCCCTAAAGCCACGCGCGTCAGCCCAAATGGCCCTTCTCCGAGAAATCGGAAGCGGTAATCGTTCTTGGAAGCCTGCGCGAGATCCCGCATGACTGCTTCAAGCTCGATATCTTTATTCGAATCTCCAAGCAGCATTTTTCCCCGGAGAGAAGAATCACGGGAGACATGGATGCGCTTTCCATTCAAGAATGCCCCCTTCCCCTTCTCTGCGAAAAAAACTTCATCGAACATCGGGAAGGATGCTATGGACATCGTGATGATTCCTTTTTGTTCCACGGCGAGAAGAATTCCGAAGATCGGAATGCCTGCGAGAAAATTATGCGTTCCATCGAGGGGATCGAGAATCCATCGGTACCCACTGTTTCCTTCTATGCTCCCGCATTCTTCCGACAGAATCGCATCCTCCGGAAAAGACCGCTTGAGCACGCGAAGGATCCTCTCTTCGCTTCCATCATCAGCGGCACTCACCAACGTCCCATCGGCCTTTTTCGTCCCAGCGTGCCCGACGCGAAATTCGGTCTTCAGAAAGGCCGATGCCGCTTTCAGAGCCCGGAGTGCTGCGGTTTTTCTCTGCATGGAAGATCACTGTAACCAGGCTGCGAAATCCTGCAAGAACTGCTGCACAACTTCATCGGTTTTGTAGTGCTGCGTCATTGGAACGAAAAATTTGGGTGGGACGGTGACGATGTGCGCGCCGGCTTTCCCGGCGTCGGTCACATCCGTGACGCTGCGCATGCTGCCGGCGATAATCTCCACGTCGGGGTACGACGCGTCAAATAATTTGCGCGTTTCGCGGACGATCGCCGCAGGATCGAAATCTTCCTCAGTGAGCCACCCTTCCGCCACATACTTCTTCCGAATGTCCTCATACTTCGGCGTTCCCCCGTCGCGGATGCGGGCCCAGAAGAGACTCACGAAACGGGCACCTGCAGCCGCAGCCATGACCACCTGGGGGATGCTCATTGCGCAGGTGCAGTTCACCTTGATCCCCGCAGCAGAAAGCTCGCGGATGATCGCGAGCTCGTCCCACCCAATCTGCACCTTGATCGCGAGCTCCGGATACTTGAATGTCTTCACGAAGCGTTTGGCCTGCTCCAGAATTTTCTCCGGATCCCTGGAAAACACTTCCACGGAGAGCGAGATGCCGGGTTGATACTTGTTGATGAGACCGATGATCTTCCCGATGTGCTCCTCAAATTTCGCTTTCGGTTCCTTGGCAAGGAGCGATGGATTGGTCGTAATGCCACGGATGAAACCGCGCTTCAGCGCCTCTTCGATATCCTGCAGATTGGCGGAGTCAATGAAAATCTTCATGGGCGGTGAGAGGAAATGCCGGTCTCTTGCCCGATCCTTTGCTGCAGCCGAGAGACAAGAAGATGATGCAGAACGACGTGGAATCCTTCTAC
>CAZQCB010000040.1:0-8694 GCA_964592265.1 uncultured Candidatus Peribacteria bacterium | reverse complement strand
GTGCTCAGTGTGACACCTGATTACCAAGGGTAACTATTCCCTAAGTGATCCTGAGTGTATCGAAGGGTCAAGAAACCGCGTGAAGTCCAGAGAGAGCATTTCCAAATGCCAGAGGTAAAGCCGCAGTGATGGAAAGCATCTTCCCCGTCACAGGATGAGGAAACGTGAGAGAAGAAGCATGAAGGAAGAAGCGGCGATAGTGAAGGCGTCGCCGAAACGCTGCATCTTTCTTTCGATCACCGTAGAGCGGATCGAGGAGGAGCGGGTGCCCGATTGCAGCAAAGTGCTGTCGGATCTGATGCTTTCGTCCGGTCTCGATGCGCGCCTCGACATACGTCGCCTCAGGAAATGCTGCAAGCACGCGGTAGTGCGTCACAGCCGGAACGAGGCCTTCGTGTGTACGAGCACGGAGTGGTTTCCGTATGATGCCCTCTTTCCGCTCCAGTTTTCCCGCAACAAGCGCACAATAGCACTTCTGCCATCCCCCGAACTTTGTCTCCCGCACCTTGCGCACTGCTTCCGCCGTCCGCGCAAAGACGATGATTCCGGATGTTCCGAAATCCAGGCGATGCAGCACGCGTAATCCCGGGTAATCCTTTCGAAGAAAATCAAAAAGCGGCAGCTTTTTGCCCGCCGTAGCCCCTGGCCCTCGAAGCCTTGCTTGTCGGCCGTAGCTCGCAGAGCGAAGGCTGGGCGAAGTGGGCTCGGCGAAGGCGGGCCCCTTCCTTCCCGCCGCGACGACGAGCTCCCCCGCGAGTTTATTGACGATCAGGAGGTGTTCATCTTTATAGAGAATGCGCTCTGGAGCGATGGACATGGGCCTACTCTAGCCTAGAATGCCCCCTTCCCATGCTTCCCTCCTCCCTCCCGCTCGAACTCCCCGTCGGAACACCCGCTGTTGTTGTAGATCCCGTCAGGGACTTCATGCATTCAAAGGGAACATTCACGGAATGCTTTGGGCTCGAGGATACGGAGCCAATACGCCAAATTCTCCCCCGCCTCAGAGAGATGATCAAGAAGTGGCGAATGAAGGTCTATCCCATCCTCTGTCAGTCCCTCTATGAGTGGGATCAATTTGGTGTGCCAGGTCTCGAGAATCTCTGTACACAAGGAAATTTTTTAGGACGGGAACCCATGATTCCGGAAACTTGCTTTAGAGCAACGATCACGAAGCCACAGAACAGTTTGTATAGCGCTCCGAGAGAAGAGGAGTCCAAGGCATGGAATTACATCTGTCGAAGCAGACACCTCATCCTCACAGGAGTGACCACAACTTCCTGCATTCAAAGAACAGTAAAAGACTTCCCGAAAGGATACACACAAATGGTTATCCCTCGGGATGCCGTGGCTTCGCGTGCAAGCCGGAAGAGTGATGAGCAGGCAATCCTGGACTACTGGTCGGAAGAACGGATGACTAATGTCATCGTGGTTCCCTCCTGGAAGAACATCAAGTTCAAGAAGGCGATGCTCGCGCCGCTTTGACTTCCCCCAGCGTCGCCTTGCTCGTGAGACGCAGGTACCCCTGGCCGATGAGATTGCGGATGGTCGCCGTAGAGAGCTCCCTCCGTTCCTGAAGCACACGCTCAAGCGTGAGCTCTTGCCGCTTCAGCTTCTCGATGAGTTCGTCGGAAATTTGAGCTGCAAGCTGCGTCTCCTTGTAATCCCTGTAGACCAGCGACCCACCAATGACTGCGATCACTCCCATCATCACCCAGAAGATCGTGTGTTCAATTTCGATTGAGAGCGATTCGAGTGTGAGCCGCGTCCCGATGAAGAACACGAGTTGGTACGCGAGATCCTCGAGCTTGGGGAAGCGCTCGAGGAGATTCACGAAGAAACTGCTGAGGAATCGCATGAAGATGATGCCAAGCACGCCGCCGATGTAGACGATGAGGAGTTTATTGGAGAGGGCAACTGCGGTCGTGATGCTGTCGATCGAGAAGACAATGTCCGTCATTTCGACGAGCACCACTGTCTGCCAGAATCCTGCTTTTTTCACCGCACTTTCTTCTTTCCCCGACTCCGCACCCACACGGAACATGTTCTTCATCGCAAGGTAGAGCAGATACACTCCACCGACGAGCTTGAAGAGCGTGAAGCGGATGAGTGAGGAGGCAAAGACGAGTGCAATGACCCGGAACACGAATGCCCCAACAAGACCGTAGGTCAGACCCTTGCGCCGAAGCTCTGTGGGGAGATGTCGGACCAGAATCGCAAGAACGAGCGCGTTATCCACCGAGAGAATCCCTTCAAGGAGCGCAAGAGTTCCGATCGTGATGAGATCGAAGGCTCCTAGGGAGGAAGCTTCGGCAGAGAGCTGGGTGAGGATGGCGGACATGAGAGAGAAAGCGGAGCTGTGGCTGCGCCACGTGGTTGCTCGCCACGCGAGCAACTTTACGTGGTGGACGATACTGGATTCGAACCAGTGACCTTGCGAATGTGAGTCGCACGCTCTAACCAGCTGAGCTAATCGTCCGCGAATAGAAGTATACAGGAGGGAAAACGCGCAGTATGCTGCATGCGATGTCCGACGCCGCCGCTCTCCTCTCCCTCATGGGAAACCTCGGCCTCACGGTCCTGAAGGAACGCACCGACTGGCAGCTCATGCTCGCAGGAATTGTGCTGCTCATTCTCTGGGAACTCGTCTGGAAGGGCATTGCACTCTGGCATGCCGCGAAGATGGGGAAAACCGTATGGTTCATTGCGCTCCTCATCATCAATTCCGCAGGAATCCTCCCCCTCTTCTTCCTGTGGTACACAAGAAAAGAGCGAACGACGCGTGACTTCGGGGTCTCCTCACTGCTACGATTCCTGCACATTCGTTCTTAACTTCTTCTCCTCCCTTCCTCCATGGACCAGCAGAACCCCCTTAGTCTCAAAGGTATGAACCAATGGGCGCTCATGAGCTTTGCGCTCCTTGGCTTCATCGTCGGCTTCGGCGTGAACGAAGTGATGGGAACCTCTGTCGGTGGTGCAGGGAGAGGCGCTGCCCCCGGTCCTCAAGTGAATGTCCCAGCCGCTCCCACTCCTTCTCCGACTCCTGCTGCCGCTGTCGTCGCCAATCCTCCGAAGGAAGATGACGATTCCATCTTGGGGAAGACGAACGCCGCAGTCACCCTCATCGAATTCACGGACTACCAGTGCCCCTTCTGCGCACGGCACTTCACGCAGACCTTCGCGCAAATCAAGCAGGAGTATGTAGACACCGGCAAAGTGAAGTACATCGTCCGCGACTTCCCACTCTCCATTCACCCGAATGCTCCGAAGGCCTCAGAGGCAACAGAGTGCGCGGATGACCAGGACAAATTCTGGGAAATGCACGATGCGCTCTTTGAGAAGCAGGGTCTCTGGTCTTCCGCCCCGAACGCCTCGGAACTCTTCAAGCAGTACGCAACGGAACTTGGCCTTGATGCCGATGACTTCGGGAGCTGCCTCGATAGCGGGAAGTACACAGCTGAAGTGCAAAAAGACTTCACAGATGGATCAAGCGGAGGTGTCACGGGAACTCCTGCATTCTTCGTGAATGGCAAGAAGCTCTCCGGCGCGCAGCCATTCGCTGCGTTCAAGGCAGCCATTGATGCAGAGCTGTGAGACTGAGGTTTTAGACGTTGTAGAGGTTCTAGAGGTTGTAGAAGTTCGAAGTTGAAGTGATATACTGGAAGCGTGGAAACCTCGATGAAAACTCTCCGTCCCTACCAGCGACTCGTCGCATGGCAGGAGGCGCACAAGTTATGCATGTGGATATACAAGATCACAGAGACATTTCCCAAAACAGAATTGTATCGGTTGGTCGACCAAATGTGCCGTTCTTCCTCCAGTGTCCCAACAAATATTGTTGAAGCAAATAGGAAGCAATCGAATAAGGAACAAGCACGATTTTACGAAATATCACTCTGCTCTCTTGAAGAGCTGCATTATCAATGTCTGCTTGCTCAGGACCTGGGATACTTGAAGCCTCAGCAATTTGAAGAGGCAGATGACCACATCCAACGCGTCGGATACCTCATCACAAAGCTCCGCGATTCCTGTTTCAAGCACTCCCTTACAACCTCTACAACCTTGAGAACCTCTAGAACTTCCCCACTGCCCTCATGAAACTGTTTTCCGGCTCAAGCCATCCGTCTCTGGCGCTCGCCATCGCGAAGGAGCTGAAGGTGGAGCTCGGAAAAGTGAACCTCAAAACCTTCTCCTGCGGAGAGCAGTACGTACGGTACGAGGAATCCGTGCGGGGTAAAAGTGTCTTCATTGTGCAGACAGGTACGGAAACAAGTGACAGTGACATCATCGAGACCTGCCTCATGTGTCAGGCGGCAAGACTGGGGTTTGCGAATTCCATTCACATCGTCATGCCGCACTTCCCCTACGCACGGCAAGACCGAGTTTCGGAGCCACGTGAGCCGATTTCCGCAAAGCTCATGGCCGACCTTCTCGCAACAGCGGGAGCAAACCATGTGATCACTCTCACCCTCCACTCCGACCAGATCCAGGGCTTCTTCAATACACCGGTAGACTCCCTCAGTGCACGGCAGATTTTCGTCGAATACTTCCGGAAAAAGAAGCTCCCAAATCCCATTGTCGTCTCCCCCGATGAAGGCGGGGCAAAGGCGGCGAAGAAGTTCGCAGACGAACTCGGAGCGGAGCTCGCGATTATGCATAAGACCCGACCGGAGCATCAGAAAGCGGAAATCCTCCACGTGGTGGGAGACATTAAAGGGAAAACAGCGATCCTCTACGACGACATGATTGATACCGGCGGGAGTATCTGTGCTGCGAAGAAGGTCCTCGTGGAACGCGGAGCGGCTTCCGACGTCTACCTCGCCGCGACGCATCCCATCTTCTCGGGAGAAGCAGTGCAAAAGCTGCAGGAAGCGCACTTCAAGGAGGTGATCGTGACGGATTCCATCCCGACGGAAGGCAAAGTGTTCCCTGGTCTCAAAGTGTGTTCTGTCGCGCCACTTCTCGCGGAAGTCATTAAGCATGTCGAGAGTGGACAGAGCGTGACGGATATTTATAAATAGAAAGTATTCCGTAAGGGGTAAGGAGTAAGGAGGAACGAATACTCCATACCCATTACCAAATACCCAATACACTTAATGAAGCATCTCAAATATCCACCCGTACAATCTCCTCGCCCCCTCCACGAGTCTCGGTCCCGGTCGATTGAGGAGAGAGTCGTCAATCACGCGCACTCTCCCTTCTCGCACTGCAGAAAGATCGGCCCAACCTGGACGTGCTGTGAGAAGCTCTTTCCTTGCGAGCGATCCCGCGCCGCAGATACTGAGAATAACGAGCTCTGGATCAAACGCTTGTATTTCCTGCAAGCTCACCTCTCTGCTTGGGAGGTTCTTTCCATCCTTCGTGCCAACATCAAACGGAATCCCTCCAGCAATCTTCACAACCTCTGGGACCCAATTCCCGGAAACCATAGGCGGGTTGTGCCATTCCTCGATGTAGACGCGAGGATATCTCGGGAGAGCACGAGAGCGCTTCTTCACCTCGTTCATTCCCTGACGCATCCTCTCCGAGAGAGCTCGGGCCTGCGCTTCACAGGAAAGAAGCATACCAATCTCAATAATGGATTGATGGATATCTGCAAGTGAGCGTGGATCCTGATGAATGACGTGTACTCCTGCGGCACGAAGTTCCTCCGCAAGCCTCATCTGGACGAGGGTCGAGGTGAAGACGAGATCGGGCTTCTTCTGTTGAACCTCTTGGACTGAAACCTTCTGATGACCCTTCACAAGTGGTACATTCTTCGTTCCATCGGGATAATCACTGAATTGATCTCTGCAAACGAGGAGATTGCCTTTGCCAAGGGCAAAAAGAATCTCTGTGACTGCCGGGGAGAGGGAGACAAGGCGCATTCGAGGCACATACTCACCACAAATGGCCATGGAAGGCAACCGGCACTGCCCTTACTGCGGCACGAGTTTAAGGAGGTGACACCCGGTGGAGAGAGTTTCTCTCATCCGTGAGTTCCCAGAGAGCAACGTTCACACCTAACTCCTCTATGACAGACTGCTTCGGCGAAGGACCGATGTTCCATAGTGGTGCAGCAGCAGCGAGTGCGCGCTCCGCTGCGTAGTCGATGATCTCCCGGATCTTCCCCGGAGGTACGCCGGTGAAATCCGTGCTCTCAGAATGGAAAACATACTCTCCCACGATCCTACTGAGGAGACTGACAAAGACCATAGATGCCGCTCGCAAGTAGCTTCCATCCAGGGGGTAGTTCCGCTGGCTCGCCCTTGCATACTCCCCCATGAGCTCCTCGACATCCCAGACATGGTTCACGAGTGAGAGGAGCATACCAACTGCGTCTCCAGCCCCCATGGGCAATGTCGTGTGCATCCGAATACCCGGGGGATCTCCCGCGCGTGCTAGCAAATGTGCAGCACCCATGGCGTGTGGTGTGGAGGTGAACACAAGGTACCCCTTGCCCCTGCACATCGCCAAGTGGTAGCCCCCCCGCTTGCCGCAACTCACGCTGAGAGGGAAGAGCAGTTTCTCAGAGTGAGGAGGAGGAATGTACTGCAGGTACTCGATGAACCCCCTACTCGCAGCTTCCACCGCTACCTCGCTGATCCCTTGCTGTGACCCGAATGGTGAGGGGAAGTTGAAGGGATCCAACAACTCCGGATTCTTATCTTCTACCCTCCCCTTTAGAGTACGAATGTAGAAGTCGGCTTCATCCTCATTCATAGTCGCTATGGGGGGATAGCCACCCTTCTGGGTGTACTCATAGGCATCAATGGCGCAATCACTGCGCAGAGCGCTCGATGGATTCATCTTCTGTACAAGCTTCTCTCTGCCATTGAGCATCGTCTCCAGTATCTGCCTCCCGAGCCCCTCGGAGAGGATGACATTGTTTAAGGGAAGAAGTTCCTGCAAGTACCCGCGCACAGCATCCCGCGTCGATGCCGCCGGCGAAGAAATCGCGAGGGTACCATTCTGGAACATCCCCTTGTGGTCAGACCCGTTGTAGGGGACGTGAACACCCATGCGGCTTGCCAGTGCTAACCTCGTCTCTTGTACGCGCTCGCGCACAGGAGGAGGAAGTGAGCGGAGCCACTCCTCGAGGAGGTGATCGGACGAGGTATAGAGGAGTAATTGCTCCGGTCCTACTCCCGCCACCATGAAGTGAGCCAAGTTTCTCACCTCATTAGGAGCATTCCCTCCTGGGTCAGTCTTAGAGATGATGAGCAACGCTTCCTCGAGCGTCATGACCTCCTGCGAGGGGACACTGTTGTTCAATGGGATGTCTACGTTACGCCGAAACTCACCCAGTGCCCCACCGTAGAGCTCGACAGGCAAGACTCCCGAAAGGCGAACCCTCTCTCCACGGAGCCTCATGCCTGCCGGGAGCTTATCTCCCTGCCCAAACTGATGGTAGTTCGAGTCACTCCGCAGCTTGAGAATGATTTCATGCACCTGAGGATCCAGAAACTCCGGACGGATCTTGAAATCCGTCATCGCTTGCATGACCGCTCCTACCTTCGATCCCTCAGGCCGCAGGAGTGCTTCGAGTCTTCCCATACATAAGGGGGTCATTGTATGACCGCGCGACCTTGCTCGCAAGGACAATTAAGGAACTCCCCCACCGGCTTCCCAGAAGCTCTCCGACTACACTATCGCCACGATCGGGAGCCACAGACAATGAATATCCAGGAGTGGGGAACCCGTCTCGCACTCTGGGAGTTTAGGAAGTGAAAAGCTTAGAGGGGGTTGACCCCCGCATGACAGGGATTACACTGTACGCGAGTGCATGTCCCTCCTTCCATCACCCCAAAGGTATAGGAATTTGGATGAGCAGAACTGGTGGGGAGACCACATCATCGGTCAGGACTGTGCTCTTGCGATAGCAGGGGAATCAGTGGATGGGCATCCCATGCTCATGAATGTAGGGGAGACAATACAGGTGGTCGTAGCGGGGACAAGGTTGTACATCTACTCAGCAAGCAGTAGCCACTGCTTTGCTGAAATGCCTTCTGAAGAAGGAACAACACGGGTTGCCATTCCAAAAGGAGAAATGAGGAAAATCACCGTAGTGGAAAAATAATTTCTCCACTTGCACCCATACCAGAATCTGGTAGACTCGCGGAAATACCCCGATCCCAATAGGTACAGCTTCGTTAAATCCGGCTTCGAAGAACGTTTCCGATTACTGCATCGCCACGATGGGGAGCCACAGTGCGCTGCAGATTCTCAAAGGTGCACGGGACGAGGGGATGCGGAACCTCGTCGTGTGCAAGAAGGGCACGGAGCAGACATACCGGAGTTATGGCGTTGCGGATGAGATCCTCCTGATCGATGATTGGTCCGCGTGGGATGTATCACTCGAAGAGGAACTCACCCGGCGGAACGCGATCGTCATCCCCCACGGTTCCTTCATCGCCTACATGGGGCACGAGCGCGTGCGCGCTATTCGCAGCATGTACTACGGGACGAAGGAAATTCTCGAATGGGAATCGAACCGTGCGATGGAACGTCAGTGGCTCGAGCGGGCGAATCTTCTCCTTCCCCGGGTCTTCGCAAAACCGGAGGATATCGATCGGGCGGCCATCGTGAAGTTCCATGGCGCATCGGGAGGATTCGGGTATTTCATCGCAAAAAGCGCGGAGCAATTCCATGAAGTGAAGGACCGGAAATACCCGGAATTCAACGATTTCGTGATCCAGGAATATATCGTCGGTGTTC
>CAZQCB010000039.1:0-8887 GCA_964592265.1 uncultured Candidatus Peribacteria bacterium | reverse complement strand
GTATCCCCCACATCGAAGAAGGTGATGCGGGTCTCCTTCCCATCATCCATCGCGATGCTCATTGGGATCTCGTCGACTCCCGGAAGCCAGGCCATGAGGAATTGCCCGGGTTTCGCGCCGAAGGAAACTGGAAAGGTGAAAGTCTTCACATGCTCGGTTTCCTGCTTGATCTCCGCAATGGGGTACGTCTTCGGGAGGCAGCTCTGGAGGGGGAGAGCCTTCGTCATGTTGTTGCCTGCGTGTGTTTCAAATAGGTCTTCCCAAGGGGGTGCGCGCTTCCCACAAGTTCCCGAATGTTTTTCACTCCTTCCTCTTCGCACCAAACAGTCATTTCTTCGCAGACCAATCGGAAGATATGCTCTCCGCGTTCCCAAAGTGCGGTCCCGATGCCGATAAGCGAAGCTCCGGCCATCATGAGCTCGAGTGCATCTTCTCCGGTAAATACGCCTCCCGTGCCGATGATGGGAACCTTCCCTCCTGTTGCTTCAAAGCAATCCGCGATACAGCGGACTGCGATGGGCTTGATCGCGCGTCCCGAAAGCCCCCCCACTTTATTCGCGAGAATAGGCATCCGACTCTTCAGGTCGATTGCCATTCCCGGTCCGACCGTGTTGATGATCGTGAGGCCGTCCGCACCCGCTGCGACGACGGATGAGGCGATCGCACCGATGTCATCGACATTGGGCGAGAGTTTCACGAAGACGGGGATTTTTCCCGAATACTTCTTCACTTCTCGGGTGACGGCTGCAGCATCATGAAGTGAACAGGCGAAGGGCTTCCCGAATTCATCCTCGACATTGGGGCAGCTGATATTCACTTCGAAGGCATCTGGCTTCAAGGAGACGAGTGCTGCCGCAGTGAGGCCGAAATTCTCGATGGTCTCCGCGATAATATTTGCGAAGAGTGGGACAGGGTGCTCTTTCAAGTATGCTCCAATCTCCTCCCGCGCTTTTTCCGGTCCTGCATCAGGAACGCCGACCGCGTTTAAGGACCAGTACGGAGTCGAGATGATGGTGGGGTTGGGATGACCTTTGTGCTCTTTGAGCCAGAGAGACTTTGTGGTGATCGCTCCTGCACCGCTGGCTGCCGCTCTCTTCCAACTGCTTGCCGTAATCCCCCAGATGCCGGAGGCGAGGACGGTGGGGTTTTTGAAGTCGATCCCCAGGAGTGTTTGCGCAAGGTTCATCGAAATTGATACTAGCATATCTACTCTGTTCTTTTCTGTGACCAGAAAAGAACCAAAAGAGTCTCGCGGCGTGATGCCTCAGCGCATCAAGTTCATCATTCGCTTTGCTGCTCACTTCTATGACTCTGTCCATCAACCTGCTTCATGGCAAGAAGAGAACATCATTGTCCAACTTCACTTTCAAGACGAAGTTCACGACGCAAAGCTTATGAGAACTCATCCGCTTCGGCATCAGTGCCGCGATAATTAAACAACCCTTTGTTTTGGGAAAAGCGCATCTCTTCTCCACCATACAGCTGCAAAAAGGATGAAGCCGAAGAGCATGAGCCGGACGGGTCCTAAAATATCTGCGGGGAGAGGGACGAAGCGCATCGCTTCGCGCAGGGAGACAAGAAGGATCGTTGCGAGTGTGACCCCGAAGACGCTTCCCGGCTTCCCCGCGACGACCAACATCACGTAGAAAATGAGTCCGGCGAACTGAAAGTCGTTGGGGTGGAGGAGACCGATGTACTGTGTGGAGGGGATGGAGGCAAAGAAGGCGCCGATGCCTCCGATGAAGAAGGCAATGGAGTGTACTCGCATGCGATTGACGCCAAGAGCAGCGGCATACCACGGATGCTCTGCCAGCGCTTTGAGTTCCCTCCCAAACGACGAGCGGTCAAGCCAGAGCATTGCTCCGATCCAGAGGGCGCTCATCACGAGCATCGTCAGTGCGAATCCTTCGATCGAAACGGGGAAAGGGCTGCGCGGGATACGAGGAATGCCGAGTGCGCCGCGGGTGAGACTGCTCCAATTTAAGATGATTGAGAGAATGGCGAGATGCACGGCAATGGACAGGACACCGAAACCGTCAGGCTCGAGTCGCAGGGAGAGCCAGGCGAAGAGAGCAGATGTCACGATTGAGAGAAAGAACCCTGCTCCGACTGCGAGGAGGTAATTTCCTGTGTGCAGGAGTGTCAGAAAGGTCGCGTAGGATGCGACAAGGCTCACGCCGACGGGACCGAAGTGCAGAAGTTTCCCCTTCCCGAAAATCAGGGTGTAGGTGAGTGCCCCCGGGAGCCAAATGCCGATCAGAATGATGACGTGCCAGAGGAAGCTCATGTCTGGGGCTGGGGTTCGGGTTAGGGCTCGGATTTACGCAATCCGCGAACGGGAGGCGAAGAGGCCAGTAGGTTTGAGAAGGAGGAAGACGATGATGACGAGGAGTGCGACGGTCCCTTGGTATCCAGCGGGAATGAAGAAGAGGCCGAACCAGTGGATACCGACGATGAGTTGCTCGAGGAGAGCGATGAGATATGCGCAGACGATGGCTCCCCAGAAATTTCCTTTCCCTCCCGCAATGATCGCGGCATAGGCTTTGATGGTGAGAGGGAAGGCAAGAATAGGTGAGAGATTCTGGTCAATGCCAATGAAGATTCCTCCTGCAGCGGCGAGGGCTCCGGAGAGGAGGAAGACCGTGCGAAAGAGAAGCGGAGCATTGACCCCGAGGCTCATCGCTGCGGCGTCATGCTGGGTAACGGCGCGCACGCTCCTCCCGAAGGCTGTCGCGTGCAGGACGTACGCGCAGACGGAGAGGAGGAGGAGCGTGACGGAGATGAGCAGCAATTGTTCACTGCTTACGACCGCTCCGAGCACGTGCATTGTCTCCGGGAGCCCGGGCACGATGCTCTTTGGGCTGCTCTGGAAGAAGAGGAGGATCGCACCGTCGAGGATCATGCTGAGAGCAATCGTTGTCACGAGCGGCAGGAAGCGATGCAACTTGTAGAAGGGAGCGACGAACACTTCGAACGTGAACAAAGCGACGAGGAGTCCCGTGACTATGCCTCCGACAATGCTCAGGCTTAAGGGGAGATGAAGACCCTGGTGCAACCACCACGTTGCGTATCCCCCGAGGAGGACCGTCTCGCCGAGAGCCAGGTTGAAGACGCCGAGAAGTCCATAGACCAAGGCCAGTCCCCCTGCGATGAGTGCACCGAGGGAGCCTGCGATCAGAGCATTAATGAGGAGCTGCATAGCGTCTTTCTACCCTTCGACTTCGCTCAGGGTCAAGCTCGGCTCGTACGAGCCGAGCTTGAGGAGTTGCATCAATCGACGGAGAGCTTCTCGAGCGACTTGATCATCCCGTTCTCAAAAGTCTTGAGTTCGTACGGGAGTCCGATGACATCTCCATTGGAGTCAAAATGGAATGTTCCCACAATGCCTTTGTAGTCCCGGAGATCGTAGAGCGCATCCCGGATCATTGTTCCGTCCGTCCCTACAGTCGCGATCACCTGGGCAAGAACATTCGTCGCATCGTAGGCACCTGCAACGAAGGTCATCGTTGCTTGCGCCTCGCCATACTTCTCCTTGTAGGCTTTTCCGAATGTGCCTCCTTCGCCAAGCGATGGAACTGCGATGACGAGGAGACCTTCTACTGCTTCCTTTGCAATTTCTCCAAGTGTTGCGGAGTCTCCGACGTCATGGGTAATTGCGACTTGGGTGAGCCCCTGCTCACGAAGCTGTTGCATCATTGCTGCCATCACGGCATCGCTCTGTGCATTCGGGAAGAAGACATCGAAGTCTGCGTCCTTGAGGCGTGTGAGGAGTGTCCGGAAGTCTTTCGTTCCTGGCTCCACGACCTCATCGAAGACGATGTTCTCCTCTCCAAAGTCCACCTTCAGAGCATTCCGGAAGGCTGTCGCAAAGTCTGTGTTCTCGGTGATCATTGCGAGTTTCGAAAGTCCCTCCTCACTGAGGTACGTTGCCATCGCTTTCGTCTTGAGAGCATCACTTGGGTAATCCCGGAAGATGAAGGTTCCTGCCTGGGTCACATCAGGACTACTCGAAACTGGGGAGATCATGACGACCTTTCCCGCCTCCACAATGGGAGCTGCTGCGAGCGTTTCCCCGCTGCACTGACCTCCGACGATTGCGACAACTTTATCAATATTCACGAGCTTCTGGGCAGCGCTTGCGGCATCTGATCCGGTGCATTTTCCATCCTCAACGATGAGCTCAACCATGCGCCCACTGATGCCACCCTTTGCATTGATCTCGTCGATCGCGAACTTGGTACCGTTCAGAGTATCAATGCCATAGGAGGCAGCTTCTCCCGTGAGTGGGCCAATGTAGCCGATCTTGATCGATTCTTTGGTGCTGGTTTGAGGCGTACAGGAAGCGAGCACAAATGTCAGGGCGCCGAGTGCAAGGAGACGCTGGGACATACGGTAAGTGGGAAAGGGTAAGGGAAGTAAGGTAGGTAAGGTACGTAAGGTAGGTAAGGTAGGGAGGGGCAGATGCTCGCGCAAGGGCTAATTCAATGGAATTCTCTCGACTTCGGAGAGAACACCGTTCTTGAATTCCTTGAGAGCGAAGGGGATACCCTGAATATCCCCGAATTTGTCGAAGGTCATCGTTCCAATGATACTATTGTAGCCGCTCAAGGCATGGAGCGCATCGCGGAGTGCCGGACCCTCTGTTCCCACCGTGCGCATGGTGTCCAGGATGAGGCGCGTTGCTTCGTAGCTGAGTGCCGCGAAGAAGAAGCCGACTTGGGGAGTCCCATACTCCTCCTCAAATTTCTGTACGAAGGGCCCGCCCACGGGATCGTTCTTACTCAAGGATGGGACGGAGAGTGCACGGAGTCCTTCGACTGCTTCCTTCGCGATCTGGCCGAGTGTCACGGAGTCTGCGGTGTCTGTTCCTACGATTGGCTGCGTGAGACCTAATTCACGCATCTGCTGCACCATCGCGGCGACTGTGGAATCGGATTGCCCATTCGCCAGGAATACATCGAATTCCATGTCTTTGAGACGCGTGAAGAGGGTCCGGTAATCCTTTGTTCCTGGTTCCACGGTTTCGTCGAAGACAAGAGCGGAGTCTCCTTTCAGGGCATTCTTCACGGAGTCATGGATTCCTACGCAGAAATCCGTATTCTCCGAGATCATGGCGATCTTCGTGAAGGTGGAAGTGGAGAAGTAGTTCGCGAGAGCCGTCCCTTTCAGCGCATCGCTTGGGTAGACACGGAAGACGAATTCGCCTGCATGCGTCACATCGGGATTACTGGAGACGGGGGAGAGGAGGATCACCTTTGCAGCTTCGGTGATCGGGGCTGCACCCAAGGTCTCGGAACTGCACTGCCCGCCGATGATGGCGACCACCTTGTCGATATTCACGAGTTTCTGAGCAGCACTTGCGGCGTCCGCACCGTTGCACCGTCCATCCTCCGCAATGAGCGACACCATTCTCCCATTCACTCCTCCGGCTGCATTGATTTCTTCCACTGCCAAGCGAGCGCCGTTCACCGTATCCGTCCCGAAGGAGACGGCATCGCCTGTGAGAGGGCCGATGTAGCCGAGGCGGATAGGCTCAGTGGTGTCTTCAGCCTCTTTTGGTGCACAGGCAGCGAAAAGGGCTAGGGCTAGGGCTAGGGCAGGGAGGGTGTTCTTTGGCACCCCCTCAGACTAGCCAAAGAGGGTGGAGGGAGCAAGCGCGCTCACTCGGTCGGATCGGCTCCGAAATAGATCTCCTGGAGCTTCCTGTCGTGGTGGATCTCCGTCGGTTTTCCCTGCAGGACGATGGATCCGACATCGAGGACAAGGACCCGGTCGCAGATTCTCGAAATGAACGGGAGATCGTGCTCGATCGTGAGGACCGTCTTCCCTTCGTGCTTCAGTTCCTGAATGAGCTTCGAGACTTCTCCTGTCATCTTCGGAGAGACGCCGGCTGTCGGCTCGTCGAGGAGGAAGAGTTCCTTGCCACTTGCGAGTGTCCTTCCGATCTCGAGGAGGCGCATCTGCCCGCCGGAGAGCGCGCAGGCTTTCTCCTTCGCACGATCCGCGAGGCCAATGAGACCGAGCGTAAAGAGTGCTTTCTCCCGAAGGTTTCCGAGTTTTTTCCTCTCTTCAGTGGGCAATGCTTCCAGAGCAACAAGCACGTTCTCCTCGAGTGTCATCTCCCGGAAGATGCCGAAGTTCTGGAAGACGCGACCAATCCCAAGCTGCGCGCGCTTCGGAGGCGAGAGACCTGTGATCTCCTGTCCCTGGAAGCGGATGGAGCCTGTAATAGGCTTGATGAAGCCGGAGAGGACATTGAAGAGGGTCGTCTTCCCTGAGCCATTCGGACCGATGATGCCGATGACTTCGCCTTTCTCCACTTCGAAGGAAATGTCCTTCAGGATCTGCTGACCAGAGAGGGAGAGGGAGAGATGGGAGACTGCGAGGAGAGACATAGACACTGAAGCACGAAGCACGAAATCCGAAGCGCGAAACAATATTCAATATCAAATTTCTAAGAAACAGGAGGTGCTTTACCGGAATTTCTAAAAATTGAGGCGGAAATGAGCATGAGTTCTTTTGCTTCCTGAACAAGGATGTTTCTCTCCTTTTCGAGCATTGGATTTCCCCCGGTATCAATGAGTCGTAACCAGAGTGCGCTTTCCTTTGCTTCTTTACGGCAGATCTTCACATGCATCATAAAATCTTTTGTTCCTAAGGAATCATTTGCTTCAATGTAATTTGCTGCAACGGAACCAGATGATCGTAGAAGTTGCTTCATATCTTCTGCATTTGCTAGTGTCAAGGGCACCTTTCTCAGAAAGGCTCGAACACTGAGAGCAAACGATTCCGTTCGCTCCTCTAAGTCATATTTCTTCAATGGTGCAGGGGACATTGGGGATAATCATACACCTTTTTCCATTTAGATTTTGTCTATTTGAGCTTGTTTCGTGCTTCGTGCTTATTTCTTCGTGCTTCTCGTAACTGCTTTCATAAACGCCGCAAACAGCGGATGGGGCCTATGGGGCCTGCTCTTGAACTCCGGATGGAACTGTGAGCCAAGCATGAAAGGGTGCTCTTTGAGTTCGACGATTTCTGCGAGGCCAGTTGCTTCCCAGAGTCCGGAAAAAAGGAGACCTCCTTTCTCCAGTCGCTCCTTGAAGGCTTTGTTGAATTCATAGCGATGTCTGTGACGTTCGGAGATTTCCCTTGCACCATATGCCGCTGCCGCCTTTGTTCCTGGGAGAAGGCGGCAGGTGTACGCACCCAAGCGAAGCGTACCCCCCTTTTCCTTCTCCTTCGTTTGGCCGGGGAGAAAATGTACGACGTACTTACTCCGTGGAAGCTTACCTGCTTCATCGAACTCCTCGCTCGTGAGTTCTCTGTCACCGAGAACGGAACGAGCGAATTCGATCGTCATGAGTTGTGCTCCGAGGCAGAGACCAAGGTACGGTACGCCATTTTCCCGTGCATATTTCGCCGCGGCAATCTTCCCTTCGATTCCCCGCGTTCCAAATCCCCCGGGAACGACAATACCCTTGCAGCTCTTGAGCGCCGCCCACACTTCCTTGTCCTTTTCTTCCAATTTCTCGGAGTCGATCCAGACGATCTCCGCGCGGCGCTTCTCGAAGACCGCCGCGGATTTGATCGATTCGATGACGCTCAAGTACGCATCATCGAGGTGGGTGTACTTCCCGACGATCGCAATTTTCACAGTCTTCGTCGCAGCGGAGTGACGCTTCTCCCCCTCTTCCCACTTTCGCATATCTGGCTGCACCCTTCGACCCTTCTCAGGGTACACGGGGCCAAGGACGAGTTTCTCTGCAATGATTTCCGCAACATGGTATTGCTGGAAGCGGAGGGGGACGTCGTAGATCGACCGGACGGTGTGTGCGGGAATGACTGCCTGGCGTCTCACACCGCAGAAATTGCTGATCTTGTCGAGGAGTGCATTCGGAATTTTCTCGTCTGCACGTGCGAGGATCATGTCGGGTTGCAGGCCGATGCGGCGCAGCTCTCTGACGGAGAGTTGCGTAGGCTTCGTTTTCAATTCCTTGGTCGCCCGGAGGTAGGGGAGGAGCGTGAGGTGCACATGAAACACGCGGGATTCTCCGAGTTCTGAGCGAAGCTGCCGCACAGCTTCCAAGTACGGTTCTCCTTCAATGTCCCCGACTGTCCCGCCAATCTCGATCATCATGATCTCTGCTCCACTTTTTTCCGCCGCTTCCTTCATCCTTGCCTTAATGGCATCGGTGATGTGGGGGACGACTTGAATGGTCTTCCCGAGAAACGTGCCCTGACGCTCTTTTTGAAGAACGGATTGGTAGATCTGCCCTGTGGTGACTGTCGAGAGCTTGCTCATCGGCTCATCGATGAAGCGCTCGTAGTGCCCGAGATCGAGATCGGTCTCCGCTCCATCATCCGTCACGAAAACTTCCCCGTGCTGGAACGGGCTCATCGTGCCGGGGTCGACATTCAAATAGGGATCGAGCTTCTGCACGAACACTTTGAAACCGCACGCTTTCATGATGGCGCCAATGGATGCTGTTGCGATTCCTTTCCCAAGTGAACTGCACACTCCTCCCGTGACGATGATAAAACGAGGAGCTGAAACTTCTTTCCCCCGTGGGGAACTTTTTCGATCTTTCGTTTTCTTGTCTGGAACCATAAAGGAAAAGCGGGAAGTCCGTTTGGGGGGTTTTCCCGTAGAGCGTATTTTCAGGTGCCCGCTGGGGATACTACAGACTCCCTCTCGGGAGAGCAAGCCATACGAAAAGCGCGCGGGCGATGCCCGCGCGCTTTTCTGTTTCCTTCAAGGATCAGATTACTGCCCCATTCCACCCATTCCTCCACCCATTCCTCCACCCATTCCACCCATTCCTCCACCCATTCCACCCATTCCACCTCCACCCATTCCTCCCATTCACCCTCCACCCATTCCTCCCAT
>CAZQCB010000038.1:0-8894 GCA_964592265.1 uncultured Candidatus Peribacteria bacterium | reverse complement strand
CCACCACCATAAAAACGCGAGCGTGGAATCAATCCTACGCCCGCGTCCTTTCCTGAAACATTCACACACTACAGACCCTTCAGGGCATTGATGGCGGCATCCACTCTTGCTCTCAGCATTGCACTCAGATCAGTAAAACACTGACTGCGCTCTGCTGCGGGTTTCTCGATACAGACGTCGACTCCGGCCTTGACTTGAGCCTTGAAGGCAACATGAATCTCCCTGAGAAAGTCATGGAACATTTTGCGAAGCCCCTTCCAGAATGTACGCTCCTCCTCGATCTTCACTTTAATGGTTGCCATACATTGCTCTCGCTCCGCTTCTGGTTTCTTCTCACAGGCTTTGATCTCAGCCTTCATCTCGGTCCGGAACGCCCCATGCAACCCCTGCAGGAGATCACCGAATTCCCTGTGGAGACGATGGCGAACATCCTGAGATGCCCTCTGAGAGAGACGCGCTCTGAGTTTCGCTTCACAGGAAGCTCTCTCTGTAAGATCTTGAAGGTGTGCACATTCCTTCTGGATTTTGATATCTACCGAAACTGAAGAATTCTCCGCTGCAGCAAAGGGAACCGTTCCAAGTGCAAGTGCCCCTGCGAGGAGGAGACCAATACTTCGGGAAACCACGCTTGTCATAGAAAAAAGGGGAAAAGAAGTAAAAGCGTTGGCAAGGGAGAAGACGATTGAGGAGGAGAACTCTTACAAGTACTTCCTCCTCACCTCGACAGAAGGCTCCCAGTCTGCTTCAATCGTTCCTTACTCCCACTTCCCATGAGACTGCCCCTCTTCTTTTTTACCTTCCTCCTCCTCCCGTTCTCCTCTTTCGCAGCCACCTTTCAGAATGGAGACACGATCGAAGTCAGGGCTGAAGAGAATGCGTATGCGCTGGGGAAAGTCGTGCAACTCTCTCTGGAAGCAAGGGAAGACGTTTATCTTGCAGGAGAGACCGTTCACATCAATGCCCCTGTGCGCGGTGATGCGATGCTTGCAGGTCAGACTGTTTCCGTGAACGGGAACATTGGAGAGGATCTCCATGCTGCAGGAGGTACCGTTCTCGTGAATGCAAGCGTGCGCGGCGAATCGGTGCTCCTGGGGCCGGACATCGTGACTTCGCCGACTGCCAGGCTCTTCGGTGTTGCCTTCCTGGCAGGAGAGAAGATCGTGATGGAAGGAAAATTCGAGAATTCGGTGCGGATTTTTGGTGATTCCGTCTCGCTTGGAGGATCGTACGCGAAGAGTGTGGAGGTGCACGCATCGGAAATTTCATTCAGTGAGGGCGCGGTCATTCGAGGAGATCTCCTGCTCTTTGTCCCGGAAAGCACGGTGGTCACTCTCCCCGATGGGATCGTGCAGGGAAAAGTGGAAACGAAGCTTCTCACGAAGAGTGTAGAGAGCCGCACCCCCTTCCTCAAAGGAATACATGTGTTCCTTCTCATCTCCAAATTGCTGATTGGAAGTCTCATCATCATGCTCCTGAGACCCTTTGCCTTGCATTTCGGTGCCGACGTGAAGCAAACGTATCTCAAGATGTTTGGGTACGGGTTTCTCGTACTCGTTGTTCCTCCTCTGGCAGCGTTCTTCCTGTTGCTCCCCATCCTCACGATTCCTCTTAGTCTTCTTCTGATGCTTCTCTGGGGTGTCGCTCTGTACGTCGGCTCTCTTCTCAGCGGACTTCTTCTGGCACAACTTCTGCTTCCTCTGGGGAAGGAATGCACCACTCTTCGCATTCTTGGAACATTTGCGTTCATGACACTCCTGCTCTCCTTTGTAAAATTCATCCCCTTCCTGGGGACACTCTTTGCGTTCGTCATCTTCGTTCTCACTCTCGGCGCACTCGCTCTCTACAAAGCAAAGAGCTTCAAGGTGCTGCGGAAGGCGGGGATGGTCTAGGGAGACTACTGCTTCGTCTACGCGCCGCTTCTGTCATCCTGAGTGCTTCGACAAGCTCAGCATAAACTCCGACGAAGGACGCAGTAAGGGCGGCACTCCGCTCAGCATGACAGAGTGAGATTTAAAGACTCTTTAAATCGACCCGAATCCCCGGTCCCATTGTCGGGGTGATCGTGATGGATTTGACGAAATCCCCTTTGAGGCTCGACGGCCTGGCATCTATAATCGCTTGAAGCAGCGTGCGCAAGTTTTCCTTGAGCTTGTCGTTCCCAAAGGAAATCTTCCCGAAAATAGAATGAATGATGGACTGCTTGTCTGTCCGGAATTCAATTCTTCCCTTCTTGAGCTCCTGAATGACTCTGACAGGATCATCCGTCACGGTCCCCGCTTTGGGGCTTGGCATGAGTCCTTTCTGCCCCAGAATCTTCGCAACCTTCCCCAGGTTCTTCATGACACTGGGAACCGCGACAACCACATCGAAATCGATCTTGCCCTTCTCGATCTCACTGATGAGATTTGCCTCACCTGCTTTCACAGCACCGGCTGCCTGCACTTCTTTCACCCTGTCCTCAGGTACGATTGCAATCACACGCACATCTTTCCCCGTTCCATGGGGGAGGGAGATCGTCGAGCGCACTTGTTGGTCTCCTTGTGCAGGATCAGTGTAGAGCACCACATGGACCTCCGCCGTGCCGTCAAATTTCGTCGTACTCACCTGTGTGAGGAGAGCAACTGCCTCATCGAGTGGATACTCGCGCTTCTGCACAAGTCCTTCTTTCTCCGTATGCTTTTTTGCATGGAGCTTCATACGTGCCGGAGAGCATGCGGTAAAAAGGCCCTGGATGCAACTGCTTTAAGAGAACTTCCTGGCGCTCCTTACCCCTCAACCGATACCCCCATGCTCCTCGCGGTCCCGGCAATGATCTTCACGGCGGCAGAGATATCGCGCGCATTCAAATCGGTCATTTTCGCCTCTGCAATCTTCAGAAGCTGCTTTCTCGTGAGCGATCCCACCTTATTCTTATTCGGCTCACCACTCCCCTTCTCGAGCTTCAATTCCTGCAGAATAAGCGTTGAAGCGGGTGGGGATTTCACCTTGAACGTGAAGGAACGATCTTCGTACACCGTGATCTGCACGGGGAGAAGCTGACCCTTCCGGTCTAAAGTCGCCGCATTAAACTTAGACACAAAGCCTCCGATATCGACCCCCGCCTGCCCCAGTGCAGGCCCAAGGCCCGCTCCGGGACTTGCCGCCCCGCCCGTTGCACGCACTTTGATGACCTTGACGACCTTTTTGGCCATAGGCCAAGCGTACGTTTTGAGCTTGTGGAAGTCAATCCATTGGGGAGGGAATTTCCAATTTTCAAATTCCAATTTCCAATCAATTCCCAATATTCAATGACCAATGACCAAACATCGGTACAACATAATTCCTTCCTTCACTGGAAA
Source organism: uncultured Candidatus Peribacteria bacterium (assembly GCA_964592265.1). Taxonomy (GTDB): domain Bacteria; phylum Patescibacteriota; class Gracilibacteria; order Peribacterales; family Peribacteraceae; genus CAZQCB01. Next base: position 5,556 of record CAZQCB010000038.1, on the reverse strand, counting down.
TTGGTACTTGGAAATTGAAAATTTGCCACCCAAAGTCTTGCAAGCCCAATACACCCATCGTACACTTAGACCATGGCTCACAAGAAAGCCGGTGGCTCTACCTCGAACATACGCGACAGTCGCGCGAAGAGGCGTGGCGTGAAACTCTTTGGGGGCGAGGTTGTTGATGCCGGCGGCATCATTATTCGGCAGAAAGGGACGAAATTTCGCCCCGGGAGAAATACCTACCTCGGCAAGGATTGGACCGTGCATGCGGCGATCATGGGGACAGTCACCTTTGCCAAGAAAAAATTCCCGAAATTTAACGGTCGTCGGGAGCTCTGCACGCTTGTCCACGTGGAACCTGTAAAGGGCTAGACGATAATTATCGAACAGAACACATACGATTCGCTATCAAAACGCCTCAGAATGATGTAAACTGTACTAGTACAATATGGAGTACACAGAAACACAACACGAACAGGAACCACCGCAGCAAGAAGCGCGATTTGAATTTGAACGCGATTCCCCATTTCGAAAAAAACTTCTGATCACGAAACCGGTCCAGATTTTCGACGAAAATGGTGATGAGAAAATAATAGATTCCGTTCCGTCCATATTTCACGTACAGGAGCGAGGCGAGGGGTGGACATGGCTCTGTGACAGAGAAGGGAACTTCATTGGGAAAGCGGTCAGTACAGAACTCATGGCTGCTTCAGAAGCATGGAATACAAGGATGGTGCTGAGACCAAAAACAGAGACCGTGAAGCTCTTCGCTTCGGCCGAGGATGCTCAAGCGAACAGGAATCCAGTTGAAATTAGTGAAAAAGATCAACTGTTGCCCGTTATCGAAATTGGCAGCGAGCGCACAGATTATATATGGCACATTGGTCCCGCAATAACGCCGAAAGGAACTGTTGGGAGAGGAGGATGGGTAAAAATTCTGGCGGAAAACGGGGATCGAATTTTTGATACTGGGACTCTCTCTTCGAAGGATGAACTTGCGAAATCAAGATCAACACTGGATTTGGCTTGCATAGAATTTGAGAAAAGAATTGAACCCTCAAAACGTGGTGATATTAAGCTGCTCCTTACTAGGTTGCAGACCACTGATTGGGAATTGTGGACTGGCGAGCGAAATAGGCAAATTACTCCTTATACCCTGAAGCACGCAAAAGGAACTTTGCCAGGTGAGTTACTGCTTACTCCTCTGCGTGCCGTCGCTGCAAAGGACGGAGAGGGTTTTCAAATGTGGCTGACAGGACTCGAAGAAAGAGAAAGGAAAATTGATGAAGAGATGGTCAAAATCAATCAAAGAAAGGCGAAAGCCTATCCCTTTGATGTTGGCAACAAAAAGGAAGAACTCTTTTTCATGGCGGAGTTCTGAGTGCAATCGAGATACTAATTTTTTTCCAGAAGAATTGCTTCGGCAATTTTCCCCACATCCCCCGCCCCCATGGTGACGAGGAGGTCACCTGGCTTGAGAATGCGCTCACGCAGAAGTGTTGAGGTTGCTTCGAGTGACTCTCCATTGAATGCTTCGACTTCGGATGTTTTTGCAATATCCGCGATGAGCTTCGTCACCTCCACTCTCAGCTCCCCCTCTTTGGGCCGCGCATCGTAGATATTCGGAATCACCAGAATATCGGCATCAGAAAATGCGGTGAGGAAATCTCCATAGAGCTTCTTTGTTCGGTCATGGGTATGCGGCTGGAAGACACAGACAATTCTCCGCTCAGGATACCCTTCCCGAAGAGCATTGAGCGTCGCGCGTACTTCCGTAGGGTGATGTCCGTAGTCATCCATGATGAGGACCCCTTCCGGAGTCTCTCCCTTTACTTCCATGCGACGCCAGGACCCCGCATACGCTGCGAGCGACTTTTCCGCATCCGGTAACCCAAGAAACTCTGCGAGTGCGAGGACGAGCTTGGCATTTTGCTGCATATGTTTTCCCGGCACACCAACTTTAGGAGCAGAATAAGTATCCGCATCAATGATCCGGATCCCTTTCTTTTTTGCTTCTTCGAGGATTCCCCGGAGATTTTTGTCGGAGACGTGTGTAATGAGAGTGCCATGTGAAGGCAACTTTCTGATGAACTCCTGAAAAGCAGACTCGTAATCCTTCATATCTTTGAATGCATCGAAATGGTCTCCATCCGCATTCGTGAGGAGGATGATTATCGGGGAGAGGTGCAGAAACGAGCGATGATATTCGCAGGCTTCCACGACGAAAAGAGTACCCGCACCCTTTCGCCAATTTCGATTTCCCAGGTCTTTCGTCTTCGTTCCTACAATGACAGAGGGATCTTTCCCGGCATCAATAAGCATCTTCGCCGCCATCGCAGTCGTTGAGGATTTCCCATGGGTGCCACAAACCGCAATGGAGGTCCTTCCACTTGATCTCATGAGGTCACCCAGCGCCTCGAAATACGTCTGCTCCCGTATTCCAAGTTCCCTTGCCCGTTGGCGCTCGGGGTGATCTTCGGGAAGTGCCAGAGTGTAAACGAAGAGATCCGTGCCTTCGGTGACCAAACTTCCATCCTGCTGCAGGGAAATCCGAATCCCCTGATCTCGGAGGTCATCGAGCAGGGGGCTCTCTGCCCGATCTGAACCAGAAACTTGATGTCCAGAACTCTGTTGGTAGGCGGCATAAGCACTCAACCCTATTCCCCCGATTCCGGAACAGAAGATTTTCATGGGAAACATTGCTACATTGTTCCATTGTTCCATTGTTCGCAAGCAAGCTCGTGGCAATAGTACAATAGAGCAATCGAACGATCATCCCTATGCGCCAACGTGAAATTTCCACCTTCAGCAAGCGTGCGACGATCCTCATTGGGCTCGGAGTCGTTGGAGCAATGGCCTTTGGGCTTGCCATCTCCTTCTACCGCAATCTCCTTTTCGAGGAAACCCTCGCGTCTCTTACACAGAGGAACCGTGAGCTGCGACAAAGCATCGATCGAGGCCTCGATAACCTCGCGTATTACCGCTCAGCGCAGTATCGCGATAAGTATGCAAAGGAGAACTTAGGGAGGCTCAATGCAGGAGAGAAAGTTCTGATTCTCCAGACTACACCGGAGCCGATTTCCTATGGTACGAGCGATAGCACAAGCAGGCTGGAGCAGAGCGAAGCTGCCTATGAGCAGTACCTCCAGAAAATCCCGGTGATTGAGCACTGGAAGCTCTATTTCCTGGAGCCGGAGGAGCTGACAAAGCTGAAGCAATCATTTTAACTTTTCCAAACCGTATTCAAGCTTTCAATTGAAAGATTGAATAGCGGTACCGGCGTACTCTGAAGTCCTCCTTCGCTCACTTTGTGAGCTTCGGAGGACACCCACCGTCGCCAAGGCTATGGTGGGCAAGCAATATCTTCGGACTCGCCCGTCGCACCTAAAGGTGCTTGGGCTCATCTCGAATTCAATTTTGGGTGCAGGGGCGGGATTTGAACCCGCGACCTCCAGGTTATGAGCCTGGCGAGCTACCGGGCTGCTCCACCCTGCGACGGTAGAAACATGGTACGATGAAGCCGTGCATGTGTCTATCACAAGAGTCGATAAATCCCTTCCTCTCCCTCGCTACGAGTCACGAGGAGCAACCGCATTTGATTTCATCACGCGGGAAACGACGCTCATAGAAGCCCATGCTATAGGGCTCGTTCCCGGGAATGTCATCATTGCCGTACCCAAAGGATACGCACTTCTCGTTCTCCCCCGTTCCTCACTTCCCCGAAAGAAAGCACTCGTGTGCCCTCATAGTTTCGGAGTCATTGACCAGGACTATTGTGGTCCGGAAGACGAGATCTTCATTCAAGTTCAGAATATTTCCAACTCTCCCGTCACGATTGAACGGGGGGAACGCATCGCACAGGGGCTTTTTGTAAAAATAGAAACAGCAGAGTGGCAAGAGGTTAATGGGCATGGAAAAAGTAGTCGAGGAGGATTTGGCTCGACTGATTCAAAGGAACAAGTAAACATCGGTATAACACAAGGCGCGAAGCGTGGGTCTCGTGGGCCCCACGCTGGAGCGCATCATTGAAGGGAAAGGGGGCTCATGGGGGAAAACCGTCAAGGTTTTCCTCCATGAATTTATTTCTTCTTTGACGAATCAAAGTCATACACCGCCCGCCCGACGCGGACGAAGTACGGCATCTTCTGGAGATTGAGGGAAATCGTCCCTACCTTCACTTTCCGCTGCTTCCCTACTTCCATGATGATCTCTTTTTTCGTCAGGGGACCCTTCTCCTTGAGGATTCTCTCGATGACATCTGCAACCGTTCCCGGCTCGTACCCCCACTCGCGTAATGCATAGAGTCCCCGTCCCACCAGGACGAATTGCGGATAGCGAATGAGTTCATTGTGTACTGCCTGGACGGTGACATTCTTGTGATCGAAGTGTGCTTCGCGGATGCGGTTGGCAATATCGACGAAATGGAGAGGCTTGCCTTCCTTGCGAAGAACAATTTCCACTTTGTCACGGATAGAGCGTGGTCGAACGAAGCGCCACTCCGTGAGCCCCCATCCCTCCTCAATTTGCTTCAATCGCGTATCAATGGAAAGGCACGAGAGGATGAGTTCCGTGCTCGGTTGTTTGTCTCCAAAGAGATGTAGAGCCTGCACCGCGGAGACGAGCTCTGTTTCCTGCATGCAGTTCCCTCTCCTCTTCAGAATCTTCGTGACGCTTTCAATGACCATCTGCACGTCTTTCAGGGCAATCGAGGAGAATCTCCAGAACGGCTTCAGTGTACCGCTCCTTCCCACATGCTCGAGTTCCGCATCGACAGTGAGGGAAAGCTTGAGGACGGCTCCATCCACTCCCGTGGGATTGGGGAGCCGCTTGAGCACGCTCGCAACGAGGGCATCCTCCAACATCAACCCACCCCTCGCACGCAGAATCCCCTTCGCCATCTTGTTCACGTCATCCAACCTCGTGGTCGTCACCGTACGACGCAGTTTGCTCAAGGCAATGCTCTCGATCTGGCGAATGCGCTCCCTCGTGACATTGAAGTGCTTGCCGATTTTCTCCAGCGTCTGCCGTGACTGCCCCGTAAGGGCAAAACGCCTCTTCACGACCTCACGCTCCTTCTCCGTCAGCACAAGGAAGAGGTCGGAGATCATCTCCTGAAGATTGAGCTGGAGTTGGGATGATCCTTCTCCAGTGACAGTGGTTGCGGAAGGGCTGGGCATGAGAAGACAAAGAGAAATGAGTTAGGGAAAAACAATCTTTCTTCTACCAGAACATTGACATCGTGGAAAGATGCACAAACTCTCTCAGACGCATCCGCGATCATGTGAAAAAGAGAGCTATCAGTAGGGAAAAAATGGCAATGGGAAAGATCAACTCTATAGATAATTTGACACTTTTTTTCTATTCAGTCAATCCATAATAGGGCCTCTTTTGGGGCTAAAAGCCAGAAAAAGCGCCTTGGAGGGGGCAGAGGGAAAAAAGGATAACTTCTCGTCCTCTCGTAAAGCCCACCTTCGCTCTGCTGGCTTGCCAGCCGTAGTCGCAGCCGTCACACAATGAGAGCTTTCATAAAGGCAGAGACTACGGTGGGCAGCCTTCGCTGCGCGAAGGCTG
>CAZQCB010000037.1:0-8954 GCA_964592265.1 uncultured Candidatus Peribacteria bacterium | reverse complement strand
ACAGAGCGAAAGACGCCCGCCCCAGCTTCTACGATCGCTTAGTGCCGAGGCAAGGAAAGACAACGACGCTCGTGGAAGAAGTGCAGAAGCAGGATATTTCTGAATTAATGAAGGAATTTATATAAAAAAGAAGGCCAGTCATCATGACTGGCCTTCTCGGGCTCCTTGGCAGAAAGCCCTACTTCGCCTCGACGTCGGTTAAGACATCGAGGTGAAGATGATTGGCAACGCCTTCCCTGTTGTACAGGGCGGCGTTACGGTTTGCCCCGCCGAAGGCGGGATCGATTGCACCATCCAGGACGACGGTGCCATCGACACTGACAACGATTCGGTCGCCCTTGTCGGCGACCGAGATCAACCTCTCCCCGGACAAATCCATGTCCTTTACGGGGATGAGTTGTGTCGAGCCTTCGCCCGACTTCTTGAGTTCGACTCCGACCATGTCCGCCGCAAGACGGACGATGACGCCAGAATCGATCTCATGGGGCCACTCTTTCGAGCGGCCCCCGGTGGTGCGGAGCACCACACACAGATGGGTGTGGTACGTGCTGTCTGCACCAGTGTCGAATCCGGTCATCCAACGCAAGCTCACAGATCCCTCTGTGAGCTTTTCCTTTGAAACCGCCATTCCGCGGTTCCGAAGGACGATCACCGACTTCCCGATGCGAACATCGGGAGGACGGCCTGCCTGGGGCTCGAAGCCCGGAGCGGCGGTCCACGCACCCTTGAGTCCCTCATTTTCCTGCTGGGCAGGAAAGAGAAGGAACAGGGCGAGGAAAAAACTCACCATCATGTCCTCTTTCTTCGTTGCGTACTTCTTGCTGCCATCATGGCGAACAAAGAAGCACTAAGTAATGCCAAGGAGCGATGCTTGCGACGAGCAAGCTTTTCCAGCTTAATCATAAATAATAATTTTGTCAAGTATATAACCCACGAGTTATCCCCATAGGGATGGGTTTTAAGATGCCATCACATATTCTCCAAAAACTCCTCAACACCGATATTTGCCTGCTTCAGGATGCTGCTGAGGGTTCCAACGGCCACCCAAACCCCATCCGCTCGAGTGTCTTTAGGCAGGCACCATGGTGAATGTCGTGATGAATGTCTGTTGTGGTTTTCTTTCAGGAAATTCCTCGAGGAACACCTCCGTTGCTTCCTTCAAATTCGCCAGGGCTTCTTCCGGATTCTTCCCCTGACTGACCGTGCCAAGTTCCTTGCACTCGGCAACGAAGAGTTCTCCTTCCCGATAGATGACGGCTGTAAAGGTGCTCATGTGATTATTGTACCACAATTAGGGTTTCTTCGCGAACTCCCCGAAGCAGTCCTTCGCGACTCTCGCTCGGACGCTTCAGGGCAAGCCTGCTGCATTCTTTCCTATTGCAAATTCCGGGTCGTGGGACAGCTTACTTTCTTCAGGAAGCACTTGCCCCTGGTACTTACTCCACGGCTTTTTATCATAAGGGGTTTCCGCGGGGGAGGTCATCTTTACGAAGGCGATCTGGCAGATCCGCATGCCGGGGTAGAGCGCGACGGGGAGACGATTTAAGTTGCTGATTTCGAGGGTTATCGTTCCCGAAAATCCGGGATCGACGAATCCCGCTGTGGAATGCACGATGATGCCGAGACGTCCGAGGGAACTTCGCCCTTCCACTCGCACTACGAGATCATCGGGGACGGTGATGCTCTCCTGCGTCACGCCGAGCGCAAACTCACCCGGCTGCACCATGAAAGGGTCTGCACCTTCAATCGTGATCGTGCGCATGTTATTCCGGAAACTCTCGGGATTCTTGGGATCAAGGACTGCGAATTTGCTGTGTTCGTACACTTTGAAGATATGCCCGAGGTGGAGATCCATCGAAGAGGCGTGAATATGCTGCTCGGGGTGGATGCCTTTGGGGGAGGTGATCCGGACGCGGCCAGATGCGATAGCGGCGCGGATGTCTCTGTCGGAGAGAATCATTCCTGCATATGGTACACCGGACTACGCCGAGATGTCGTGACACATCTCCTTTTTCTTCGTATGATGGGCCCCCATGAGACCATACGGTTCGACGGGGGGGGTTCTGGATGATCTTCGGCAGAAGAGTGTAGATTCTGAAAGTAGGAATGCTGCAACAGAGGAGGATATCCGCCGTGTTCGAGAAGGTTTTGCGGAACACCTTCGCGTGTTCTATCACAAGACAAAGTGGCTTTCTGACGAAGAAGCGCAATCCCAGGAAGGGTTTGTGGAGGAGGCACTACATTCTCCAGAGAATGTCGAGCAGATTCGTCGGTTACTCGAAGACTATGCGAGCTCCGAAGCGAGGCAGCGCCGCCAGTCCATTTTAGAGCTGTACGAAAATGGCATACAGAACCTCAGTGAGGCATTGGAGGCAGGAGTGATTTCAAAAACATCACATGACGAATGGATAGAAGGTTGGCTGTGCAATCGTCACCTTTCTGCCTCCGAGAAAACACAGTCGTTGAGGCGGACGCTCTCCGCATACCTCGAAGAGCGCTGGGGGCTTGCCCGCGAGCGCGAGAAGCTCCTCAAGGACCCGCGCCTCGACAAGGTCACTGATTCCAAGCTCAAGGACGAACTGAGTTTCCTCACGAATGATCGCGAGTACTTCGAGACCCTCTCCTTCTCGCAACGAAAGAACCTGGTGGAGCGGATTGCTGCACACCTTGTGGTAATGGAGGGGGGTCCTGAGTACGAGAAGCTCTATGCGCAGGCGGAGAAGATGCTCAAAGATGCAACGAGGATTCCCCAGCCTGCGCTCCATAGGGACAAGGTCGGGGCCTGGCTCAAGCGCATCTTCGAAAGTGGTGCAAGCGCAGAGCAAATTAAAGCGTTCCTCGAAGGTACAGGGGAAGGCTCACTCAAGAAGCTCATTGATACGTGGAGAGCAGTGGCGGTCGAGTTCTGGACTGTCCGAAAGGATCCGGCATTTCAGGGGGTGAAGACGACATTCGGGAAAACAGGTGCATTTCTCTGGATGCACTTCGATGATCGAGTCGCCTACGTCGCTGCGATGCGTGAAGAGCGTGATCGTGCGCGCGCGCTCAAAACTCAAGCACGTTCCCTCATTAGCCGTGCAGGGAGTGCTCTCGATGAGGGTGGAAAGGAGCGCTGGCTCAAGGAGTACGTTTTCAACGGGAAGTACACCCTTGCGGAGCTCCAGAGCATCATTGCGGCGAATCTCACGACGCGGCTCGAGGGAAAGATGCAGATCGTCCATCGCTTTGAAAAAGCCGCGGACCGCGCAAAGAAGGTGAAGGGGATTCGCGGGATGCCGCTTCCCGAGCGAAGCACATTCCTCAAACTCCATTACGAGAAACAGCTTGTGACCGTTCAGGAAATGGAGTTTCGCTTAGATCATCTCAAAGAGAAGCGCCCCGATTTTCTCCTCATCCGGAACGCAATGGATCGAGAAGATTGGGACGGCGCTTCGGAACTCATCGAGGAAGCGAGGAAGAAAAGCCCCGGTCTTTCACTGGAAGATGATGGGCAGCTCTCTTCCATGGAACGCTACATTGCACTCCACCAGAAGAGCGGTTCGAAGGGGAAAGAGCGCAAGGAGAGCACCCTCTCCGAAATGAGGCAATTGGATGCACTCATCGATAGCGTCTCCTCAGAGAGTCTCAAAGGGCTCTGTACCAACCTCTGTGAGCGCGGCTCCGAAAGCATCGGCGCCCTCGGATGGACCTCGTACAATCGTGACTGGAGCAACAAGCACGGGTACCTCGATCCTGAGCGCGAGTATCAGGCGCTCCGCAAAGGGAAGGCACAGGCGCTCGCAAAAGAGCGCAGGAAGAAACGCGGGGTCGTTGCGGAAAACATCCAAGGGGAAACTGCGCAGCAGGAGTACATCGAACTCTCCCGGAGTGCCGCAACGAATGTGTGCGTGGATATTGGAGATAGTGGGGCAATGGTTGCTTTCGCGGAGACACTGCATAACCGCCGCAAAGACCACCGAGCGCTCTACTGGACGAACGCGATCTTCCACCATTCTGGGACTCTCATGGATCTCTCGGAGCAACGGGAGGAGACGCGGAAGATCTATCAGATGCGTAATCTCCTTCGGAGGCTTGAGTCGAAGGGGCAAATCTACCATTACAAACGGACTGCGGCGGATGTTGCCAGTTATTCCATTGCAGCGTAGAAGGAATCCCTTTAGACTCCCTCGCCCATGCAGCGACTTCTCCTCGTCATGTGCCTCATTGGGCTTGTGCTTCTCACTGCGTGCGAAACGCAAGGCAGAGCCACTCGGGGCTTCATCGATGCATTTGAAGACAATCCCCTCATGGCGGAAACAATCGCTGATCAGCTGATCGAATTTGTGACGAATCTCCAGATCATCGCAAACGAGCGGAAACAGCCCATCAAGGACGCTGCCATTCTCCGCGCAATGGATGACACGTTCATTGAGGCGCGGCGCATCCGTGATGAAGCTTTCAGGAAACAGGATCAGGGGAAGAAGGGGGCGTTCCATGGCGTGCAGGAGAGTTCTGTAGAAGGGGAGGTGATTCTCGTCGAAGAGACGCTCTACTTCGGGTACGACTTCCGGACGGATGTGGCGATCAATACGCGCGTTCTCCTTTCGAAGCATGTTGCACCGTCGACAGAAGCAGAACTGCAGAGTGAGCCGACGCTGGATTTGGGTCTCCTGCAGAACATCCTTGGTCCACAGGAGTATCACGTAGGGCCACTCTCTGCATCAGATTGGAACCAGTACCGTACGGTGGCTCTCTACTCTGCCCCCTTGAAGCGCGTCATGGGCTACGCGCAGATCAGGGGGAAGCCGAGGAAGGAGGAGTGACGATGAGTAGCCTCAAGGGGAATGGTGGAGTAGTATGCGTTGCATGACGCTCTCTGTTTTTGCCTACACCATCGGCATTATTTCTCTCCTCTTCGGTCTCCCGCAGCTTCTCTTTCCAAAAGAAACCACAGCATGGCTCTTTCGTGCGATGGAGGAGGATGTTGTCATGCGCGTCGTAGGGGGCCTCTTTGTCGTTCTCTCCTTCCTCACGCTTCTGCCCGATCACTCGGTTGGCACAGATGTTGCTGGTCTTGTGCGCCTCATGGCGTGGGCCGCAGGCCTCAAGGGAGTTATCATCTGCTACTGGCCGGAGTGGCGTACGAGGATCGCACGGCGCGTTCTTGCGAAGGAGGAAATGAAGCTCCTCCACGGCGTGCTCATGATCACGCTCGGTGTGCTTTTCTTCCTTGCAGGGAGGGTGCTCTCGTAAGGGGGGCTACAGCCTCTGCTGCCCCATCTTCGCCTCAATGAGGACGCTTAAGGCGTCGAGGGTGTTCGTCGGTGCTTTCTCTCCGGCAATGAAGAACGTGGGAGTGCCCGAGACACCGCGCTCAATGCCCTCTTCATACTCCTCTTGCACCGTGTCCCTCTTTATCCTGGATTTGATGCAGCGCTCGAAAAGATCAAGGTCGGCAACGCCGACTTTTTCCGCACGCGCGATGAGGTCTGCGCGAGAGAGCTTTTCCTGGTTCTCGTAATTATCATCCACGAACTCCCAGAACTCCCCTTGGTCTGCAGCGCACTCCGCTGCTTCTGCAGCTTCTTGGGCGAAAGCGTGAATGGAGCGTATGGGGAAGTGGCGGAATTCATAGCGAATGCTCTGACCATACTTCTCAAGAATCGGCTTCACGAGCGTCGTGTGGGCACCCTTGCAGGCGGGGCATTGGAGATCGGCAAATTCCTCAACGATGATGGATGAAGCAGGATTTCCGGTCGGGGGCTTGCTGCTTTCGGGGGAGAGGCCTTCGCGGCTCACACAAGCGGAAAGGAAGAGGAGGGAGAGTGCAATGAGCTTCTTCATAGTGCCTGAATGATATCTCAGTGGAGAGGCAGTGTGAAGGACACGGTCGTTCCTTTCCCTTCTTCACTCTGTAACTCCATACTGCCCCCGGCTTGTTCGACAATGCTCTTGGCAAGGAAGAGCCCCAAGCCGTTCCCGTGAGGTTTGAAGCGGGTTGCATTCGAGGCACGTGTGAATTTCTGGAATATGCGGGGGAGATCGTAGGCGGGGATGCCACACCCTTCATCTTGCACCTCTACGCAGGCTTTCCCGTGCTGCAAACCTGCACGGATAGTGATGCTTGCCCCGTGACTGGGTGAGTAGGCGATAGCGTTCTCGAGGAGTTCACGCACGACGTTCGCGATGAGCTTCCGATCCAGTGCGATGGGGTGCATACCCTTTCCGAAGTGTGTTCTCACCTTCAGCTGCTTCTTTCGCAGCGAGTCCCTGCACTCACCGACGACGCCCTGGATGACGTCTTTCAGGGATCCGGGAGTCGCTTTGTACTGCAATTTTCCCCGCTCCAAGCTCTGGACTTCACAGAGTGTGGAAACCACTTGCTCCAGGCGACGCACCCCTTCCTCGAGTTGCGTGCACACTTCGGTCTCAGTGCAGAGATTCTTATCCGCACGTTCCCGGAGAATGTCCGTCCACCACTGGAAGAGCGCAAGGAGGGGGCGGAGCTGATGGGAGGCAAGATCGATGAGGGCGGAACGCTCAGCCTCGATTTGTTTGAGAGCTTCCATGCGTCGCTTGGTGACGAAGAAGAAGAGGTAGACAGCGCAGAGGACGCCGAGGAGAAGAACCAGGAGCAGGATCAGGGGGGAGAACAAACGCTCCGAACGCTCCAGGAAATCCTCGGCTCGCATGTCGATGCCGAGGAAGGCGACGGCTTCTCCATTACGCAGGCGAATGGGGGCGTAACCCGATATCAGTACTCCCCACTGATCAAACGTGAATTCCTCGTCCGTCGTGGGTTCTTCAAATGCTGCGTCCTGCATCGCAGGAACCTCGCTTGCATCATAGAGGTCACCGGGGTAGGAGGCCTCTTCGTCCTCATCGACTTTGCCATTGTCGTTGGCGTCCAACTCTTCTGCACTTGCGAGGGAATCCGCGTCTGCAACGAATGCCAGCGTATGTGGCGCTTCTGTCGCCCGCATGATGTAGGCGAAGCGAATGTTTGGTGTACTATCGCGAATCACCTGAAGACGCTTCACGATATCCTGGAACATTGCGGTCTGCATGTCCTGCGGGCCGCGGATGTGTGCGATCTCTTCACCTTGGAATTGCTGAGAAGCGATTGCAGCAACCGTCCGGAGTGTTTCCTTCAATTCCTGCTCCATGATGATTTTTCCGCGTACATAGAAGCTCACGCCCAGAGCGACAATGACCCCAAGGACAAATCCCGCCAGAGCGAGCGAACGGATGTTCTTTGTGTGTTTCATGTGCTTTCCCTCTTAGTATAGCAGAGAGAGTTCTGCTACGATAGTCATCCAATGTTTCTCTTCTTTCCGCTTCCAAAAAGGTGAGCCTCTACCTCAAATACCGCCCCCGGAGCTTCGCGGATGTCATCGGCCAGGATCACATCGTGACGACGCTCGAGCATGCCGTGGAACGGGATCAACTTGTCCATGCGTACCTCTTCTTCGGACCCCGTGGTACGGGAAAGACCTCCATGGCCCGGATTCTTGCGAAGATTCTCCTCATTCGCACAATCGAGGAGGAGACGCTTCAGAAGCATATCATCGAGAGTGTGGATGACGGATCACTCGTCGATCTCATCGAAATCGATGCGGCGACGAATCGGCAGATTGACGATGTCAGGGATCTTAAGGAGAAAGTGCAGTTTACTCCATCGGTAGCCTCCGCCAAGGTCTACATCATCGATGAAGTGCACATGATGACGAAGGAAGCCTTCAATGCACTTCTCAAAACTTTGGAAGAGCCTCCAGATCATGTGTACTTCATCCTCGCGACGACCGAGCTCCACAAAGTTCCCGATACGATCCAGTCCCGGTGTCAACGTTTTCCCTTCCACCAGATTTCGGAAGAGGACATTGTGCGGTGCATCCAGAATATTGCGGATAAAGAGCGGATCAAAGTAACGCGGGGGGCTCTTCGCGCGATTGCCCGTCACGTGAACGGAGGGATGCGCGACGCCGTCTCGCTCCTTGATCAACTCTCCTCTCTGGAGGAAATCACCGAGGAGGACGTCCGTCTTCGGATTGGGGAGAGCGCGGAGGAGTATGTCGAGCAGCTCTGGAGTGCCATAGAAGCCAGGGAGCGGATGGCTGCTCTCGCGATCACTTCCTCTCTGCAGGAGAAAGGTGTGTCACTCGAGGTCTTTCTGCGCCAGCTTCTCTCGCGGGCGCGCCAGGATCTCCATGAGCGCATTGCAGCGAAAGAGGAGACTGCCCCCGCACTCCTCCGTATTGATGCCATCTTCCGGGCACTGCGGGATATCCGCATTTCTCCCGTTCCACTCATTGCACTGGAAGTTGCCTTGGTGGAACTCTGTTTGGGAGATGGTGGGGGAGAGGAGAGAAAGGAGAGGAAAGTGGAGAAAGAGAAGACGAAAAAGGGCAAGGGCAAGGGCAAGGGCGAGGGCGAGGAGGCAAGTGAGGACAAGGCAGAGAAAGTGACGGCAGAGGCCTTGAGCAGTGCTGCCCCTGCGGCAACCTTCGTGGCCCAGGAGCTCACGCGCGAGACCCTGCGTGAGGTATGGAATGGCATCGTTGCTTCCATACAACCCGCTTCCGTGCGCATGTCTCTCAAGGATGCTTCCTTGCAGACCGTGTCCGATGGACAGGTGACCCTCGCATTCTCTTCCTCATTTCACCGGGAGAAAATTGCGGACACGAAGGCAAGCCGCGAGGTCGAGCGGGTACTCAAAGAGAAGTTCCATCAGCCGGTGCGTATCGAGTGTGTGCTCCAAGAGGAGCAGGCACTCTCACCGGTTGCAGCACACACCGACGAGCCGGTGAATATGGCGGAGGCGGTGGCGGAGATTTTCGGAAGGTAATAGGTTTTAGGTGTCAGGTGTCAGATCTGAAATCTGAAAGCTGAAATCTGATACCTTGTTCGTATGGATGCTGCTCAACAGAAACGGGAGCTTCGGGAGGCAATCCGCAAGCGCTTGGCAGAATTCTCTG
>CAZQCB010000036.1:4171-9404 GCA_964592265.1 uncultured Candidatus Peribacteria bacterium | reverse complement strand
CTCGCGAAGGACAAGGGCAAGTACTACCTCCATGCGGAGAATCCGGACTATCCGGATCTCTATGCTTTGGAGGAGTTGGAGGTTGCGGGGGTGGTCAGAGGGGTCGTTCGGAAGCTGTGAAAATGGATTGACTCTGCTTGTGCAGGCGGGAATAGTGGGAAACTGTCATGAGCAATCCAGAGAAGCCCGAAGTCCCACAGGCACCTATCCAAGAAGCTCCTCCAAACCCGGGTGCCTCGCCTGTTGATGTTGAGAGAAATATCCTAGCCAGCATCGTGGGAAAGTATCTCACGCAGCCCAAAGAAGTCCCTGAGACAGACCAACTAGACGACGGAGTCGAGTTCCTCGATGACTCGGAAGAAGCCGCATAGCAGTATACTCTCCACGTGCTTTCACAGAAGAAAAACTCGCCCCTCCCAAAGCTCCGTGCACGCATTTCTAAGATCCCTCCGAAATCCGGCATCTACCGGTGGCTGGATGGGAGGGGCGATGTCCTCTACATCGGAAAGGCGAAGGATCTCCGGAATCGTCTCAGAAGCTACATTGCAGAGAAGAGCAACAAATCCTCAGGTCCATGGAAGCGCGCCCTCCTCGAGCGCGTCGCCGATTTTGAGTACACGGTGACGGCAAACGAGCTCGAGGCGCTGATTTTGGAGACCAATCTCATCAAGGAGCACCGCCCAAAATACAACGTTCTCATGAAGGACGACAAGAACTACGTGTACGTCCGTATCAGCCTGCAAGATCCCTACCCTTCCGTCTCCGTCGTCCGGCGTATGGAAGAAGACAAGGCGAAGTACTTCGGCCCCTTCCTTTCTTCCCGCGACACACGGCATGCCTTGGAACTCCTCCATGACGTCTTCGCATACCATGCCTGCCAGCGTTCCATTGATACACTCAATAGAGGAAAAGGGGCTCTTCTCAAACCTTGTATCGAGAAGCAGATCGGCCGGTGCAATGGACTCTGCGCAGGAAAGATCTCGCAAGGTGCGTACCGAGAACGTATGGAGGAAGTCGTGCGGTTTTTCCGGGGTGACAAGAGTCATGTGATGGAAAAATTGAAAGAGCTCATGCACCAAGCGGCGGCGGAACGAAAGTTCGAGCGTGCCGGAAAGCTCCGCGATACCCTGCAGTACTTTGCATCACTCGAACAGCAGCAAATCGTTTCGGGAACGTCTGGGGAGAATACCGATGCCATCGGCATCGCTCTCCTCAGAGGTAAAACTCAGGTCGTGATCATGCAGGAACGCCAAGGAAAAATCATCGGCGAGAGGAGTTTTGTGCTCGCAGGGACAGCAGAAAATGAAGGAGACGTGCTTTCGCAATTCCTTCCACAATATTATTCCGAGACGCAGGACATTCCCGACATCATTCTGGCATCTAGTGCATTTGAGGAGCAGGAAGTCATTCAGCAGTGGTTGAACGAAAAACGAAAAACTAATAACCAAAAACAAATTCGTTTATATGTTCCCGAACGCGGGAAGAAATCCAAGCTTCTGAGGATGGCAGAAGAGAATGCAGAAGAGAAAGTGCAGCAGCAGCTCGCGAAATGGGAGGCAGAAACGGAGAAGCTCGAACAGGCACTCGAGGAACTCCACATCGCTCTGAAACTTCCCTCACTTCCCAAGCGCATCGAGTGCTATGATATCTCGCACCTCGGGGGGACGGAGACTGTCGGGAGTATGTCGGTCTCCATTGATGGGAAAGCCAGGAACGAGCACTATCGCTCATTCACCATTCGAACGATGAAGAAGGGCGAAATTGATGATTACAAAGCGTTACGGGAAGTCCTTCGCCGGCGGCTAAAGCACCTCGCCGAAGGTGCAAAGGAATGGTTACAACAGATTCCTATCGCGCTCGAGAGGAAAGGAAAGCTTTACGTCATGGTCCACCATGCACTTGAAGGGACATACGCAGAACGTGGTTTCCGCTACGTGCGCGTGACACCGAAGGAACTCAAGGGGAAGGTGGAAGAAGGGGAGATCGTCATGGTGCTTGAGAAGAAGCACAAACCCGACCCTTCCCTGACTTCGACCCCCGATCTTCTCGTCCTCGACGGTGGGAAAGGGCAGCTCGGTGTCGGAGTGGAAATCTTGAGAGAGATGCATCTCGAAATCCCCGTGATCAGTCTCGCCAAGCGTGAAGAAGAAGTCTTCGTTCCAGGTATGGAAGCGCGACTTGCCCATCGAAGCCTTGGCGAAGGTGGGTTTCTCCTCATGCGCTTGAGAGATGAAGCACACCGATTTGCGAACAGACACAGGGAAAGACGTGCCAAGAGGGCAATGATGCCAACCTAGCTCAGGACAGGCTCCGCGAGCTCAAAGTTTCAGCAATAGAACAATAGAACAATGGAGCAATCTCGCAAGGAAGGGGATATTGCAAATAAAGCTTTGCCTCGCTTACAATGAGCATCCCATGAAAAAGCTCAATTTTCTCCTCGGCGCGCTCGGTGGTATGTTCGGCGGTCTCCTCTTAAGCAACAAGAAGCTCCGGTCGGAGCTGCGCAAAGCAGAAGATCCAAAGGTAGCTGCGCAAATTTTAGGGAAAGAGCTCCAGCGTGGAGGGAAAGAGGTGGCAAAGGAGGCAAAACAGTGGCTCGAGAGCGAGAAGACCCAGAAGGGGTTCAAGAAGTGGAAGCGCTACTTCGGGAAGCAGTGGCAGGGAATTGCCGAGGAAGCCGAGCACATTGCGGCAGGCGCTGCGAAAACTGCGAAGAGTAAAGTCGAGGAAGCCTATGAGAAGGCAAAGGAGGTGGTGGAGAGAAAGTTACATTGATCTTGCAACTGTCATCTCCGATGTCCCCCACCTCCATGAAATGGTCGACCTCGAGGAGGTGGCTGAAATCCTTCCGGCGGTGAACTCATCTGCTTGAGGGACAGACGCGTCTTTCCTTCTAAAGCATCGTACTCCACTACTTTCACTTTGAGTTCGTCTCCGAGCTTCACGACATCCTCCACATTCTCCGTCCGCTTCCACTGGAGCTCGGAGATGTGGATCATGCCATCCTTTCCACGGAGGAACTCGACGATCGCCCCGACACCCGCAATGATGCGTACGACCTTGGCATCGTAGACTTTCCCCACCTCCGGCTTCGCAACGATGCCCTGGATCCACTCTTTCGCCTTCTGCATAGCTTCGCCATTCACCGACGTCACGAAGATGAGACCGCTGTCCTCGATATCAATCTCTACCCCAAGCTCGCCGGTGATCTTCTGGATTGTCTCCCCACCTTTACCAATCACCAGGCGAATGTCATCGGGATCAATTTGAATGGTTTCGATGCGCGGCGCATAGGGACTCAGCTCTTTGCGTGGTTCCGGGAGCGCCTGGAGCATCGCCTGCAGAACATGGAGACGGCCAACGCGCGCGCGTTCCAATGCTTCATCGAAGACGTGATCCGGGAGGCCCTTGATCTTGATATCCATCTGAATCGCCGTCACTCCCTTCGCTGTCCCCGTCACTTTGAAGTCCATATCTCCGCCAAAGTCCTCCTCATCCTGGAGATCAGAGAGGATGACATACTTCCCCTTGTCCTCATCGGAGATGAGACCCAAGGCAATACCCGATACCGGAGCGCTGATGGGAACTCCAGCCGCCATGAGCGCGAGCGTGGAGCCGCAGGCAGCCGCCATGGACGAGGAACCGTTGCTCTCCAGGATCTCGGTGACAGTGCGGATCGTGTAGGGAAAGGATTCTTCCGAAGGCAATACAGGTTCAATGCCCCGCTGTGCCAGGTTCCCATGGCCGACCTCGCGGTTCCCCACAAAGAGCCGATTACTCGTCTCCCCCACGGAGAATGGCGGGAAATTGTAGTGATGCATGTACCGAAGTTTCTTCTCGCCCTCCATCCCTTCAACAATCTGCTTATCGCCCGGCGCTCCGAGCGTGCAAGTCGTTAATGCCTGCGTCTCCCCGCGCTGGAAGAGCGCAGAGCCATGCACACGGTTCGGGAGGATATCAACTATTGCAGAGAGTGATCGGATCTCATCGACCTTGCGACTGCTCATACGAACACCCTCCTCGAGAATCAGCCGTCGCACCTCACTCTTCATGATCTTGTCCACGAATGCCGCACCGTATGCAAGAAGTTTTTCTTTTTCCTCGTCATTCTCCACTTTCAACTTCTTGCTTTCCACTTCCCCACGGAGTTTTTCCTTTGCCCCATCCATGAACTCGTTGAAAATTTTCCTCCGTTCCAGCTTTGGCATCGGCTCCTTGATTGCTTTCGTAACCGTGGGGAGTGCCCAGCTTTTCAGGAACTCGTAAGCTTCCTTGTGTTCGAAGGGCGGTTCAACCGTGAACTTTGCCTTCCCCACTTCCTTCTGAATGTCCGCAAAGAAGCGCGCAATTTTCTGTGCCCACTTCTTTCCAAATTCGATGGCACGGTGAATCTCCGCCTCCGGCACCTGGTTCGCCCCCGCTTCAATCATCACCACACGCTCGAGGGACGCCGTGACGAACATATCGAGATCGCTCTTGAGCGATGCCTCACGAGAGGGATTGAGGACCAGTTCTCCACCGATCAAGCCAACACGTACGGAGCCAATCGGCCCATCACAGGGACAATCGGAGAGTGCAACGGCGAGGTTTGCGGCATTGGCAGAAACAACGTCGTGCTCATGCTCGAAGTCGTACGAGAGAACCGTGCAGAATACCTGAATGTCGTTGCGGATGTGCTTGGGGAACATCGGACGTAAGCCGCGATCAATGACCCGGCCGAGGAGGACAAAATCATCTCCGGGTCTCCCCTCACGCTTGCGGAATCTGCTCCCGGCAATCTTCCCCCCCGCATAGTACTTCTCCTGGTAGACAACCTGGAGGGGGAGAAAATCCACTCCCTCACGCGGCTTTGCAGAGACAGTGCAGTTACTCAAGGCAACGGTGTCTCCGTATTGACAAACAACAGAGGCATTCGCTTGGGAGGCAAGAAGCCCGGTACGAAAGATAAGCCGCTCGTTCCCGAGCTCGAGGGTATATTCCTTTGCTGCAACCGATGATGTGGGCATACGAGGAAGGGGAAAGAATTTCAGAGATTCTTTCCTCCAGCGTGCAGTCTTACTTACAATGGATTCACATGCGATCCTTCGAGATGCGTGTCACCTCAGGATGACCATCAAAGAATCAAACGTAAACCCAGGAAGCAAGAACTTGAGCGTTGGAGGGAAGGAACTGGAAAGAAGGATACACGAAAGTTTAGCTATAGAAAACAGATGCGCGAAGTGCGGCTTTGCCG
>CAZQCB010000036.1:1270-4161 GCA_964592265.1 uncultured Candidatus Peribacteria bacterium | reverse complement strand
TTCTTGGAAGGGTGGGCTCATGGGAGGGAAACCTATAGGTTTCCCTCCCATGAATTATTTCCGGAGCTTATTCGCCTCCACCACTCTCTCATACTCCTTCGGCTTATGCATTTTGAGGTAATTCAGGATCTTCCTGCGCTGGGCGACCTTTGCGAGGAGGCCGCGGCGTGCGGATTCATCTTTTGCATGCTCCTGCAAGTGTTTCGCCAGGAGGTCGATCTCCATCGTGAGAATAGCTACTTGCACATGTGGGGAGCCCGTGTCTTTTTCGTGCAGACGGTGCTTGCCTATGAGCTTTTTCTTAGCGGGTCTTGTGAGCATTGGCGGCAAAGAATTGTAGCAATTCCCCGTTTTGTGTGCAAGAACCAGTCTCGTGGCCTCCCTATCTGCCTTCCCTATACTTCCACCCTCTCGACCCGTTCCATTTTTCCCCCATAGAATCTCTCCCCCACCTTCCGGAACCGCTCAGGATCTCCCGTCGTGAGGAAGTGCACCTCAGAGGAATGCGGGGTCGAGGAATCATACTCCGGGTGCCTCTGGAGGTAATCCCGGAGCTTCTCCGCAACAATGGAGGGGGAGTGGAGTACGGTGCAGCGCTTCCCCATATTCTGCTGGAAAAGAGGATGGAGCACTTCATAGTGGGTACACCCGAGAATGAGTACATCGGGATTTGCTGATTTCACCGAGGCAAGGTACGTGCGAAGAATTTTCCGCGTCTCGGGTTTTCTCTCCCATCCCTCCTCAACGAGCGGAACGAGGAGAGGACAGGCCTGTTGAATGACTGTGACCTCAGGTTTCAACTTCTTCAATTCCTCAACGTATGCCCCCGACTCCACGGTGCTTCGCGTCCCGGTAACCGCAATGCGATTGTTCTTCGTGTGCAGCACCGCTTCCTCCGCAAGCGGCCGTACTACCCCGATAATGTTCTTGGGATTTGGGATTTGGGATTTGGGATTTCCCCGGAGGGTGGGGAGCCATTCCTGCTGCAATTCCCTCAGTGTCTCCGCCGACGCCGTATTGCACGCGAGGATGATAAGGGAACATCCGCGCGAGAAGAGGAAGCTGCAGCATTCCTTCGTACACTGCGTCACGACTTCCCTACTCCGGTCCCCATAGGGCGTACGGGCGCTATCCCCGAGGTACAGGAGAGAGAGATCCGGGAGGAGCGCGCGCAGCTCCCGGAGCACCGTGAGCCCTCCGAAGCCGGAATCAAAGATGCCAAGCATACACAGGGCAGTCTAGCGCAACTACCGAGAATGTCCCTCTCCGCTTCATGCTATCATCGCACTTCTCCTGTCTTTCATTGCGCATGCCGCTCATCCCCCCTCTCCTCAAAGAGGCAGCCGCTTACCTCTCCAAGGAAGAGAGAGAGAACGTGCAGGATGCCTACGAATGTGCGAGGAATCTCTACGAGGGGAGAATCTCGGCAGAAGGCTCGCCGCTCATCATCCATGTGGAGAAAATTGCACGATCGCTCCTTCATCTCCACCCCGATGCACGCACGATCACGACGGCACTCCTGCAGTACGCTCACACAAAGGAAGACCTCCAGCAAATCGAACGACGATTTGGAAAAAGAGTCGTGCGCACCATCTCCTCCCTCGCTGTGCTCGAGCGAGGATCCGGTCGGGCCTCCACCTACTCTCCGGCATACCTCCGAAAAATGGCACTCGCCCTCTCCGGAGACGTCCGCGTGCTCCTGATCTGGCTCCACAATTGCTGGCACATGCTCCAGCACACATCCATTGCCGATCAAAAACATCAACGTGCGCTCGCGCGCGAAGTGCTTGATGTGTTTGCCCCCATGGCAGCACGGCTCGGTATGTACTCGCTCAAGTACAGTTTAGAAACGCTCGCGTTCTCCCTTCTTTTTCCGGAAGAAGCAGCGGAAATCGAGACAGGACTGAAAGCCCTGCGCAAGCAGCAGGGATCCTTTCTCACCGAGAGCGCCCGTTCACTCAAGCGTCTCCTGATGCAAGAAGGAAAGAGAACGGAAATTCTCGCACGCGAGAAGCATCCTTTTAGCATCTTCCGGAAGATGCAGCAGAAAGGATGCAGCGCCATGACAGATCTTCACGATCTCTTCGGACTGCGCATCCTCGTCGAGAACGAAGAGGAATGCTACCAGGTGCTGGGGATGATCCACCGGACCTATCGTCCGATCCTCCATCGTGTGAAGGACTACATCGCCTTCCCGAAACCGAACGGCTATCGCTCACTGCATACGACTGTCTTGGGTTTGAACGTGCGGGACCCCTCGCTTCCCGTGGAGATCCAGATCCGCACGCAGGATATGCATGAGGAAGCAGAATACGGCATTGCAGCACACTGGAATTACAAGGAAGGAGGAAGAGAGGATCTCTCCCAATACAAACTCTGGGAGGAACGCATGCGTGCCTTACGGAAGCTCTCCATCACATCACAGGGGAGTGAAGAAGCTCTGAGCGACGTTCTCTCCGACCGCATCTACGTGTTAACACCGCAGGGAGATCCGATTGAGCTCCCGAAAGGAGCAACACCACTCGATTTCGCCTTCCGCGTGCACACGGATGTCGGGCTCTGTTTCCGTTCCGCGAAAGTGAATGGCACTATCGCCCCGATTGACCGGACACTGGAGAACGGGGACATGGTCGAGATCCTGAAGCAGAAAATTCCCCGCCCCTCCCCCCAATGGCTCCAGATTGTCCGGACAGGAGAAGCACGATCGAAACTCAGAACATTCTTGCGCATGGAGAAGCCTCTCCTTCCGCAAGAAACACGCTCTCTGGAGCAGAGGCACTGGAGGAAGAACGATACGCAGTCGAAGGCCCCCTCACTGCACAGCCACAAGGAGAGTCCCATAGAACTCGAGGCAGACACTCTGCTCCCCCATCGTTTCGCGAAATGCTGTG
>CAZQCB010000036.1:0-1170 GCA_964592265.1 uncultured Candidatus Peribacteria bacterium | reverse complement strand
CCCATAGAACTCGAGGCAGACACTCTGCTCCCCCATCGTTTCGCGAAATGCTGTGATCCTCAGGGAGAGGAAGAAAAGCATGTTCCCATTATCGGTTTCATCACCCGCACAGGGACGGTGAACATTCATAAGTGCAATTGCCGCATGTTGCACGATGCCAATCCCGAGCGGCTCATCCAGGCTCGTTGGTCGAAGACCCCTGATGCGGGGAAGGAGAGTGTCCATGCAGGCGGGCCATAACTTTCTCCACCATCTTCTGATATTTAAATTGTTCAAAAGCCCTGCCCCTAGGTTGGTAGAGCGTTCGCAGGGTTTCCTGCTCAGAAGTGGCGAGTGGTGAGAGAAGGGCCGAAACCGCTCTGCTCACTTCTTCGTCAGAAACCGCTATTTTCCACTCTTCCATGAGAAAAGAAATCCCAAAGCGAATCCGCAGGCGTTTCTCAGCAATGCCGCGCAGTTCTTTCAGAAAATCTTCCGGAGATTTCTTGCCATCCTGTAACCACTTCTCAAAAGAAATCCCTGCTTGTTCGAGCTTCCGGATGTGGCCGGTTGCAAGCTCCCGCACTTCTTCATCAATGAGTTCCGGGGCGAGATCGACCTTCGTATGCTCTGAAACGAGGTCAAGGAGCTGTGACTCATTAGCACTCTTCCCCTCCTTCACCGGAGCAGCCTGAATCTTCTTCACGTCCACACGGACTTCGGGCTTCTCGACGAGTGTGATCAGCAGTGTGAGAGGCTGTAACGCAGTGAGTTCCACCCTTGGGGTCACGATCGGCCGTATGCCTTTTTCCTGAATGTCCTCCATCGCCCCCGGAAGGAGCTGATGCACGGTTTCTTCCCGGATGCGCTCCGCGGAGAGGTGTTCTCGAAGGAGCGCAAGAGGAGCTTGCCCCGGACGGAATCCCTTCACCTTGAGCGCTGCGCCGAGACCCTTCACCGCCGCATCCTCTGCAGTCTTCGCTTGTTGCTCATCAAAGACCACTGTCACCTGCGTCCGTGCCTGAGCGAGTTTCTTGAGAGTAACTTGCATGCCTTGAAAAGAGGAATTCAGAGTAGCATGAGGAAAGAAAATCCGAAATCAGAATATCGAAATCCGAAAAATCTTGTTTCGAAAATTCGAATTTCGAATTTCGAATTTGTTTCGGATTTCGTGCTTCGTGCTTCGAGTTT
>CAZQCB010000035.1:8011-9846 GCA_964592265.1 uncultured Candidatus Peribacteria bacterium | reverse complement strand
GCCTGGGCATTCACGAGCTGGTTACTCGACCCATACCTCTTTGAAAGGATGTTCTTCACTCCAGCGAGCTCCAGAATGGGACGGAGGGCACCTCCAGCAATAATCCCTGTCCCCTCCCCCGCAGGAAGCATCCGGATGCGTGCAGCCTTGAATTTGCAATCGATCTCGTGCGGAATGGTTCCTTTGACGAGGGGAACGCGGATCATGTGGCGGCGCGCCTGCGCGGATGCCTTCTGCACCGCAGCCTGCACCTCCGCCGCTTTGCCAATGCCAATGCCCACCTTCCCCTGCCGATTGCCGATCACAACCGCAACACGGAAACGCATCCTGCGGCCCCCTTTCACGACGCGCGTGACTCGCGCGACCTGGAGGACGTGCTCATCGGTCTCCTTGGGTTCCCGGGAGCGCTTTCCTCGCCGTTGATCATCACGAGTGGATTTGGCCATGTTTCGGAATTAGGAATTAGGAATTAGGAATTAGGAATTTAGAATTGTAATCCTCCCTCACGGGCAGCATCGGCTAAAGCTTTTATGCGACCATGGTACTTGTACGCATTGCGATCGAATACGACTTTCTCGACCTTCTTCGTCTTCGCTTTCTTCGCAAGGAGCGTACCAAGCTTTTTCGCACCCTCGGTGGAAAGCTTCGCTTTCGCCTCTTTGAGAGAGGACGCAACGAGCGTCTTCCCTGCGTCATCATCAATCACTTGGACATACAGGTTTGTGAGTGACCGATAGACCGAGAGGCGTGGTCGCTCCCCCGTCCCACGGACCCGCGCACGAATGCGCCGCTTTCTCCTTAGCCGACTCTGGAGCTTCTTCGTAAGCATTGAATGGAGAGGGAACTAAACTGTGGTCTTCACCGCCGCCTTTCCAACTTTGCGACGGACGTACTCATCGGTATAACGGATGCCTTTACCTTTGTACGGCTCAGGTGGACGGTAGGAACGAATATCCGCCGCGACCTGCCCCACGCGCTGCTTATCGATCCCGGAGATCACGAGAATCTGTTTATTCTCCGCATCGTTCTGGATCTCCACACCTGGAGGCGCCTTGTACTCGATGGGGTGAGAGAAGCCAAGTTGAAGCGTTACACTCTTTCCCTTCCCCTGTGCCTTGAAACCAACACCGATGATTTCGAGTCGCTTCTCGTACCCTTTGCTCACCCCCTGCACCATGCTCGCAAGCAGTGCACGAGTGAGCCCATGTCGTGCGCGCTCATCGCGGGAATCCCCCGTCCGGCTCACCTTCACCTCCTTCTCTGCTGCATCTACCTTCACCTCGGGGAGCAGCTCTAGTGTGAGTTCGCCCTTCGTTCCTTTCACAGTCACTACGGTCCCTAAGACACTCACAGTGACTCCGGAGGGAAGCGCGATAGCCTTGGCACCGATACGGGACATATCCAGCAAACGAGAAAACAAGTAAACCAGTAAACAATTAACTGACCGTACAAAGGACTTCCCCTCCCACTCCCTTCTCTCTTGCTTCCCGATCCGTCATGAGACCCTGGCTCGTCGTTACGATTGCCATCCCCATGCCACGGAGCACTGGCCGGAGTTCCTTCTTCCCCATGTAGACACGGCGACCAGGCTTACTCACGCGGCGAAGCATCAGGGGAGGCCTGTCGCTCGCAAAGGTGATCATGATGGTTTTTTCTTTTCCCTCTCCTTCGATCTCCACCAGAGAGAGGTACCCTTCCGCTTTGAGGAGCGTGCAGAGCTCCTCCTTGTGTCGTGACCAGGGACAATGACATCCCGTATTCCGCGCATGCTGCGCATTGCGCACGCGCGTCAGTAAATCTGCGATGGGATCGGTCACAGGTGACATACGAGATTT